>DATIER010000135.1:0-11542 GCA_035455605.1 Gaiellaceae bacterium
GAACCGCACGCTGAAAGGCAAGCGCAAGGAGCTCCTCTCCGCGAAGGCGCAGCTGCAGCGGCGCTTCGGTGCGTCCGTCGCCGAGGTCGACCACCACGAGCTCTGGCAGCGCGCGCGGCTGACCGTCGCCTGCGTCGCGCGCGGCCACCGTGAGGCCGAGGAGCTGCTCGACGGCGCCGAGCGCTACCTGGCCGGCCAGGCCTACGTGCTGACGAGTGTCGAGCGCGAGCTCGTGACGCTCGACGACTGAGCGGTGTGGCCCGGGCTCGGCCTCGTCGCGGCGCGGCCGCAAGCTGAAGCCGATCACCACAGCCAGCACGAACAGGCCGCGAGCGCAGCGACGCCGCGACCTCCGAGTCGGCGACGAGTCGCTTGAATATCCCGGATGAACGAGCGCATGCGCAGGGTGAACGAGGCCGTCAGGGAGGTCGTCTCCGAGGGCCTCGCCGAGCTGAAGGACCCGCGGATCGGGTTCGTCACCGTCACGGGCGTCGAGACCACGGCCGACCTGCGGCAGGCGCGCGTCTTCGTCAGCGTGCTCGGCTCCGAGGCGAAGCGGCGCAAGACGCTGGCGGGGCTCGAGGCGGCGCACGGCGTGCTGCAGGCGCGCGTCGCGCGCGAGCTGCGCCTGAAGCGAACTCCCCTGCTGGCCTTCGAATACGATCCGACGGTCGAGCGCGGGGTCCGCATGACCCAACTCATCGATGAGCTCGCCCCAGACGCAGCAGACGAGTGACCTGCAGGCGGTCGCCGACGCGCTCCGCTCCCACGACCGCTTCCTGCTCGTCACCCACGAAAACCCCGACGGCGATGCGCTCGGGTCGCTGCTCGCGACCAAGCTCGCGCTGGACCAGCTCGGCAAGGACAGCGCGATGTACCTGTACGGCGACGCGCCGCTGCCCCGCGAGTACGGGTTCATGCCGCTCGACGGGATCCTGCGCGAGCCGCCGCCCGACGCGGCCGACCGCGTGCTCGTGGCGCTCGACTGCGCAAACGAGTCGCGGATCGGCCCGGACCCGACGCTGCTCGAGCAGGCGCCGCTCGTGCTCGACGTCGACCACCACCACGACAACTCGCGCTTCGGCGACGTGAGCCTCGTCGTCGGCGACGCGTCCTCGACCGGCGAGGTGCTCCGCGACGTCTTCCGCGAGCTCGGCGTCGTGCTGACCCCGGACGTCGCGGAGGCGCTCTACATCGCCGTCGTGACCGATACCGGCCGGTTCCAGTACACGAACACGACCCCGAAGGCGCTGCGTCTCGCCGCCGAGCTGGTCGAGGCCGGCGCCGACGTCCACCGCGTCTTCCAGGGCGTCTACGAGTCGGTCGAGTTCGCGAAGCTGAAGCTGCTCGGACGGGCGCTCGACCGGGCGCAGGTGATGGAGGGCGGCCGCCTCGTCGTCTCGTACCTGCTACGCAGCGACTACATCGACCTCAACGTCGCGGAGGCGTACTCGGAGGGGATCATCGACTACCTGCGCGCCGTCGAGGGCGCCGAGATGGCCGCGCTGATCCGCGAGCCGCCGCGGCGCGACGGGCCGCCGCGGCGGGTGAGCCTGCGCGCCTCGAACGACGAGCTGGACGTCTCGGCGATCGCGCGCCGGGCGGGTGGCGGCGGCCACCGGCAGGCGGCCGGGTTCTCGAGCGACCAGTCCGTCGACGAGATCGCGGACTTCATCCACCGCGAGTTCCGTGCCGCCACGGGCGCTTGAGCCGAGCGGGCTCTTCCTGATCGACAAGCCCGAGGGGCCGTCCTCGTTCGCGGTCGTCGCCGACGTGCGCCGCCGCACCGGCGCGCGCACCGGCCACGCGGGGACGCTCGACCCGTTTGCGACGGGGCTGCTGCTCGTCCTGTCCGGTCGTGCGACCAAGCTCGCGCCGCGCTTCGTCGCGCTCGACAAGCGCTACCGCACAGACGTCTCGCTGGCGGCGGTCACGGACACCGGCGACCGCGAGGGCGGCGTGGTGGAGGAGCACGAGCCGCCGGAGCACGCGGAGCTGGAGCGTCGCCTCGCGAGCCTGCGCGGCGAGGTCGAGCTGCCGGTTCCGACGGCGTCCGCGGTCAAGGTCGGCGGGGAGCGCGCGTACCGGCTGCACCGCCGCGGCGTCGCCGTCGAGATGCCGGTGCGGCGCTCGCGCGTCGACGTGCTCGAACTGGTCTCGTACGCGGACGGCGTCGCCCGGCTGGACCTGCACGTCGGCTCCGGTACCTACGTCCGCGCGATCGCGACCGCGCTCGGCGGCCACTGCGTCTCCCTCCGCCGCACCGAGGTCGGGCCCTTCCGCGTCGAGGAGGCCGACCCGGACCGGTTGCTGGACCCGGAGGAGGCGCTCGCCCGGCTGTGAAGACCGCCCGCGACCCGGCTGCGCTCGAGCAGCGCCCGCGCGCGGTCGCGCTCGGGACGTTCGACGGCGTGCACCTCGGCCATCGCCGCGTGCTCGAGGCGGCGGTCGCCGCCGGCCTGACGCCGACGGGGGTCACGTTCGACCCGCACCCGCGCGTCGCGCTCGGCTACGAGGTCGAGCTGCTGTGCTCGCTCGAGCGGCGGCTCGAGCTGATCGCCGAGAGCGGGATCGAGGACGCGCTCGTGGTCGACTTCGACCTCCAGGTGGCGAAGCTGTCGCCGCAGGGCTTCGCCGACCGCTTCCTGCGCCCGATCGGGACCGAGGTCGTGGTGGCGGGGACGAACTTCCGCTTCGGGCGCGGGCGCGCCGGCGACCTCGAGTCGCTCGCGCGGCTCGGCTTCGACGCGCGGCCGGTGCCGCTAGTGGAGAGCGTTTCCTCCACGCGGGTGCGCGACCTGCTCCGCAACGGGGAGGTCGAGCGCGCCGCAGGACTGCTCGGCCGGCCGGCCGAGGTCTCGGGCATCGTCGTCGCGGGCGACGCGCGCGGCGGGACGCTCGGCTTCCCGACCGCGAACATCCGCCCGGAGCCGGGCGTCGTCGTCCCCGGCTACGGCATCTACGCGGGCGCGGCCGGGCCGAGCCGGGCCGCGATCTCGATTGGCACGAATCCGCACTACGGCGGCGAGGAGCGCCGGATCGAGGCGTTCCTGCTCGACTTCGACGGGGACCTGTACGGGCAGGAGCTGACGATCGAGCTCTGGGCCCGTTTGCGGGACGAGCGGGCCTTTGCGAGCGAGGCGGAGCTCGTCGACCAGATCGCGCGCGACGTCGAGGCGACGCGGCAGGCGCAGCGCCCCGCCTGACCCGCAGGTTCTCCAGCCCGAGCGCATCACTCGGGTATGCGCAGAACCACGATCAGCGCCGCGGTCGTCCGCTGCCTCGACTGCGGCGCCGAGTACCGCCTCGAGTCGCGCGACGGCAAGGCCGGCCCCTGCCCGCGCTGCGGCGGCGTGGGGTGGGTCGCGCTCGACGCCTGCGGGCGAAGGCGCCGGTCGAGGAAGAGCAGCTAAACGCAAGTTTCGGTCGTTTTCGGCCTCTGCTCAGCATGGGAACCGCCTCCCACATGCATCGAGGCCTGAAGGTGCTCCAGTCGGTGCGCTGCCTCGGCTGCGGGGGCGTCTACGCGAAGCCGGCCGGTGGAGGCACGGCGGCAATGAACCCGGGCTGCCCCGACTGCGGGTACCTGGGCTGGCTGCCGTTCACGCCGGAGGGAGGGTCGCGGCAGCTCCACCTCGCCGCGGATCGCCCGCTGCACCTGCACGCGTGACGACGCTGACGCCGCCGAAGTAGTGATGCCGCTCCGGCCACGACCTGACGACGTAGCCGGCCTGCTCGAGCGCGTGCGCGACCTCGTCCTCGAGCCCGGGCTCGAGGTGAGCGACCCCGTCGGCGGGGTGGAGTCGCGGGCGCTCGACGGCCGCGTCCGGGGCGAGGCCCTCGTCGAGCGTGCCGGCGAGGACCTGGACGAGCGCGCTCCGTAGGCGCGTCCCGCCGGCCGCGCCGCCGGCGAAGGCGAGGCCGTCGTCGTCCAGCGCGAGCGACGGCGACATCATGCTCCCCATCCGCTCGCCCGGCGCCAGTTCGCCGCGGATCAGGTCGGCCTCGCCGAGCATGCTGTTGAGGTGCACGTCGAGGCCGGGCAGCCAGTCGCCGGAGCCGAGGCCGAGGCTGCTCGTCAGCACGCACGCGCTGCCTTCCGCGTCGATCACGGTGAGGCTGGTCGTGTGGCCGTCGATGCCGGGCCGGTCGAGTGCGCGGACGAGCGCGAGCGCCCGCTCGGCCGGCGCGAGCCCGAGCAGTGGCGGCAGGTCGGCGAGCGGCTCCTCCAGCGGCGCGAGCCCCGAGCGCGTGAGCAGGCGCGTGCCCGCGTACGGCACGACCGCCGGCGGTGACCATTCCGCCTCGTACGCCTCGAGGTCGGCGCGGGTGACGAGTCCGCCGTGCTCCTCCATCAGGCCCAGCAGCGCCGCGGCGAGCGAGCCGTCGTAGACGCTGTCGGCACCTTCGTCGGTGAGCGACTCGAGCGCCGTCACGAGGCCCGGTTGCCGCAGCCGCTCGCCCGCGCCGAGCAGTCGCCCCCCCGGCGCGTAGACCGCGGCACCCTCGTTCATCGTCATCACCGGCTCGAGCATCGCGAGGCAGGTGGCGTGCTGACGCGGGAACTCGACGCCGTCGCGCGCCAGGCGGAGCGCCGGCTCGACGAGTCGCTCCCAGCGCAGGCGACCGTGCGCCGCGTGCAGCGCGCCGAGGCCGGCGGGAAGCCCTGGGACGCCGCAGGAGGCGATGCCGATCGCGTAGCGGACGAGCTCGGTCCCGAACGGCACCTCCAGCTCGAGGAGCTCGGCACGGCGCCCGGCGGGGCCGTCCAGGCCCGGAACTGCCACGAAGCAGTCGAGGTTGCGCGCCTCGCCGCTGACTGCGTCGTAGTAGATCGCGTGCCCGCCGCCGAGCAAGCCGGTCATCACCGTCTCGGCGACGCACGACGCGAGGCCGGCGGCGACCGCGGCGTCGGCCGCCGAGCCACCGGCCTCGAGCACCTCGATCGCGGCGTCGACCGTCGCCGGATGCCCTGCTGCCACCGCCGCCTGCACTGTGGACGAATGGTGCCGCTTTCGTTCGCGTCCCGTCACCATGGTTGCGCTCGACCTCGATACGCTCGCAGCGGGGAGGAGGATGGTGGCCTCCGGGGCGAAACGCCTGAAACCCGCAGCGCTGCTACCCTTCCCGGCCAGAACCGCCGTCTCGGCCGCTCGCGTGTGCTTCCTCGCGGCGTGCTTGGACGGCGGAGTTGCGTACACGAGGAGGCCACGTGACCCTCACCAAGGAAGCGAAGCAGGAGATCGTCGGCAAGCACGGCCGCACCGCCGGGGACACGGGCTCGGCCGAGGTGCAGATCGCGCTCCTGACCGCCCGCATCAACGAGCTCACCGAGCATCTCCGCGCGCACCCGAAGGATCACTACTCGCGCCGCGGCCTGCTCAAGCTCGTCGGCCGCCGCCGCAGGCTGCTCCAGTACCTGCAGAAGCGGAACCTCGAGGGCTACCGCGCTCTCATCCAGGAGCTCGGCCTGAGGAGGTAGGCCGACACCGGACATTCACCCCAACCGCCGGAGGGTGGAAGTTTGAGCGAGCTTCGGCGTCACCGAAGCTGACCCAAACCTCCACTCTCCAACGAGAAGTGGAGGAACCACATGGCAACAATCACTGAGCCCCGGGTCGCATCGGTGTCCGTCACCGTCGGCGACCAGGAGCTGACCTTCGAGTCCGGCAAGCTCGCCAAGCAAGCCGACGGCGCCGTCGTCGTCCGCGCGGGCGAGACGATGGTGCTCGCGACCGCGCAGGGCAAGATGGAGGCGCGCGAAGGGGCGGACTTCTTCCCGCTCACCGTCGACGTCGAAGAGCGGATGTACGCGGCCGGGAAGATCCCTGGCGGCTTCTTCAAGCGCGAGGGCCGGCCGACGGAGCGGGCGATCCTGACCGCCCGCATGATCGACCGCCCGATCCGGCCGCTCTGGCCGAAGGGCTACAAGAACGAGGTGCACGTGGTCTGCACGACGCTGTCGGTCGACCTAGTCACCGCGCACGACATCCTCTGCATCAACGGCGCCTCCGCGGCGCTGATGGTCTCGCCGCTGCCCTTCCTCGGGCCGGTTGGCGCCGTGCGCATCGGCCGCGTCGACGGCCAGCTCGTCGTCAACCCGGCGCTGCCGGTGGTCGAGGAGGGCGAGAGCGACCTCGACCTGATCGTCGTCGGCACGCCCGACGCGCTCACGATGGTCGAGGCCGGCGCCGACGAGATTCCCGAGGAGACGATCCTAGAGGCGTTCGAGCTGGCGCACGCCGAGATCCGCAAGATCTGCGACGCGCAGGAGGAGCTCCGCCGCCAGGTCGGCAAGGAGAAGTGGCTCGATGCGGAGCTGACCGACCAGCTCGAGCGCGAGCACGGGCACCGCTTCGCCGAGCGCATCGCCTCCGAGGGCCTGCGCGAGGCCCCGACGGTCGTCGAGGAGCTCGTCTCCGAGCTGACGCCGGCGCTCTCGATGGAGTCGACCGAGGACGACATCCGGCGCCAGATCCAGGTGCGCTCGAGCCTCGCGATGATCCTCGACCGCCAGCGGCTCGACGCCGTCGTCAGGCCGGTGCGCGAGCAGTTCGAGGACGACCTGCGATCGCTGACGGAGGCCGAGCAGGACTCCAAGGAGCTGAAGTCGGCCAAGCGCAGCCTGCTCTACGGCCGGATCGAGGAGGAGGTCCAGCTGCCGTTCCCGGTCGGCGCACCCGCGTCGGACGAGGACACGCCCGTGGTGAAGGACTCGATCACCCGCCAGCAGATCAAGAAGGCGGCCGAGTCGATCTACAAGGAGCTCGTCCGCCGCAAGATCGCGATCGACAAGCGGCGCCCGGACGGCCGCGACCCGGAGGAGATCCGTCCGGTCTCGTGCGAGGTGGGCGTCAGCCCGCGCACGCACGGCTCGGCGCTCTTCACGCGCGGCCAGACGCAGATCATGTCGCTGCTGACGCTCGGCACCGCCAAGGAGGGGCAGCGCATCGACGATCTCTCCCTGGAGACCGACCGGCGCTACATGCACCACTACAACTTCCCGCCCTACTCGGTCGGGGAGACGGGCTTCATGCGCGGCCCGAAGCGCCGCGACATCGGCCACGGCGCGCTCGCGCAGCGCGCGCTCGAGCCGATGATCCCGTCGCTCGAGGACTTCCCGTACACGATCAGGATCGTGTCCGAGACGCTCGAGTCGAACGGCTCGTCGTCGATGGGCTCGGTCTGCGGCTCGACGCTCTCGCTGCAGGACGCCGGCGTGCCGATCAAGGCGCCGGTCGGGGGCATCGCGATGGGCCTCGTCAAGGAGGGCGACGACTACGTGGTCCTGACCGACATCCAGGGCGCCGAGGACCACCTCGGCGACATGGACTTCAAGGTCGCCGGCTCGCGTGACGGCATCACCGCCCTGCAGATGGACATCAAGATCACCGGCGTCACGCAGGAGATCATGCGGAACGCGCTCGCCCAGGCGAAGCAGGCCCGCGAGTTCATCCTCGACCGCATGGTCGAGACGATCCCGGCGAGCCGCACGGAGCTGGCGGCGAACGCGCCGCGGATCTCGACGATCAAGATCGACCCCGAGAAGATCGGGATGGTGATCGGCAAGGGCGGCGAGACGATCCGCGCGCTCGAGTCCGACCACGACGTCCAGATCGACATCGAGGAGGACGGCACGATCCTGATCTACGCGACCGACGGCCCGAAGGCGGACGGCGCGATCGCCGCGATCGAGGGCCTGACGAAGGAGCCGGAGGTGGGGGACACCTACACCGGCCGGGTCGTCAAGACGACGCAGTTCGGCGCCTTCGTCGAGCTGAAGAAGGGAACGGACGGCCTGCTGCACGTCTCCAACGTCGGCCCCGGCCGCGTCGGCCACATCGAGGACGTGATCGAGCG
This sequence comes from Gaiellaceae bacterium, assembly GCA_035455605.1. Lineage (GTDB taxonomy): Bacteria > Actinomycetota > Thermoleophilia > Gaiellales > Gaiellaceae > AC-32. The sequence goes on from DATIER010000135.1 coordinate 7,861, forward strand.
CGGCGACGTGCTCGACGTGATCGTCCAGGAGGTCGACAAGGAGCGTGGCCGGATCGGCCTGAAGCTGGTCGCCAAGCACGAGAACGGCAACCTCGTCCAGCCCGAGGAGCTGATCGAGCGCGCGAAGGACGCACCTCCTCGCGAGCGCGAGGAGCGGCCGCCGCGGCGCGACGGCGAGCGTGGCCGGGGCGGGCGCGGCCGTGGGCGCGGCGGGCGCGACCGCTGAGGCGGCCGAGCGGGCAGGAGCGCCGCTCCTCGTCGAGGCGAGGGAACAGGCGCTCCTGATCGCCGGGCTCCGCCTGGTGCTCGCGCTCGCCGGCGTGGTCGCGGCCGTTGCGTTCGGCGTCGACCGCGGCGCGGCTCTCGGGCTGCTCGCGGTCGGCGCGTTCGCCCTGCTGCTCGCCGTGTACGGCGGCGACCGGCGCCGCCGCTCGGCGCTGAAGTTCGCGGAGCCGCAGCCCGTGCCGGCGGACGCCCGCTTTGCGGGCAAGGCGCGTACGCTCGCGCACGTCGCCTACCCGAGCACGATCGGGCTCACGGCGCTGATCGCCGTCGCGCTCTGGCCGCAGCCGGGCCTCGCGGCGCTCCTCGCCGGGCTGCTCGCGGGGCTGGCCGCGATGTCGCTGGTCGGCCTCGCGCGCCTCGCGTTGTGGGAGGACGAGCGGCGGACGCGCTTCTACGTCGACCCGCACACCGACACCGTCTTCGAGGCGCCGCGCTGACTCACGACACGATCGTCCTGCTGGCCGTCCTCGGCGTGGTCGGCCAGGTCATCGCCGGCCTGTTGCTGCTGGTCGGCGTCGGCTGGCTCGTGGGGCTGCGCGCGATGGGCGACCTCCTGCGCGGCCTCGTCGAGGGCTACGAGCTCTGGCTCGTCTTCCTCGTCTCCTCGATCGCCACCGCCGGCAGCCTCTTCTTCTCCGAGATCGCCGGCTTCGTCCCGTGCGAGCTGTGCTGGTACCAGCGCATCTGCATGTACCCGCTCACGATCGTGACGCTGCTCGCGGCGCTCGCGAACGACCGCCGCGTGGCCCGCTACCTGCTGCCGCTGCCGCTCGTCGGCGCCGGCGTCTCCGTCTACCACCTGCTCGTCGAGAACGGCGTGGTGGAGCAGGCCAAGGCGTGCCTGCTCTCGGCGCCCGGCGGCTGCGCGACCAAGTGGATCAACGAGTTCGGCTACATGACGATCCCGACGCTCGCGCTGACGGGCTTCGTGCTCTGCGCGGAGTTCCTCCTCTTGGGGGCGACGCCGCCGATCTCGGCAGCTACCGTTAGGGACGAGCGATGACGAGCGGCAAGACAGCCAGACGCCAACGGCAGGCAGCGGTCTCGCGCCCGCCCGTCCGGAGCACCGGGGGTCGCAAGGCCTCGCCGTGGGTGCTCGGCGGCGCGGTGGCCGTGCTCGTCGCGATCGCGGCGATCGTCGCGATCGTGATCGTGGTCTCCGGCGGCAACGGCTCGAGCTCGAGCTCCACCTCGGGGACGGCGCTCCCCGACGCCGCGACGATCCAGAAGCAGTTCGCCGGGATCCCGCAGCAGGGGAACGTGCTAGGCAAGGCGAGCGCCCCCGCGACGCTCGTGGAGTACGTCGACCTCCAGTGCCCGGTGTGCCGCGAGTTCGAGACGACCGTGATGCCCACGTTGATGAGCCGGTACGTGCGCACCGGGAAGCTGAAGGTGATCGCCCGTCCGGTCGCGATCATCGGCCCCGACTCGGAACGCGGCAGGCGCGCGATGATCGCCGCCTTCGCCCAGAACCGCGGCTTCAACTTCTCGCAGCTCCTCTACTTCAACCAGGGGCCCGAGAACGGCGGCTGGCTCGACGACTCGATGGTCGCGGACGCGGCCGCGAGCATCCCGGGCGTCGACGTCAAGCAGCTACAGGACGCGGTCAACTCGAAGTCCGTCGCCGACCAGACGACGCAGTTCGACCAGCAGGCTCAGGCCGACCAGCTGGCCGGCACGCCGACGATCCTCGTCGGCAAGACCGGCGGGCGCCTGACCAACCTCGGCGCAGGGCTGCCGTCGGTCGCGACGCTCAGCCAGCTGATCGACAAGGCTCAGTAGCGGTCCAGCTCGCGTAGCCGCTCGTCGGAGATGCCGAAGTGGTGCGCGATCTCGTGCAGCACGACGCGGCGGATCTCCTCCTGCAGCAGCTCCGGGTCGTCGCCGTAGAGCCGCTCGAGTGGGCCGCGGTAGATCGAGATCTTGTCCGGGCGGACGCCGGCGTACGCGCTCGAGCGCTCCGTCAGCGGGATCCCCTCGTAGAGGCCGAGCAGCGGCTCCCCGTGCGGCGGCTCGTCCTCGACCACGATCGCGACGTTCGACATCGCCGAGCGGAGTTCGTCGGGCAGCGACTCGATCGCCGCCTGCACCACCTCGTCGAACGCCGTGTCCGGCTGCATGAACCGACCCTAGCGGCGCCCGCGAGTACGATCCGCGCGTGCAGCAGAAGTACGTGCTCACGGAGCTCGACTCGGGCGAGCGGGTGATCTCGGAGCGCCTGGCGCATGTCCGCTCGGTCGCGCTCGGCTTCTGGATCGGCGCCGGCTCGCGCGACGAGACGGATGCGAAGGCCGGCCTCTCGCACTTCATCGAGCACCTGCTGTTCAAGGGCACGACCAGCTACGGCGCACAGCAGATCGCCGAGATCTTCGACGGCCTGGGCGGCGAGCTGAACGCCGCCACCTCACGCGAGCACACCGTGGTCTACGCGCGCGTCCCGGACGACAAGCTGGAGCTCGCGCTCGACGTGATGGGCGAGATGGTGTTCGCGCCCGCCTTCGCCGACCTCGACGCCGAGCGCGAGGTCGTGCTCGAGGAGATCGCAATGTACGAGGATCAGCCGCAGGAGCTCGTGCACGACCTGATCTCGGAGGCGACGTTCGGGACGCACGCGCTCGGGCGGCCCGTGATCGGGCGCGCGGAGGTGATCTCCAGCGTGACGCGCCGGACGATCTCGGCGTACCACCGCTCGATGTACGTCCCGGGCAACGTCGTCGTGGCGGCCGCGGGCAACCTCAGGCACGAGCAGCTCGAGCGGCTGCTCCTGCGCCTGCAGCGGCGCTCGGCCGGAGCCGCCCGCGGCCCGCGCGTGCGGCCGGCGCTCGTGAAGGCGCCGCCGCCGAGCATTCGCTTCCAGCGCAAGGACACCGAGCAGTACCACGTCTGCATCGCCGCGCCCGGCATCGCGCGCACCGACCGGCGGCGCTTCGCGGCGTCGCTGCTCGACGGGATCCTCGGTGGGTCGGCGTCCTCGCGGCTCTTCCAGGAGATCCGTGAGAAGCGCGGCATGGCCTACGCGGTCTACAGCTTCGCCTCGCAGTACACGGACACCGGCCAGATCGGGGTCTACATCGGTACGCGTGAGGACAACGTCTCGGCCTGCCTCGAGATCGCGAGCCAGCAGATCGCCGACATCGCCGGCGGCAACGTGCGCCCCGAGGAGCTCGCCCGGGCGAAGGAGAACCTGAAGGGACGGATCCTGCTCTCGATGGAGTCGACCTCCAACCGCATGAGCCGGCTCGGCAAGTCGCTGATCACCGATACCGAGCTGCTCTCGATCGAGCGGATCATGGCCGAGGTCGACGCGGTCGAGCCCGAGGCGCTGGCGGAGCTCGCAGACGTGCTGCTCGCGCCGGAGCGGCTCTCGGCGGCGGGCATCGGCCCGGACGAGGAGCGG
>DATIER010000136.1:0-24373 GCA_035455605.1 Gaiellaceae bacterium
GGGGGGCCCCACGCCCGAGCGCTTCGGCCGAGCACACTCGACCGTTGACGCTCGTCTCGTCCGGGCACTATGGTCGCTTGCAGTCGCTCGGCGGCGGACAGGAGGCGATCTGTATGAGCGAAACGGCTGCACCCGCAGCGACGGCACACGTGCAAGGCCCGATCGGACAGCCTCGGGGCGTCGCGTTCGCGATCGTGCTGTCGATCGTCACGCTCGGCATCTACCACCTCTACTGGGTCTTCAAGAGCTTCGACGAGCTGCAACGGCACACCGGTCAAGGAATCGGCGGCGTGCTCGCGCTCGTGATCCAGATCGTGTTCGCGCCCGTGATCTGGTTCGTGATGCCGTCCGAGGTCGGCCGGATGTACCGCGACGACGGACGGGCGGAGCCGATGACCGGGTGGACCGGGTTGTGGATCCTGTTGCCGATCGTCGGCTGGTTCGTCTGGATGATCAAGATCCAGGGCGCGCTGAACCGCTACTGGGAGAGCAAGGAGGGAAGCCCGGCGGCGGTCTAGTCGCCGTCGCCGCAGCCCGACGCACGGCGCGGGTCGCCGTCGACGACCAGCTCGAGAACGGTGCCCGCGGTCTCGGCGGCCCGCAGCTCGAACCGCCCGGGCCTGCGGACTTCCCGACGCGTCATCCCGGCGGACGCGCGCGTCGGACACAGGTCGCCGCGCACGCGCCAGAGCGGCGTGTAGTGGACGCGCAGCAGGTACGAGCCGGCGCTCGACGCCCAGCCGGCGACGCCGGAGAAGCTGAGGCTCGTGACGGCCGAGCGCCCGGGGCCGGTCAGGATCGGCGTCGCGTCGGGCAGCTCGTAGACGCTGCCGTCGGAGCCGGCGAAGACGCGCACGAGGCCCGACGTGCCGCTCTTGAGCAGGCGCGCCTGGGTGACCGAGCCTGCGGCCGGGGTGTCGCGGGGCAGCAGGACGTACCGCACGCCGACGCTGCGGAGCCAGGCGCGGTACCCCGCCGCCGTGAGCCCGCGCCTGTTCAGGCCCGGATTCACGCCGTTGTCGAGCTGCTGGTACCAACCGCGCGCGATCGCCTACCCGGCTCGCGGCACGTAGTACGCCTCCCAGTGGTTGATCGTCGGCACGACCTCGAGCCGGAAGTCGCGTGCCGGGTTCGCGGCGACGAACCGCAGCATCGGCCGCCAGAACGCGGCGTTCGCCGCCGGGTCCGAGCGTGAGACGACGGTCGCGACGTACGGGCCGACGTTCGCGACGAAGGCGGCCGCGACGGCCGGGTACACCAGCCAGCGCGGGCGGAAGCCGCGGAGCGCGGCGGCGAGCAGCATCAGCGGGAAGACGACCGCGCCGGGCCGCAAGAGGTTGTGGCCGACGGGGGACGGCACGACGTAGGCGACGACGGTCGCCGCAGTCCAGACCGCGAACAGCCAGAGGAGCGGCCGCGCGCAAGGGCTCCGCCAGGCCAGCGCGCCGCCAGAGGCCGAACGGGTAGTACAGGCCCGGGCTCGGGAAGAGCAGCAGCGCGCCGAGCTCGACCCCGACGAGCGCGAGCAAGGCGCCGCCGAGGATCACGATCCGCGAGCGCGGCTGGGACGAGCCGATCCAGAGGGCGAGCAGCGTCAGGCCGAGGAACAGGAAGGCGAGCGGGCTGCAGCCGAGCGTCAGCGCGGCACAGACGACCGCGAGCCACGTCCGCCCGCGCTGGACGGCCCAGATCGTGGCGAGCAGCGCTGCGAAGCCCGCGGTGTACGGATAGTCGCCGGTGAAGAACTGGCCGCCCGCGACCGCGGCGAACGCATAGGCGGGCCAACGCGCCGCCGCGCCGAACGTCCGCAGCGCGAGCGAGGCGAACAGCAGGCCCGAGAGCACCACGGCCGTCGCCGCGATCGCTGGGTTCCCGAACACCGCCGCCGGCAGGTAGTAGAAGAGGCTGTACGAGACGAGCGGGTACTGGCCGGCGAACCAGAGGTTGTCCCAGAGCGGGGCGCCGTGCTCGACGAGGAGCGTCCGGTAGAGATGCGCCGCCGCGTCGCCGCCTCGCGGCACGATCGCCACCAGCGCCAGCGCGGCGGCGGCGGCAATCGCGCTCGCCCGCCAGAGCACCCCGCGCTCGGCCGAAGAGGCTGCTTCGAGAACGTTCACGCGCACCGCAGGAACCAGCGCGATTGTCGCACCGCCGGCGGCAAGCCGGTCGATTCCCGCAGCGATGCAGTCGCACGGGCTCGTCGACGTGGCTAGCGTTTCCTCGTGAGCGATTCGGCCGCGTCCGCCAACCCCCTCCGGCGGCTCCGCGACTGGATCGAGGCTCGGCCGTTGCTCGCCCTCGTGGCGCCGACGGTGCTCGCGCTCGGCGCCGTCGCGGGCCTCGCCTACATCGCCGGCAGCGAGCGGATCGACCGGGCGGCTCACAACCTGCACCCCGGGTGGCTGCTCCTCTGTCTCGGCGGCGAGCTGCTCGCCTACGCGGGGTACGTGCTGATGGTCCGCGACACGGCCAAGGTGGACAGGGGCCCGAAGCTCACCTTCGGCCGCTCGCTCCAGGCGGTCGTCGCCGGCTTCGGCGTGTTCGCCGCGACGCGCACGAGCGGCGGCTTCGCGGTCGACTACTGGGTGCTGCGCGGCGCGGGCGAGGATCGCGACGGCGCGGTCGCGCGCGTGCTCGCGCTCGGCGCGCTCGAGTACGCGATTCTCGCGCCGGCGGCGCTGTGCTCGGCGATCGCGATCCTCTTCTCCGACCAGGACGTGCCGCTCTCGATCACGCTGCCCTGGCTCCTCGTGATCCCCGGTGCGTTCGCGGCGGTCTGGCTGACCGCGCCCGAGCGCGCCGCGCGCTACTCGCACCCGAGCGGCGACGGCCGCATCGCGAACACGTTCGCGCACGCAGTGCGCGGGCTCACGATCCTGCGCACGATGTTCACCTCGACGCCGCGCGAGCACGGGCTCGGGCTGCTCGGCACCGCCGCCTACTGGGCCGGCGACATCGCGTGCCTCTGGGGCGCGCTCCAGGTCTTCGGGAACCCGCGGCTCTCGGTGCCCGCGCTGATCCTCGGCTACGCGACCGGCTATGTCCTCACGCGGCGCTCGCTGCCGGCCGGCGGCGCGGGCGTCGTCGAGATCGCGCTGACCTTCGCGCTGCACTGGGTCGGCTTCCCGTTCGTGCGCGCGCTGCTCGGCGTCGTCGTCTACCGGCTCTTCAACCTCTGGCTGCCGATCCTGCCCGCGCTCGCCACCCTTCCGCACGTGAACGAGCTGCGAGCGGAGCTCGCGGCCGCCGAAGAGGACTGAGCCGGGCCGGATCGCGGTTCCCCTTTCCGGGGGATCTCCGCGGCGCGTTCTAGCTGGAAACTATGGCGGTGCGGCATCACCTTGCGGCTGTTGCGCCTGCGCATCCAGAGGACGGTCGAGCAATCGTTCCCGACGCCCCACGCACCGACTCGCTGGTTCAGTCCTACCGGCAGCTCGCCGACGTCTTCCACGACATCCTCTCCGAGCACAGCCTCGACAACCTGCTCGAGCGGATCGCCGACACCCTGGCCGACCTGGTCCCGCACGACACGCTCTCGATCTACCAGGCCGACGAGGCGCAGACCATGCTGATCCCGGTGCTCGCGCGGGACAAGTGGGCCGAGAAGATCATGGAGAGCCGCTCGGAGTTCGGCCAGGGCATCACCGGCTGGGCCGCCCTCCACCGCGAGCCGGTGCGCGCGAATCAGGCGCACCTCGACCCGCGCACGATCACCGTCCCGGGGACGCCGCCCGACGAGCCCGAGGCGCTGATCTCGATCCCCCTGATCGCGCGCGACCTCGTCAAGGGCACGCTCAACATGTACCGGCTCGGCGAGGACGCCTCCTTCAGCGACGACGAGTTCGAGCTCGCGTGCCGGTTCGCCGACGCCGCGGCCCTCGCGCTCGACAACGCGCAGATCCGCGCGCGACTCGAGTACCAGGCGCAGACCGACTCGCTGACCGGGCTCTACAACCACCGCTACTTCCACGACCGCCTGCGCGCCGAGCTGACGCGCGCGAGCCGGGCGCGCGACTCGGTCGCCGTCGTGATGCTCGACATCGACGACTTCAAGCGCGTCAACGACGTCTACGGCCACGGCTCCGGCGACCAGGTCCTGACCGACCTCGCGGAGCTGCTGCGCGGGTCGCTGCGCGGCTCCGACGTCGTCTGCCGGCTCGGCGGCGAGGAGTTCGGGATGATCATGCCCGGCGGCGACGCGGGCGACGCCGTCACGCTCGCGCGGCGGCTGACCGACAGGCTCGCGGAGGTGGAGTTCGGCGCGGCGGGCAAGATCACGATCTCGGTCGGCGTCTCCCAGGGCCCCGAGCACGCGATGAACCCGCGCGAGCTGGTGGCGTGCGCGGAGGCCGCGATGATGACCGCGAAGGCCCGCGGCAAGAACCAGATCGTCCTCTTCGACGAGCACACGAGCGAGCGGCCCGACGGCAAGCCCGACGCCGGCCGCGACGTCCGCTCGATCGCGCACCTGAAGATGCTGCAGAGCCTCGCCGGCAAGCTCAACCGGCTGAACGACGTGCGCCAGATCGGCGAGACGATCGCGGACGAGCTCCGGCTGCTGATCGACTACCACAACTGCCGCGTCTCGGTGATCGAGGGCGACGAGGTCGTGCCGATCGCGTTCCGCGGCGAGCTGCTCTCGCGCAGCGGCGAGCGCGTCGAGTTCCCGCGCACGCGCATCGGCGAGGGCATCACCGGGCACGTCGCCGCTAGCGCCGAGCCGCTGCTCGTCGAGAACACGCTCGAGTGCGAGTTCGCGGTGATGATCCCCGGCACGCATCTGATCGAGGAGTCGCAGATCGCGGTGCCGCTGCGCTACGGCGCGCGCGTGATCGGCGTGATCGCGATCTCCAAGCTCGGCGTCGGACAGTTCGACGAGGACGACGTCCGGCTGCTCGAGGTGCTCGCCGGCCACGCGTCCGTCGCGCTCGAGAACGCGCGGCTGTACGAGGCACAGCGCCGCGAGGCCGACCACCTGAAGGCGCTGCTCGAGTTCACGGGCGCGATCTCCGAGGCCGCGACGCCGAGCGAGATCGGCGTCGAGACCGTTCGTGCCGCGGCGCGCCTCCTCGGCGGCAAGAAGTGCGCGCTCTGGCTACCCGGCGAGGACGGCGACTTCCGCATCGCTGCGCATGCCGACTACGACGCGGATCCGGCTCTCCGGCGGCTGCTCGAGCTCGCGCTGCCCGCCGCGGACGTGCACGCGGTGGTCGGCGAACGGAACGAGCCGTTCCTCGTCACCGCCGCGGACGCCGAGGGGATCACCATGCCGCCGCCCGCCCTCGACTGGCCGAATCTGGCGCTCGCGCCGCTGCGCAACGACGGCGCGCTGGACGGCTTCATCTCGGTCCGCGAGCCGACCGTCGCCAGCGAGCACACGATCGAGGAGATCCTGCGCCTGCTGCGTGGCATCTCCGACCAGGCCGCGGTCGCGCTCGAGCGCGCGCGGAGCTACGACGACCTCGAGGAGACGTTCGTCTCCACGGTCGAGGCCCTCGCGAACGCGCTCGAGGCGAACGACGAGTACACCTCCTCCCACACGCGCTGGATCACCGACGCGGCGTTGCGCGTCGGGCAGGCGCTGGGGCTGGAGGCCGGCGCGCTGAAGCAGCTGGAGCTCGGCGCCCTCTTCCACGACATCGGCAAGATCGGCATCCCGACGAGCATCCTGCTCAAGCCGGGCCCGCTCACGCCGGAGGAGCGCCAGCTGATGGAGATGCACCCGGAGCTCGGCGAGCGGATCCTCGAGCCGATCGACCGGCTCGCGGAGGTGCGCACGATCGTCCGCAGCTGCCACGAGCGCTGGGACGGCGGCGGCTACCCCGACGGCAAGGCCGGCGAGGCGATCCCGCTCGAGGCGCGGATCATCCTCGTCTGCGATGCCTTCCACGCGATGACCACCGACCGACCGTACCGCAAGCGGCTGAGCGGCGAGGAGGCCTGCCGCCGGCTGCGCGCGGGCGCCGGCACGCAGTTCGACCCGGCGGTCGTCGAGGTCTTCCTGAGCCTTCCGCTCGAGGTGCCGGTCCCGCACGACGAGGCCTCCGGCGAGCGCCTGGCTTCGTAGCGCGCCGTCGTTCCCTCGAACGAGTCAGGAGCCGGCGCGCGCGCCGTCCGATGAGGTGCACATGCGGCCGATTCGTTCCCTCGCCCTCGCCTGCGCGTTGGGCGTCGCGCTCGCGCTCGCCGGCACGGCGGGCGCGTCGCAGCTGATCGCGCGCAACGCGTCGCAGATCTCGCTCGCGGTCAACGCGAAGGGCACCGCGCTCGTCACCTACCGGGCGCAGGGCAAGCTCACCCACCTGCTCGCGTGGGGCGCGGTGAACGCGCGCCAGCGGCCGGCGAGCCCGAAGATCAGGCAGGTCGCCTTCAGGCTCGACTACTCGGGCGGCTGGCTGCACCACCGCCAGACCTGGAAGCACTTCAGGAACACGTGCCGGGCCTACGACGGCCCCGAGCTCGCGTGGTTCGTGGCCGGCTGCACGGCGGCGAACGGCTCGTACTGGGCGCTACAGAGCTGGCAGACGGCGTTGCCCGACCTCGGCCTGGCGCCGTGGCTGCACTCGCAGAGGACGTGGTGGCTGCACCTGTCGCACTGGACCGGCGACCTCGCGAAGCTCGAGGTCTACACGGACTGGATCTACGGCGGCCGCTTCCAGGAGGTCTTCGGTCGCTACACGTACAACGGCGTCGGGATCCGCGGCTTCGCGACGACGCGCGTGGGCGCGCCGACCGACGGCTACGGCCGGCTGCTCTACCTCGACACGTACAACTCCTCCTACGGCAAGGGCTGGCTGCGCGAGAACTCGTTCGTCTCGCACGGGCCGCCCGGGATGTTCTGCTACGGCTTCTACGCGCGGAATCCGTGGGTCGGCGGCTACGCGCATCCTCGCTCGACCCCGAACCGCCGGCGCGGGCCCGGCACGGGCGAGCTGTATCGGATCACCGCCCCCGGGCCGGGCGTGACACCGGACGTGATGTGGCAGGGCACCGGCTTGCACCCGTACGACCGGAACAACCCTGCCGACGTGTCGCTCGAGCAGCAGATGAACGCCGAGCGCAACACGATTCGGGCCGGCTACGGCAAGTGCGCGCACAACTAGCGCGTGCGTGATCCGTCACGGTGTCTGACACGGGGGTTCGCGCCGTCGACACCGTCGGCGACGAACTCGCGATAGGCCCGTCGGGCCGCTGACGGTTTGTTCCCGAACAGCCGCAGATGCTGCGACGCCGCGAGAAACCTCGGCGTGAAGTCCAACCCGGCGCAGGCTCGGTAGCTGCTCCACGACCAGTCGCCGGGCGCCGAGCAGATCTTCGCGCGCACCGGGTTGAGGACGATGTAGCGAGCCGTCTCGCGGAGGTGCACGTCGTTCCGGACGAGCTCGCTCCAGAAGCGGTTGCGGAAGAGGTGCTGCCCGACGTAGCCGTGCCGGCGGTTCGAAAGTCGTGCGTACGAGCCGTTGAGGAACTGCATCCCGGCCGACAGTCCGCCGGGGTCGAGCTGGATCAGAAGGTGGTAGTGGTTCGACATGAGGACGAACGAGTGGCAGACCCAGCGCCAGCGCTGAACAGCCGTCGCGAGCAGCGACACGAAGACCCGGCGCTCGTAGTCGTCCTCGAACACGGTGCAGCCGCGGTTGCCTCTCGAGCTGACGTGGTAGTAGCAGCCGGGCACTTCGATTCGCGGCTCACGGGGCATAGCTCGAAGGTAGGGCGCAGCGCGCAGCGCGTCGTCGGGCCGTGCGGCTTCCGGCACACCGCCGTGACACTCCCGGCACGCGTCTGACACCGGGGTATCCGCTCGTATGATCGGCGCCGTGGCGAGCGGCGACGAGCTCCGGGCGGTGATGCGGCGCGTGCCGGCTCCGGTCGCGGTCGTGACCGTCACGGCGGGCGGACGCCACGTGGGGCTGACGGTCGCGTCGCTCGTCTCGCTCTCGCTCGAGCCGCCGCTCGTCGGCTTCGCGATCCGCCGCGACGCGGCGCTTCACGAGCTCCTGCGCGAGAGCCCGGAGCACGCCCTCAGTGTTCTCGCCGCGGGCCAGGAGCACCTGGCCCAGCACTTCGCCCGCGGCGTTCCGCCGATCGCGCTCTGGGAGAGCGTCCCGCTGCGCGACACGCTCGGGCCGCCGCAGCTCGAAGGCGCCGTCGCCTGGCTGCGCTGCCGCCTGCGGCAGGAGCACGCGACCGGCGACCACACGTTCTTCGTCTCGTCCGTCGACCACGCGGAGGCGGCGCCGGCCTCGACGCGCCCGCTCGTCTTCCATGGCCAGGCGTACGCGTCCCTGTGATCGAGGCGTTCGTCTTCGACCTCGACGGCGTGCTGCTCGACTCGGAGCAGGTCTGGGACGAGGCCCGCGAACGGCTGGCGCACGAGCGCGGCGGCCGCTGGCACCCGCAGGCGCAGCGGGACATGATGGGGATGAGCTCGCGTGAGTGGTCGCGCTACATGCACGACGTGATCGGCTTGCCCGAGCCGCCCGAGGAGATCAACCGAGAGGTCGTCGCGCGGCTGGTCGCCATCTACCGCGAGCACCTCCCGGTGATCCCCGGCGCGCGCGAGGCGGTCGAGCGCCTGGCCGCGCGCTGGCCAATCGGGGTCGCCTCGTCGTCGAACCGCGAGCTGATCGAGCTGGTCCTCGACCTGCTCGGCGTGGGGCACCTGTTCGCGGCGACCGTCTCGTCGGAGGAGGTCGCCCGCGGCAAGCCCGCACCGGACGTCTACCTCGAGGCCACGCGCCGGCTCCGGGCCGAGCCCACACTCGCGGCCGCGGTCGAGGACTCGCACAACGGCATCCTCGCCGCCAAGGCCGCCGGGCTGTGCGTGCTCGCGATCCCGAATGCCCACTTCCCGCCCGACCGGGACGCGCTCGAGCAGGCCGACGCAGTCGTGGGCTCGCTCGCCGAGCTGACCCCGGAGGCGGTCGAGGCTACGTGCCGACCGTCAGCCTGACCTTCGCCCAGGCCTTCAGCCTCTTCCCGGCCTTCGGGCTCTGACCGACCACCTGGCCGCGCCGCTTCCTGCCGGCGTGCTGCTTCGCGACCTTGCCGACGCCGCAGTGGGCGCCGACGACTCTCGTCCTCGCCCGCCCGAGCGCGAGCCCGACGACCTTCGGCACCCTGCACGACGGCGGCGTCAGCACCGCTGCGGTGAACGTCGCCGTGACCGATCGGCTCGCCGTCAGCGAGAGAACGCAGGGCCCCGTCCCGGAGCAGTCGCCGCTCCAGCCTGCGAACCGCGATTGCCCGCTCGGCGACGCGGTCAGCGTGACGCTCGCGCCGTCGCCGAACCGGGCGGCACAGGTCGCGCCGCAGGAGATGCCGGCGGGGCTCGACGTGACGGTGCCGGCGCCGGCGCCCGCCTTCACGACGGCGAGCGAGCGAGGCTTGCGGCAGGACGGGAACCTGAAGCTCGCGATTCGCGTCCGCCAGTTGTACGGGCTCGACCCCGACGGGTAGTACTCGCTCGTGAACCAGAAGGTGCAGTCGTCGACCGGGTCGAGGGTCAGCGCGCTGTAGTCGCCCCAGCGGCTGTTCGTCCCCAGCTGGCTGCCGGCGCCCGCGAACAGCGTCCCCTCGCCCTGGCCCAGCGTGCCCGGCGGGTCCGAGGCCAGCCGGCCGGCGTAGGCGAGCCCGGGCACGAGCATCGAGCCGGCGACGCTGTAGCCGACCGCGAGGTCGCCCGCGCCGTCCATCGCCGCGCTGCCCAGCCAGCGGTTCGTCGTGTCGGGCTGGAACGTGCTCTGCTGCGCGAACGCCGGTGTTCCGGAGGTCACGTTGCGGAGCTCGTACCAGCGGATGCCGGCGACGCCGTTCGACGAGACCGTCTGGTTGCCGACGAGCGACTCGTGGTCGCCGTAGTTGCGGTAGGCGAGCCGGAACATCGCGCGGTCGCCGATCGCGTCGAGGAAGGAGCCGTTCGGCTGCGGGATGCAGGCGCGCGTACCCGGACAGAGCTCCGTGTAGGGAGCCGGCGTGAGGTTGCCGCCGAGCGTGAAGGTCGAGCTCGCCGGGCTCGCGAAGTTCGGGTGGAAGCGCCACACGCGCCAGATCGCGTTCTCGCCCGACATCAGGAACGGCTCGGGCGCACCCGCAGGAGGCGGCGTCGAGCCGTCGAGGTCGGCCGGCAGCATCGCGTCGCTGGAGCTGCTGAAGACGTTGCCGCCCGTGTACGCGACGAAGCTCGCGCCCGGGTTGCCTGCGAGCATCGCCGCGCGGTCGAACGCGAACGGCATCGGCCCGAGGTACGTCCGCGTCGCCGGATCGAAGACGTTCATCGTCAGGTAGTACGCGTCGGGCCAGACGCCGAGGTGCGGATAGTCGAAGAACGAGCTGCCCAGGTGGAAGTCGTAGCGGAAGTAGCTGCCCGTCGCGTCGCTCGAGGTCGAGACGGCGATGCACTCGTCCGTCGGCACGTCGACACCGGCGAACTGGCTGATCAGCCAGCGGTTCGCGAGCTGGTCGTAGAGGACGACGGGATCGCCGTCGCCGTCGGTCTCGCAGACCCCGCCGAGGCCGCTCCAGAGTGTGTCGATCCGGACGGGCCCGAGGACGAGCGCGCCCGTCGACTTGTCGTACACGGCGAAGCCCGAGTTGACGCTCTGCACGTACTGCGTCAGCCCGACGTCGCCGTTCGTGTCGGGCGGAGCGCACGCACAGACGGTGCCGTAGGAGATCCCGTCGAAGCTCAGGGCGGGCGCCGGCATGCTCGGTGCGAACCGGTGCGCCTGGCGCACGGTCTCGACGTGGTCGACGTGCCTGGAGAGCGGCCGTGGGTTCGGGCTCGCCTCCAGCTCCACCGGCAGAGCGCGCCGCGCCGAGCGCAGGGCGCGGAGGGGCCGCGAGCGGTCGGCCCGCAGCGCGTGTCCGACGAGCACGCGCCTGCCGGCGGCTGCCGGCGCCTCCGTCGCGCGCCGCAGAGGGCCGTCGACGTGCAGGTGCACGCCGTGCGGGGCCGCGCCCGCGAGCACGACGCCCGCCTCGACCGACAGCGCCAGCGCGACGAGCGCCACGAGCACGAGCGAGCGGCGGCTGCCCGCAATCCGCCCAACCCTCGCCCTCCGCCGCAACGCCGCTCCCTTCCGCCCGTCGGCGACGCCCCACCGCCGCCTCTCCGGGTCTTAGTCGGAGTCGGGCCGGAATGCAAGCATCCGGCGCGACTCCGGCTCGTCGATCAGTGCTTGAGCGCGCGCAGGAACGTGCTTCGCACGGCGAGCGCCGGCGTCGCCGCCAGCTGCTTCTTCAGGTCGACGCCGCTCGTCGAGCCCGAACGGCCGGCGGTCGAGAACTCGTAGTGCACCGTCGTCGGGCTCGGCTGTGCCTGGCCGTTGACGGAGCTCGCGAGGTAGCGGACGCCGAGGTAGTACGTGCCCGCCCTGGCGGCGGTGAAGTCCGCCGTGACCGAGCCGCCCGGGCCGGCCGCGATCGTCGGCTTCTTGACGGCGGCGCACCCCGGAGCGAAGACGGCGCTGCCGGCGGCGAGGCCGAGCGTGCGGGTGAAGTTGCCGGACGTGATCGCCTGGTCGACCTCGACGTGCTGCGCGCCGGCGGTGAGGTCGAGCTTCACCCAGTACTCCAGCTTGCTCGGCGTCTCCTTGTTGATCGCGCCGTTCTTGACCGTGTACCAGACGGTGCCGAGCGTGGGCGCCGTCCCCGCGGCGAACTGCGAGCACGTCGCGAGCGTGTCGGTGATCTGGCTGGACGACGCTGCGCTGATCTGGAAGGTCCGCGGCACGTCCGGCGCCGCCGCGTAGTTCGAGTCGCCGCCCTGCGAGGCGGTGATCGTGCAGCTGCCGGCGCCGGTCAGGTGCACCGTCGTGCCGGAGACGGTGCACTGCCCCGAGGCCGCGAGCGAGACCGTGAGCCCGGAGCTCGCCGTGGCGCCGACGGTGAAGTCGGGGTCGCCGACGGCGCGGTCGGGGAGCGGCGCGAAGCTGATCGTCTGGCCGGCCTTCTGCGCCGTCGTGATCTCGCTCAGCTCCGGCGCGGCGTTGTAGTTCGCGTCGCCGGCCTGGTCGTACTTCGCCGTGCAGGTGCCGGTGCCGCTCGTGATCGTGAACGTGTCGCCGCTGCTCGTGCAGGAGCCGGAGCTCGCGTAGGTCACCGCTCCGCCCGGCGCGTCGGCCGCGACCGAGAAGCCCGAGCCGTAGGCGGCCGCCGTCGGCGCGTGGAGCGTGATCACGATCGTCTGGTTCGCCTTCTGCGCCGTCACCGTCTCGGTCACCTGCGGCGCGGCGTTGTAGTTCGAGTCTCCGCCACGGTCGTACTTGACCGTGCAGGTGCCGGTGCCGCTCGTGATCGTGAAGGCGGCGGCGGTGTTGGAGCAGGCGCCGGAGCTCGAGAAGCTCACGGCGCCGCCGGGCGCGGTGGCCGCGACGGAGAAGCCCGTGCCGAAGACGGCCGAGGACGGAGCGTGGGTCGTGACCGTGATCGTCTGGTCGGCCTTCTGCGCCGTCACCTTCTCGGTCAGCTCCGGAGCGTCCGCGTACTGGTCGTCTCCGGCCTGGTCGTACTTGACGGTGCAGGTTCCGGTGCCGCCGGTCATCGTGAACGTCGAGCCCGTGTTCGAGCACGCGCCCGAGCTCGAGAACGTGACCGGGTTGCCGGAGCCGCCGCCGGTCGCGGCGACCGAGAAGCCGGCGCCGTAAACGGCGCTTGCCGGCGCGTGCAGCGTGATCGTGATCGACTGCGCCTGCTTGCCGGCCGTGACCGACTCGAGCACCTGCGGGGCGGCGTTGTAGTCGGCGCTGCCGGACTGGTCGTACTCGACCGAGCAAGTGCCGCTGCTCGTGATCGTGAAGGTGGCGCCGGTGTTCGAGCAGGAGCCGGCGCTCGAGTAGGCGACCGTCCCGCCGGGCGCGCTCGCCGCGACCGTGAACTGCGAGCCGAGCGGCGCGGCCGACGGCGCGTGCTGAGTGACCGTGATCGTCTGGTCGGCCTTCAGCGCGGTCACCGACTCGGTCAGCTGCGGCGCGGGGTTGTAGTTCGCGCTGCCCGCCTGGTCGTAGCTGACGCTGCAGGTGCCGGTGCCGCTCGTCATCGTGAAGCTCGCGCCGGTGTTCGCGCACGCGCCGGAGCTCGAGAACGTGACCGCGTTGCCCGAGGCGCCGCCGGTCGCCGCGACGCCGAAACCGGTCCCGTAGACGGCCGACGCCGGCGCGTGCGTCGTGACGGCGATCGCCTGGTCGGCCTTGCTCACCGTGAGCGACGCCGAGCCCGAGCTGGCGGCGTACGACGAGTCGCCCGGGAACGAGGCGCCGACGCCGGTCGCGTACGCCCCGGCGCCGATGCCGGCGAGGCTGGCGTTGGCCAGCGTCGCGACGCCGCTGCCGTTCGTGACCGCGCTGCCGACGCTCGAGCCGTTGAGCGAGAAGGCGACGGTCTCGCCGCCGACCCCGTTGCCCCCCGAGGTGAGGGTCGCCGAGAGCGACGCCGTCCCGCCGTACGTCCCGCTCGCCGCACTGACCGCGAGCGAGGTCGCCGCGGTTCCAGCCGTGTCCGCGAAGCAGACGCCGACGCTCGCGAGCGTCGGCGTCACACCGCCGCTCGACGTCGTCAGATACGCCCTGTACTTCAGGTAGCGGAAGCCGTCGAACCGGCTCAGGCTTGCGCCGCTCGTGGTGAAGAACGTGCCCGCCGTGCCGTCGGGGCCGACGAACGTGAACGGGCCGGCGCTCGAGTTGCTCGCTGCCAGCTGGAACTTGACGCTCGTGCCAGCCGGCTGGGTGGCCGTGAACGAGAGCGTCGTCCAGGTCGGCGTCCGGCCCGCCGCCGGGTTCGCGTCCTTCAGCGACGACGTGAACGTGCCGGAGCTCGCGAAGCCCGGGTTGATGTACGTGACGAAGTTGAGGTCGCGGCCGCCCGCGGTCGAGTCTGCCGTCCAGGTCGAGCCGCTGTTCGCCGACGTGACGCGCTGGCCGCTCGCGTAGGGGCTCGAATCTGGCGTACAGCTGCAGGTGTACGCGACCGTTCCGCTCGCGAACGAAGAGGCGAGCCGGAAGACGAGCGCATAGCGCGTGCCCGCGGTCAGCGTGATCGGGCTCGGGAACGTGAACGTCTTGAGCCCGCCCGCGCCGCCGTCGTTGAAGCCCGGAAGCGTCGCCGTTGCGAGGTCGGCGCCCGTGGGGACAGGGGTCGCGCCGGTCGTGTTGCGGATCGAGAGCGTGACGTTGGGGCTGGTCGCAGTGCACGCCGAGCAAAAGAGCTCGACGTCGACGCGCTTAAGCTGGCCGGTGACCGTGGGCGTGAACGTCTGGCCCGCCCAGCTCGTGTTGGTGAAACCGAAGCCGTTCGCACCAACGTTCGCGTTCCTGGCGTCGGTGTTGTCGGGCGCCGCGAGCACGACGCTGCCCGGGCTCGAGACGAGGTCGCAGGTGGACGGGACGCCGCGCTGGAACGCGCTCTGCGTGTCGTCCGTGAAGCAGCCGCTCTGCGCGGCGGCGCCGAGCGTGAAGTTCCGCGTCGCCGTGCCCCCGTCGGGGACGGTGATCGTGGCGACGGAGCCGGAGGTGAAGCCGGCCTTGCTCGCCGTCAGCGTCGGGTACGTCCCGGCGGGAACGGTGAACGAGTAGTTGCCGCTGCCGTCGCTCGTGGTCGTGCGGCTGCCGAGCGTCACCGTCGCGCCCGCGACCGGCCCCGTGCCGTCGGTGACGTTGCCCGAGAGCGTCCCGTTGCCGACCGTCGTGCAGCCCGGGTAGTGGAACGAGCCGATCCGGGTGAGGTCGTTCAGGCCGGTGGTGGCGTAGTACTCGCCCGCCATCCAGAACTCGCAGCCGTTCGGGTCGAGCGCCATCCCGGAGTAGTCGCCCCAGCGGACGCAGGCCGAGCCGCCGCAGTTGCCGCTCTGCGCGCCGGTGCCGTCGACGAGCGTCTGCTCTCCCTGGCCGAGCGTGTTGGCCGGGTCGCCGGCCAGGCGGCCCGCGTACTTGATCTGCGGGTTCGTCGTCGAGTTCGACTTGGTGTACGTGATCGCCAGGTCGCCGGCGCGGTCGACGGCGAGGGCCGGCATGAAGCGGAAGAACGTGTTCGCGCCCTCCGGGTCGTACGTCGCACCCTGGGAGACGTTGGCGGCGACGGTGCCGCCCGTGACGTTCCCCTGGTACCAGCGGACGGTCGCGTTGTTCGTGTTGGCCCCGCCGCAGCTCGACGTCGCGAACGTGCCGCGGTTGACCGTGTGGTCGACCCAGAGCGACTCCGTGCCGCCGAGGTTCGAGTACTGCGCCTGCGCCATCGCGCGGATGGCGAGCACGTCGGCCGGGTTCGCCGGCGTCGAGGCGTTCGACGGCGCCGCGTTCGGCCAGCAGTTGGGCGCGGCCTGCACGTCCGGGCCCGTGAACGTCGAGGTCGAGACCTTGTCCCAGTCGACGTGGAACTTGTAGATCGAGAGCGCGTTCAGGTACTGCTCGGTCGAGACGAAGTACTCCGGCGACCCGGCAGGCGGCGCGCCCGTCTGGAGACGCGAGTTCGCAGGGATGACGGTGAAGTCGCTCGTGTCGCCCGCGAAGTCGACCACCTGCGGGCTCGGGTCGCCCGCGTACATCTGCAGCTTGTTCAGCGCCCAGACGTGGTAGCCGAAGTACGACCCGGAGCTGCTGTAGCCGAACATGTTTGCCGACATGTAGATCCCGTCCGGCCAGATGCCGAGCTTCGGGTAGTCCGCGAGGCCGCCGGGCGCGAGGATCGAGTAGTAGTTCCAGCCGCCGTCGACCGGGTCGCCGGTCTTCGAGACGGCGAAGCACTCGAAGACGGTCTGCGGGCTGACGTTGCCGCTCCCGTCGAGCTTGAAGGCGAAGTCGCTGATCACCCAGCGGTTCTCGTAGGTGTCGTAGAGGACGACCGGGTCGCCGAAGTTGTCCGTGTCGCAGAGGTTCCCGAAATGGCCCTGGCTCATGAACGCGTCGAAGGTGAACGCGGCCACGCGGTTGCCGCTCGACTTGTCGTAGATGCCGATCGAGGTGTTGACGGTCTCGATGTAGTAGGTCGGGCCGACGTCGCCGTTCGTGTCCGGCGGATGGCCGGCGCCCCAGTTCGCGAAGTCGAGCCCGTCGAAGCTGGAGTCGGTGCCCGGCGCCTGCGCGGAGGCCAGCTGGCTCTGCGTCATCACCTGCGGCAGCTGGGGCGCGACGCGGGCGGGGCTCTCCAGTGCCTCGGCTGCGTTCGTGCCCTCGGGGGCGAAGCCAGGCGGCGTCCGCTCGGGGCGTTCCTTCCTGGCGACCGTGCCCTTCAGCATGCGGACGTCGAAGACCCTCGAGCCCGCGGCCCGCAGGTGGAGCTCGCGCGGGCGGGAGCGCACGACCGCCCTGGGCAGGTGCCCGCGCATGGCGGTGCGGGCGTGCAGCGACGACCGCGTCGTCTTCCCCGGCCCGGCGGTCGAGCGCTGCTGCGCGAAGCCGCGCGCAACGGCGCGCTGGGCCGCCGACCCGGGCGTGGTCGCGCTCGCCGCGACGACGGTCGCGACCGCCGCGCCGACGAGGACCGCGCCGACGACGATCCCACGCTTCGTGAGCATGCTCGTGTATCGGCGCGCGCGGGTACGCCCACGACCCTCTTCCCGCCCCGTCGTCATCGACTTCCCCTCTCCCTTGCGTGCCGCCGCTTAGCCGGTGGGTATAGCACCGCCCCCGGCCGCGCTCTGCGAGACCCCCGTCCGTCTTGTTCTTAGCACGGAGTCCGAGGGGGGTAAAGAGCCCGGCTCAGCCGTCGAAGCGGCCGACCAGGACGCAGGCGTTGTGGCCGCCGAGGCCCATCGCGTTCGAGAGCGCCACGTCGACCTCCGCCTCGCGCGACTCGTTCGGGACGTAGTCGAGGTCGCACACCGGGTCGGGGTGCTCGTAGTTGATCGTCGGCGGGAGCACGCCGTCGTGCACCGCGCGCACGCACATCATCGCCTCGATCGCTCCGGCCGCCCCGAAGCAGTGACCCATGACCGACTTGGTCGAGGAGACGGCCAGCTCGTAGGCGTGGTCGCCGAAGACGTCCTTGATCGCCTTCGTCTCGGCGGCGTCGCCGAGCGGCGTTGAGGTTCCGTGCGCGTTGATGTAGCCGACGCGGCCCGGGTCGACCCCGGCCCGCTCGAGCGCGGTGCGCATCATGTCGGCGACGCCGATCGCCTCGGGCTCCGGCGCGGCGAGGTGGTACGCGTCGTTCGACGCGCCGTAGCCGAGCACCTCGGCGTAGACCTGCGCGCCGCGCGCGCGAGCCGCCTCGAGCTCCTCGAGCACGAGCACGCAGGCGCCCTCGCCCATCACGAAGCCGGCGCGCGTGGCGTCGAACGGCCGCGAGGCGTGCGGCGGGTGCTCCTCCTCGGCGGCGAGGCCGCGCATGGCGGTGAAGCCGGCCAGGATCAGCGGGTGGATGCACGCCTCGGTGCCGCCCGCGAGGATCGCGTCGGCGTCCCCGCGGCGGATGGTCTCCGCCCCCTCGCCGACCGCGTGCGAGCCGGTCGCACACGCCGACACGGGCGCGTAGTTCGGCCCGCGGATGCCGAGCGAGATCGCGAGCTGGCCGCTCGCCGAGTCGACGAGAACGCTCGGGATGAAGTACGGCGAGATGCGGTCGGGCCCGCGCTCGCGGAGCGTGTCCGCCTGTTCGACGATCCCGATCAGCCCGCCGATCGCGGAGCCGAAGACGATCCCGACGCGATTGGGGTCGAAGCCGTTCAGCCCGGCGTCGGCGACCGCCTCCTTCGCCGCGCCGAGCGCAAGCACGACGTTGCGGTCGAGGCGGCGCAGCTCCTTGGGCGGAGCGAGCCCCGTCGGGTCGTAGTCCTTCACCTCCGCGGCGACGCGGACGGGCAGCCCGTCCGCGTCGAACGCGCGGATCCAGTCGATGCCGCTCTCGCCGGCCACGGCCGCGCGCCAGGTCTCGGGCGCGGAGTTTCCGACCGGCGTGATCGCTCCCAGGCCCGTGACCACGACGCGTCTCACGGGCGAGAGCTTACGGAGGTGTCAGACCTTGACGCCCTCCTCTTCGAGCGAGAGCTCGGCGAACAGGTCCCAGTGGCTGTCGATCTTCTTCGCCATCGCCTCCTCGTCGCGGCGGTTCTGCCGGGCGACCTCGGCGGTCTCGGTATCGCCGGCGCGCTCCGCGATCCGCTCGAGCAGCTGGTAGCTCGCGATCTCGAGGTGCTCGGTCGCGTAGCCGTCGCGGGCGTTGCGCCCGGCCTTCTCGCCGCGGGCCATGTCCACGACGCCCTTCATCAGCGCGCCCATCACGCCGCCGGCCTCGCGGACCATCGAGGGCGAGGCGCCGCGGTCCTCGAGGCGCTGCCGCAGCCGACTGATGTGCTCCTCGGTCTCGGCCTTGTGGTGCCGGAGGTCGTTCTTGATCTCCTGCTTGTGCGTCGTCTGGATCATCCCGTCCAGCATGCGCAGGACGTTGTTCTCCATCGCGAGCGCCTCGTCGATGTGCTTGTTGAGCTGATCGTCGAGATCGGCCATCGGTCCTCCTCGTGTCGGTGTTCGCTCCATCGCGAATCGCCCGAACTCCTGCCCGCGAAACGTCGCGCGGCCGAGGTAGGCGTCGCCGTGTGACCGGAGCTCGTCGACGAAGTCGTGGAAGGGCGCGCGGTAACGCAGGTTGAGACCGACGACGTCGAACGACGCGCCGGGCAGCGGCCCGATCTTCGTCTCGCCCTGCGTCCCGTCGATCCGCTTGCGCACGCCGACGAGCGGAGGCAGCAAGCCCCCGAGCCGCCGCACGTACCACACCCCGTCGAGCTCGGCCATGCCGATAGCGTTGCTCTCCAGGTGCCGCCGCGAAACCTCCCCTTCCCGCCGATGGAGGCCGAGCTCGTCGAGCAGCTGCCGACGGGCGACTGGCAGTACGAGCCGAAGTGGGACGGCTTCCGCGGCGTGCTCGAGAATCTCGGCGGCGGCCTGCGGCTCTGGTCGCGGAACGGGCGGCCGTTGCTGCGCTACTTCCCGGAGCTGGAGGAAGTCGGCGCGCTGCTCCCGCCCGAGTCCGCCCTCGACGGCGAGATCATCATCTCCCGCAAGGGCCGCCTCGAGTTCGACCAGCTCCAGTTGCGGCTGCACCCGGCGGAGAGCCGGATCAAGCGGCTCTCGGCGGAGATCCCGGCCGACTACGTCGCCTTCGACCTGCTCGTCTGGAAAGGCGCGCCGGTCTGGGAGCAGCCGCTCGCCAGGCGGCGGCGCGAGCTCGAGCGGAAGGCGGCCAGGTTCCACCTCTCCCCCGCCTCGCTCGACCCGGAGCAGGCGGCGAAGTGGCTCGACCGCCTCGAGCAGGCGGGGCTCGACGGCGTGATCGCGAAGCGGCTCGAGCTGCCGTACCTGCCGGGGTCGCGGGAGGCGGTCGTCAAGGTCAAGCCGTACAAGACCGCCGACTGCGCGATCGTCGGCTTCCGCTGGAGCGAGAAGGCGGAAGGACGGATCTCGACGCTGCTGCTCGGGCTGTACGCCGACGACGGCTCGCTCGACTTCGTCGGCCACTGCTCGGGCTTCCCGGCCGCGGTCCGGCGCGAGCTCGAGGCCGAGCTGCCGAAGCTGCGCGAGCCGGGGCATCTGAGCGACAAGCGCATACCGGGCGGTCAGAGCCGCTGGTCGCGCGGCAAGGAGCTCGACTGGAACCCGGTGCGGCCGGAGCGCGTCTGCGAGGTGCGCTTCGACAAGCTCGAGGGCAACCGCTTCCGCCACGGCACGAGGTTCCTCCGCTTCCGCCCGGACAAGGATCCGGCGCAGTGCACCTGGGATCAGGTGCGGCCGAAGCGCAAGCGCGGCGACCCTACGGTCGAGACGCTGCTCGCGAGCTGACACGCCCGTTTCGGCCATGCCAGGGGGACAGTCCCTCGGCCGTGGCCGAAACGGACGGTGGGCGGCGGCGCGAAGCCGTTCGAGCCGTCTCGCAGGTCGAGCAGGGACTGTCCCCGGGCCAGGGCTACTGCGTCCAGCGGCGCGAGCGGCTGCGCTTGATCTCGACCAGGCCCGGGTCGCCGGGCGGGATGCCTAGCTGCTCGAACCGAGGCAGCAGGCTCGCCTTGCGTCGCCACATGCCCGCGGTCGGGTCGCCGACCTTTGCGATCCGCTTCCGCATCGTCTTCACGGTGAAGCGCGCGGGATCGGAGCGTGCGACCTCGTCCCAGAGCAGCGGCGCCGACACGCGGGCATCCGGCGTCGGCCGCACCGAGTACGCGGAGGCGATCGTCCGGTCGCGGGCGTTCTGGCCGAAGTCGACGAAGACGCCGCGGCGGTCGGCGACGCGCCAGGTCGTGGTCGCGACGTCCTGGTCGTCGATGCGGCGCTCGACCTCCTCCGCGAGCGCCTTCGCGAACCGCCGCACCTCCGGGAACGCGAGCTCCGGCCGGATCGGCGCGAGGATGTGCAGCCCCGTCGCGCCGGAGGTCTTCGGATACGAGGCGAGCCCGAGCCCGTCCATCACCTCCTTCACGACGAGCGCGATCTCGCGGACGAACTCCCAGGGGTTGCCCTCGCTCGGGTCGAGGTCGATCAGCAGGTAGTCGGGCCGCTCGATGTCGTCGATCCGCGAGTGCCAGGTGTGCAGCTCGATGCAGCCGAGGTTGATCACCCAGGCGAGCGCGGCCGCGTTGTCGACCACCGCGAAGACGGTCGAGTGGCCGCTCGGGAACTGCACGAACCGCTCGCCGACGAAGTCCGGGTGCGCCGGCACGCGCTTCTGGTGGAAGAACTCGCCCTCGACGCCGTTCGGGTAGCGCTTCATGTGGAAGAGCCGGCGCCGGACGTGGTGCAGCGCGCACGGCGCGACGTCGAGGTAGTACTGCACGAGGTCGCCCTTCGTCAGCCCTTCCTGCGGGAAGAAGAGCTTGTCCGGGTTCGTGATCTGAACCTCGTGGCGGCCGATCCGCATCGCCGGAAGTATGGGCCCGGTCGCCCGGGCCCAGCGAGGTACGGAGAGGGCGGGATTTGAACCCGCGATGGACCTTTCGGCCCATACGCGATTTCCAGTCGCGCTCCTTAGACCGCTCGGACACCTCTCCGGGGAGCCGAGCAAGGGTATCCGCTGCCGGACGCGGTCTCGATCGGCGACGGCAGACGGACGCGCCGTTCGGCGCGTCCTGGGACGGCGCCGCAAGCGGCGCCTTCGGACCGCTCGGACACCGCTCCGCGTCGGTGGCGGCGTGCGCAGCTTGACTCCCTCGATGCAGAGGAGTAGAAGCGCGACGCGGGGTCGCTCGACGAGGGGAGAGCACAATGGCACGCAAGCTGGCGATAGTGCTCGTGGCAGCGCTGGCGACGCTGGTCACGACTGCGGCGGCGCAAGGCGGCAGTCGCCCGAAGACGCTGACGGTCGGGCAGCAGAGCGCGAGCTGCCCGAGCCCGGGCTACCAGCGCATCGGCGACGCGATCGAGGACGCCGCGCCCGGCGACACGATCGCGATCTGCCCCGGGACCTACGCCGAAGGGCCGGGAACGCCCGGCACCTCCGTGCTGACGATCCGCAAGGACCTGACGCTCCGCGGCGCCGGGGCCGACCAGGTGACGATCGAGCCGAGGTCAGTCGGCGACAAGCGGATCGCCGCCGACACCCCCGACCTGCGCGACGGGCTGGGCGTGATCGTCGCCGTTATCGGCGGCAAGAACAACCCGGTCACCGTGAACATCTCGGGCGTGACGATCGACGCGAACGGCGTCGACGCGACCGCTGGCATCTCGTACGTCGACGCCGAGGGCTCGATCTCGCGCTCGCACGTCACGGGCCTCGCGATCGACGAGAGCGCGAACGGCTACACCGTCCCGGGCGGCTTCCGCAACAACGCCTTCGGGATCGGAATCGCCGACGTCACGCGCGTGAAGCCGAACACCGGCAACCGCCCGGCGTTCGCGACGCGGACGCTGACGATCGCCCACACGCGCGTCGACCGCTACAACGCCGTCGGCATCCTGATCGACGGCGCCACCTCCGACTACGCCGACGGCTCGACGCTCGAGGCCTCCGGCGTCCCGAACCGCGCGATCCTGATCGGCGACCAGATCGCCGGCCGCAACTCGTGCCAGCACTACAACGACTTCACGGCGGGCGGCCCGACGTACATCGTCGGCGACTGCCAGCCGTCCGGCGGCAGCAACCCGATCCCGCCCCCGCTCCCGCTGACGACGGGGCCGCTGTTCGGCCAGGACGGGCTCCGCGTCACCGCCGGCGCCTCGGTGCAGGTGTCGGACACGACGATCTCGTCGAACTTCGTCCACGGCAGCGGCGCGCCGGTCGGCAGCGTCTTCGCGCCGACGCCGAACAACGACCCGTACGCGCTCGGCAACCACGCCGAGAACAACCAGAACCTCCGCCTCGGAGCGGGCATCCGCCTCGTCGGGGCAGCCGCTTCGTCGGTCACCCGCAGCAACATCACCGACAACGCTTTCGGCGTCCTGAACGCGAAGCTCGACGGCGTCACCAACAACAACGTCGTCCCGGTGCAGGCGCAGGACGACTGGTGGGGCCTCCGCGCCGGGGCCGTCACGCTGCCGACGCCCGGGCCGGCGGTGTGGCCCAGCGTCGCAGCGCCGGGCGCGACGACGTACAACCCGCCGATCCCCGAGAACCCGGTCAACGGCAACCCGGTCGCCGACCCGAGCTGCCCGGCCGGCGTCTCCGGCTCCGACAGCGTCTCGTACTGCCCGTACCGCTCGAGCACGCAGTCCGACCAGGTCGGCGGCGAGTGGCCGATCGCGCAGGCGCCGATCGCGCAGGACGACCCGGCGGCCTGCACGAGCACCACGGGGCTCGACCCGAACATCCCGACCTACGACGCCTTCTTCGGCACCGTCCTCGGCGGGCCGGCGACCGGCGACGGCCTCTCCGGAGCGACGCCGTCGGCGAAGAAGACGGGTCAGCTGATGGCGTACGTGCAGGCGGTGAAGGACGCGATCGCCGCCAACCAGTCGACGACCGGCCAGCGCGTGGCGGTGAAGACCTACTCGGCCGGCACGAGCGTGCTCGGAGTGCCGATGTCGATCATCGTGGTCGGCACGCCCGCCAACATCGCGAACCTCGACGCGGGCCGCAACGACGGCGCGTTCTGGCGCGGCGTGATCTCCGGCCAGACGTCGCAGGCGGACGCGCTCTCGCAGGTCGGCGACCGGCCCGGGTTCGGCTGGATCACGGGCACGCCGCACGGCAACGAGCCCGCGGGCGGCGAGGCGTCGGTCAAGGAGCTCTACGACCTGACCGCGCGCACCGACTGCGCGAACGCGCAGCGGCTCGCGAACCTCGACGTCTTCATCCAGCCGGTGTCCGCGCCCGACGACCGCGACCACAACGTGCGCACGACGGCGTGGAGCTTCGACCCGAACCGCGACCGCGGGACGATCCAGATGCCCGAGAACGCGCAGCTGTTCGACAATGCGGTCCAGTACCCCGGCCTGTTCTTCATCGACGCGCACCAGCAGTCGTCGGGCTACTTCTTCCCGCCCAACGAGGACGCGGCGCTGCACGAGATCTCGCACTTCGCGCTCGACCTGATCAACGACGTGATCGGGCCGAGCGTCCAGGTGCGCTTCAACGACCAGTCGGCGCAGTACCGCAACTACAACACCTACGACCTGTTCGTCCCGGAGTACGGCGACACCGTGCCCGCGCTGCTGATGGGCGGCGCCGGCATGACGTACGAGAAGGGGAACAACGAGAGCTACGGCAAGCAGGTCTACGACCACTACCTCGCGATCGACGAGACGGTGTCCGCAGTCGCGGCGGCGAAGACCCGGCTGATGACCGACTGGGTGAAGCAGTGGCAGGAGGCGGTCGACCAGGGCGCCGCCTGCAAGCTGCAGGACAACACGCAGGTCGCCCCGCCCGTGATCGACATGATCGACATCGGCCAGACCGAGAAGGACCAGGACCCGAACACGAGCGTCTGCGGCTACTACTTCCTGCCGGGCGCGCACTCGGGTGACGTCGCGCAGACGATCAAGGACCTGCAGCGCGCCGGCGTCAACGTCTACCGCCTGACGGCGCCGCTGACGATCGCCGGCGCGCACCGCTTCGGCAACTTCGACGTGACTGCGGTCCAGGGCGGCGCCTCGCCGGCGCTGACCCAGACGGTCACGCTTCCCGTCGGGACGCTGTACGTGCCGCTCGACCAGCCGACCAAGCACTGGATCCAGGCCGTGCTCGGCGAGAACCCGTACCTGCCGTTCCACTACTTCTACGACAAGGTGACATGGTCGTACTCGCTCCTGCGCGGCTTCGCCGGCAACGGCTTCCTGACGCAGAAGCCGCCGGCCGCGACGCCGATGGTCAAGATCGGCGATCCCGCACAGGGGCAGGCGCCGCTCACCGCGCAGCCCGTGTACGCGTTCAACACCGACTCGATGACCTCGCTCGCGCTGGTGAACAGGCTGCTCGGGCAGGGCGCGAGCGTGTACCGCGGGAGCGTGCCGTTCGA
>DATIER010000137.1:0-18115 GCA_035455605.1 Gaiellaceae bacterium
AGCAGCGCGACGAAGTTGCGGTCGCGGACGACGGTCGCGTAGCCGGCGGCCGCCTCCTCGTGCTCCGCCTTTTGCTCGCCGCGCGGCTCCGACACGCCGGAGAGGACGACGACGAACACGAGGAAGGTCGCGGCGTCGAGCAGGAACAGGCGCGTGAAGCTGCCGGGATCGGAGGTGGTCGCGATCAGGCCGCCGACGAGGCTGCCGAGGCCGATGCCCAGGTTCATGCTGATCCGCTGCAGCGCAAAAGCGGCGTGGCGGTCCTCGTCCGGCGTCAGCCGCGAGAGCAGCGTCGACTGCCCGGGCCAGAAGCACGCCGTGCCGACGCCCTCCAGGCCGAGCAGGGCGAACGCCTGCCACGGCTCGCGGATCAGCGGGAACATGACGAAAGCGGCCGCCTGCAGGAGCAGCCCGAGCAGGAGCGTGTTGCGCCCGCCGATGCGGTCGACCGTCCAGCCGGCCGCGAACCCCGCGGCGAGCGCCGTCACGCCTGCGAACGAGAGCGCGAGCCCGGCCTCCGCGAACGAGATCCCGCGCACGTTGTGCAGGTAGATGACGACGAACGGGATCACGACCCCGTTGCCGAGCGCGTTCACGACGCCGCCGACCTGGACGAGCCAGACCGTCCGCGGCAGGTGCGGGTCGAGCCCGCGCACGTAGACCGCCAGCGAGCGCATCCGGTCGGTCCTAAGGCGCCGTCTCGCGGCGCCGACCGTAAAGGCCGTGTGGGCTGTGCCCGGGCGGCCGTCCGACACACCGTCTCGGTGTCGAGAGTATGGGGGCTGCGCTTAGGATCGCCTTAAGGTATCCGCGTGGAGCTGGAGGCCCGGATCGCCACGGTGCGGATGGCGGAGACGTTCGTCATCTCCCGCGGCGCGCAGGACGAGGCGGAGGTCGTCTACGTCGAGATCCGCCACGACGGCGTCAGCGGCTTCGGCGAGGCGGCGCCGATCGAGCGCTACTCGGAGTCGGCCGAGTCCGCGTGCGCGTTCGCGCTCGAGGCGACCGGGATGCTCGGGGAGGACCCGTTCGCGTTCGAGGAGATCGAGGCGCGGCTGCGGGAGCGGCCCGGGGAGCACGCCGCGAAGGCGGCGATCGACGGTGCGCTGCACGACCTCTGCGGCAAGCTCGTCGGCCTGCCCGTGTGGCGGCTGCTCGGGCTGCGGCGCGAGGGGCCGCCGACGTCGTGGACGATCTGGCTCGGCGACCCGGACGACATGGCGGCGCGGGCCGAGAAGGTTCGTCGCCGCTTCAGGCGGCTGAAGCTGAAGCTCGGCGCCGGCGACGGGCGCGACGTCGAGCGCGTGCGCGCGGTGCGCGAGGTCTCCGACGTGCCGCTCCAGGTGGACGTCAACGAGGCATGGTCGCTCGACGAGGCGCTCGAAGCGCTGCCGCAGCTGGCCGAGCTCGGCGTGCAGTACTGCGAGCAACCGCTCCCCGCGGGTGACCCCGCCGGGCCGGAGCTGAAGCGCCGCTCGCCGCTCCCGATCTACGTCGACGAGGACTGTCACACGCTCGACGACGTCGCTGCGTGCGCCGAGCGCGCGCATGGACTCACGGTCAAGCTCGCCAAGTCGGGCGGGATCCGCGAGGCCGTGCGGATGGCGCACGCCGGTCGCGCGCTCGGGCTCGGGCTGATGCTCGGCTGCATGAACGAGTCGGGCCTGGCAGTCGCGGCCGGCGCCGCCTGCGCGAGCCTCTTCGACCACGTCGACCTGGACGGCAACCTGCTGCTCGTCGAGGATCCGTGGCCCGGCGTGCAGCTCGTGGACGGCGTCCAGCTTCCGGCCGACGCGCCCGGCCTCGGTGTCAGACGCGTGCCCGAAGCGTGACGAACTGTCCACGGGCGCGGCTCGCCGCGCGGCTTCGCGGCTGCGAAGCCGGTGTCAGGCGCCATGCCTGAGAAGCGGTACCTGATCCTCGCCGAGGGGCGCTCCGGCGACCCGCACTACGGCAAGACCGCGCGCGGGATCCTCCGCTACGCGCCCGACCCGAGCGTGGCCGTGCTCGACTCGACCCGCGCGGGGGAGACGCTCGAGGGCGTGCCCGTCGTCGCGACCGTCGACGAGGCGATGGCGCACGGGCCGACCACCGCCGTCGTCGGCGTCGCCACCCAGGGCGGCCGCTTCCCGCCGGCGTGGCGTGAGCTGCTGAAGCAGTCGATCGCCGCCGGCCTCGACGTGGAGAGCGGGCTGCACGAGTTCGTCAGCGAAGACGAGGAGCTCAAGGCACTCGCCGAGCAGCACGGCGTCGAGCTGCGCGACCTGCGCAAGCCGCCCGCCGGGCTCAACGTCCCCACCGGCGCCAACCTCGAGCTCCCCGTGCGCATCGCGCTCACCGTCGGCTCCGATTGCGCGATCGGCAAGAAGACCGTCGCGCTCGAGCTCGACCTCGAGGCCCGCCGACGCGGCCTCGCGAGCGTCTTCGTCCCCACCGGCCAGACCGGGATCGCGATCGCGGGCTGGGGCATCGCGGTCGACGCCGTCGTGTCGGACTTCCTCGCCGGCGCGGCGGAGCGGCTGGTGGTCGAGGGCCACGAGCGCGGTGGGGAGCTGCTCTTCGTCGAGGGACAGGGCTCGCTCGTCCACCCAGCGTACTCCGGCGTCACCCTCGGCCTGATCCACGGCTCGGCGCCGCACGTGCTCGTCCTCTGCCACAAGGCGGGCTCGACCGAGATCGAGGGCTATCCGGGCCACCCGCTGCCGAGCCTGCGCGAGTTGATCGAGCTGCACGAGCGGATCTCGCTCCCGCTCCGTCCCGCCCGTGTCGCCTGCCTCGCGCTCAACACGGCGCACCTGCCCGAGGACGAGGCGCGCACGGCGATCGCCACCGTCGAGGCCGAGACCGGACTGCCGACCGACGATCCGGTTAGGTTCGGAGCCGGGCCGTTGCTCGACGCGGTCCTCTCCGACTAAGGAGCTCCTTCCTGCGTGCCGAAGAACGTGGGAACCTTGAGAGAGCCGGGCCGCGAACGAGGAGGGCGAGTGTGAGCAAGACCAGGGGTGTGCTGCTGTGCGCGTGCGCGCTGGTGGCGTCTGTGGTGACGGGCGCCGCGCGGGCGGCGCTGGAGGTCGGCGTCACCGAGGACGCGGGCAAGGCCGGCGACGCGGGCGCGTCCTTCTTCGCGACCCTGCACGACGTCGGGCTGACGGTGAACCGCGTCTCGATCAACTGGGACGCCTCGAGCCCGACCACGATCCCCGGGGAGTCCGACATCGCGACGTGGCTGCCGCAGGCGCAGGCGAACGGCGTCCGGATCGTCTTCTCGGTCGCGCCCGCGAATGCGAAGGACCTGACCGCCGGACACGGGCGCATGGTCGAGTTCGGGACGTTCATGACGCAGCTGGCGACCCGCTTCCCGACGGTCAAGGACTACGTGATCGGCAACGAGCCGAACCAGCCGCGCTTCTGGCAGCCGCAGTACGCGCCGTCGACGGGCAAGCCGCTCGCGGCCGCGCAGTACCTGCCGATGCTGGCCGCCGGCTACGACGCGCTCAAGGCGGTCGACCCGACCATCAACGTGATCGGCGTCGGCCTCTCGCCGCGCGGCAACGACCAGCCGTTCGCGAAGAGCAACGCCTCGCGCTCGCCCGTGCGCTTCCTGCACGACCTCGGCGTCGCCTACCGCGCCAGCAAGCGCACCAGGCCGATCATGGACGAGCTCGCGTTCCACCCGTACCCGCAGCCGCAGCAGGGCGCGCCGACGATTCACTACGCGTGGCCGACCGCGGGCCTGGCGAACCTCGACCGCATCAAGCAGGCGGCCTGGGACGCGTTCAACGGCACCGCCCAGCCGACGTTCGCCGAGCCGGGCGTGACGGCGACCAAGGCGCTGCGGTTCGACCTGGACGAGGTCGGCTGGCAGGTCTCGCCGCTGCCGGCGCTCGCCTCGATGTACACGGGCGTCGAGACGCCGACGCTCGCCCCGGTGACCGAGCAGACGCAGGCCGACTACTACTCCCAGATCATCAGGACGCTCGCGTGCGACCCGTCCGTCCGCATGCTGAGCTTCTTCCACCTGGTCGACGAGACGCCGCTCGACCGCTGGCAGAGCGGGCTCGAGCGCGTCGACGGCTCGCACCGCCCCTCGTACGACAGCGTCAAGCAGACGATCGCGCAGACCGGCGGCAACTGCCTCGGCAGGCCCGTCGTCTGGCGCCACGCGACGGGCGTGATCCTGCCGACGGCGGCGTGGGGGAGCCTCGGACGCCAGCCGGCCAGACGGAAGCTCTGGCGTTTCCGCGCGGCCGCGGGCGAGGAGGCGTCGTACGTCGCGGGCCTGTTCAGGGCAGGCCCTTCGAAGGCGGCGCTCGCGAGGCGGCTCGCCGCCGGCCGGCCCAAGCCGTTGCTGACCGCGAAGGGAACGATCGAGGCGGCGCCACGGGTGGTCGCGTTCCCCCTGCGGAAGCTGAGGCCGGGTAGGTACGTCTACGCGATCCGGATGAGCGCCACCATGAGCCCGAAGCGTTCGAGCGTCCTCGTCAGCCGGCCGTTCCGGGTCGGCGCACGCAGGTGAGCGACCCGCGCGTCGCTCGCCTCGCCGAGCTCGCGGTCTCGTACTCGCTCGGGCTGAAGCCGGGTCAGGTGGTGCGCGTCGACGCGCCGCCAGTCGCGGCTCCGCTCGCCGTCGAGATCTACCGCGCTGCGCTGGCGGCCGGGGCACACCCGTACGTCGACCTCGAGCTGGAGCGGCTGCCGGAGCTGCTGCTGGCCGAGGGGAGCGACGAGCAGCTCGACTTCGTCTCACCCATCGCGAGGGCGGAGCTCGAGGAGCTGGACGCGCTCGTCACGGTCTGGGCCGAGTCGAACACGCGGGCGCTCACGCATGCCGACCCCGATCGCCACCGGCGCCTGCTCGCCGCGCGGCAGGAGCTCTCGAAGCTCCGCTGGGCGCGCATCTCCGGCGGCGAGCTCGCGTGGCTCGGCGTGCTCTTCCCGACCGAGGCGCACGCGCAGGACGCGGAGATGTCGCTCGCGGCGTACGAGCGCTTCGTCTACCGCGCGTGCCACGTCGAGGAGCCCGGCGACCCCGTTGCGCACTGGCAGGGCCTGAGCCGCGAGCTCTCGGCCCGCGCCGACGCGCTGGCACGCGCGCGCGAGCTCCGCATCGTCGGCCCCGGCACCGACCTGCGCGTCGGGATCGAGGGCCGCCGCTGGAACGCCGCCGACGGCCGCTCCAACATGCCGGACGGCGAGGTCTTCACGAGCCCGCTCGAGACGGCCACCGAGGGCGAGGTCAGCTTCGCCTTCCCGGCGCTCTTCCACGGGCGCGAGGTGGCCGGCATCCGCCTGCGCTTCGAGGACGGGGCGGTCGTCGAGTCCGAGGCCGCGCAGGGCCGGGAGTACCTCGACGCCCTGCTCGCGATGGACGCCGGGGCGCGGCACCTCGGCGAGGTCGCGTTCGGGCTCAACTACGAGGTCGACCGCTTCACGCAGAACACGCTCTTCGACGAGAAGATCGGCGGGACGATGCACGTCGCGCTAGGCGCCGGCTTCGCAGACCTCGGCGGTCGGAACGAGTCGGCGCTGCACTGGGACCTCGTGTGCGACCTGCGCGCAGACGGCGAGGTGTTCGCCGACGGCGAGCTCGTCTGGCGCGCCGGCCGCTTCCTCGAGCAGCTGGAGCCGGCGGTCGAGCGTGCCTGAGCGCCTGCGGCGCCTCGCGGAGGTGATCGTCGGCTACTGCGGCGCGGTCGAGCAGGGCGACCTCGTCGTGCTGCACGGCTCGATGAACACGGAGCCGCTGATCGAGCAGCTGTACGCGGCGACGCTGCGCGCGGGCGGCCGCCCGGCGACGCGCGTGCTGCCCGAGCTGAGTGAGCTGCTGCTGACCGAGGGCTCCGAGGAGCAGGTCGCGTGGCTGGCGCCGGGCGAGCGCGAGGACGTCGAGCAGGCCGACGTCTGGATCGTGGTCGAGGCGCCGGCGAACACCAAGGCCCTGACGGGGGTCGACCCCGAGCGGCAGGCGCTGAACCAGCGGGCGCGCTCGCCGCTGCGCGAGCGCTACCTCGAGCGGGCACGCCGAGGCGAGCTCCGGTGGGTGCTGACCGGCTTCCCGACGAACGCCGCCGCCCAGGACGCGGAGATGTCCCTGGCCGAGTACGAGGACTTCCTCTACGGCGCGGCGCTGCTCGACGCCGGCGACCCGGTGGCGCGCTGGCGGGAGCTGTCGGCCGACCTGCGGCGGATCGTCGAGTTTCTGAGCGCCAGGGAGGAGCTCCGCTTCGTCGCCGAGGGCACCGACCTCACGTTCGCGGTGGGCGGGCGCACGTGGATCCCGGCGGACGGCCACGAGAACTTCCCGGACGGCGAGGTCTTCACGGCGCCGCTCGAGGAGAGCGCCGAGGGCGAGATCACGTTCACGTTCCCGGCGGTCTTCGAAGGGCGCCGGGTGGAGGACGTCCGGCTGCGCTTCCGCGCCGGCGAGGTCGTGGAGGCGACGGCGATGCGCGGCGAGGCGTTCCTGCAGGAGATGCTCGCGGTCGACGACGGCGCGCGGCGCGTGGGCGAGCTCGCGTTCGGCCTCAACGACGCCGTCCGCGTCTTCACGCGGAACATCCTGTTCGACGAGAAGATCGGCGGCACGATGCACCTCGCGCTCGGCTCCGCGTATCCCGAGTGCGGCGGCACCAACCGCTCGGCGCTGCACTGGGACCTGATCTGCGACCTCCGCTCGGGCGGCGAGGTCTACGCCGACGGCGAGCTCGTCTACCGTGACGGCCGCTTCCTCGCGCTCTGACGCGGGTAGCGGTCATCGCCGACACCCACCTGCCGCGCGGCTCGCGGCGCCTGCCGGACGCGTGCGTGCGAGAGCTCGAGCGGGCCGAGCTGATCCTGCACGCCGGCGACGTCGTGGCCGCGTCCGTCCTGCGTGAGCTCGGGAACCACGCCCCGGTCGAGGCCGTGTTCGGAAACATGGACGAGCCCGTGCTGCGCGAGACGCTGCCGGAACGGCGCGTGGTCGAGGTCGGGGGCGCGCGGATCGGGCTGGTGCACATCCCGGGCGCGCGCTTCGGGAGGGAGGAGCGGCTGCTCGGCTGGTTCCCCGGCTGCGACGCCGTCGTCTACGGCCACACGCACGTTCCGCAGCTCGAGCAGCACCGCGGCGTGTGGGTGCTCAACCCCGGCAGCCCGACCGAGCGGCGCCGTGCGCCTCGGCGCTCGATGCTCGTCGTGACGGTCGAGCACGGCTCGCTTGACATCGAACAGGTGTTCGTCTAGCATGCGAACACATGTTCGGAAAGATCCTCCTGATCGCAGCGCTGGCCCTGATCGCGTGGGCCGCACTCGCACGTGCGTCTCACGGCGCCGGGCCCGAGCAGCGCTACACGGTCAAACCCGGCGACACGCTCTGGTCGATCGCGGTCACGCACTACGCGGGTGACCCGCGCGACGCGATCTACCGCATCGACCACCGGAACCACCTGGGCGCGAGCGTGCTCGTGCCGGGGCAGCGGTTGGTGCTGCCGGCCTCGCGGTAGCCCGCGCAGGCGGCTAGAGCTCGGGCCTCGGTTGCCAGTCCGGCGCATACAGGACGTCGTCGTGGACGTGCGCGATCTCCGTCTCCGCGCCGGTCGCGAGCTCGAGGACCACGATCGAGCTCTTCTCCCAGCCCGATGTGCTGCGGCCGAAGGCGATGCGGCGGCCGTCCGGCGACCAGGTCGGGCCCATGTCGTCGACGGTGTTCTGCGTGACCTTCCGCAGTCCGCTGCCGTCGGCCCTGACGATGTAGATGTCCTCGTCGCCGTCGAGATCGCTGGCGAAGGCGAGGCTCCGACCGTCCGGCGCCCACGCCGGTTCGGACGCACCGTCGCCGTTTCCGGTGCCGGACGTGAGCGGCCGAAGCCCCGAGCCGTCGGCCCCCACGACGTAGATTCGGAGGACGTCGCTTCCTCGGTTCGTCTGGAAAGCGAGCCGCGTGCCGTCGGGCGACCAGTCCGGGTCGTTCCCGTCTACCCCCAGCACGGTCTCCCGAAGCCCGCCCGCGAGCGGCCGTAGCCGGATCGACAGTCCCGCTCCGATCACGGCGATCCGGCGTCCGTCGGGCGACCACGCCGGTGTCGTGTCCAGGTCGGACGCGGGAAGGCGAGCCTTCCTCGAGCCGTCACGGGCGAAGGCATATGCCTGGCCGGAGCCCTCGAGGTCGACGGCCGCGAACCGCTCGCCGTCCGGAGCCCAGTGGGGTCCGTCCATCGAGCCCGTGCCAGGGACGCGCCAGGAGGCGCCGCCGTCGGCCCGGACGAGGCGGATCCCGTCGGACGCGGTGTAGGCGATCAGCGATCCCTTCCGTGCGTCTGTGAAGGGATACGGCTCCCGATTGACCTGCGAGATCGCCCAGGTCGCCCCGAGGAGCGCCAGCAAGGAGAGACCCACGATCCCGGGCGTCGAGCGCAGCGCCTCCGAGAGGCGAGGGTGTTCACCGACCAGGGCCACGCCGACGGCGAGGAGCGCGAGCCCGAGCGCCATCACCGCGAAGATCTCCCAGATCAACAGCGCATAGCCCACTCCCTCGGCGCCGGCGAGCGCCCACAGGGCGAAGAGGATCGCCCCGATGTAGAGCAAGCAGACGCTGCCCGCGGCGATCAGGAAGTACCCGAGGATCCTTCGGGCCAGCGGCGCACGAGCCGGAGGCTCACGATCTCGCCCGGCGGCTGCGCGCGGTTCGAGGCCGGCTCTCTCTTCGGGCCTTGTCAGCCCGGTCCGAGGGTCGACCTTGTATCCCTTGCGGTACTCGGCCATGACCGGCTTTCCCCGGCGGGCACGCCGATGCTCTCCGTGCGAGCCACCTGCAGCATCGCTCGCGCTCGCCCGCGGGTCATCGTGGCGCGCGCTGAGGGTCGCTGCGGGGAACCCGTAGCAGCTACGAGGGCAGCGGCAGGCCGGCGGTGTAGACGCGCTCGCCGCGGAAGAGCCGCCGATCGCGGTCCCACGGGAAGAAGATCGTCACCTGCCAGGCGAGGTGCTCGCCGGTCGGCGGGATCCCGAGCCACTCGGCCTCGTGGGTTCCCGTCACCTCGGCCTCCTCGCACACGCCCTGCGGGCCGATCACGATGTTCGTCAGGTCGAAGTGGAT
Organism: Gaiellaceae bacterium; assembly: GCA_035455605.1. GTDB lineage: Bacteria > Actinomycetota > Thermoleophilia > Gaiellales > Gaiellaceae > AC-32. The sequence goes on from DATIER010000137.1 coordinate 9,074, forward strand.
GTCGGGGAAGCCGCCGAGCAGGCCCAGGTAGAAGCGCGTGGCGCCTTCGTGGCCGTCCCAGCGGTGGCCGGTCTGGACGAGCTCGTAGACGCAGTTCTCGGTCAGGGTCGCCAGCAGGCCGGGCAGGTCTCGCTCGTCCTCCGCGATCGAGTGCCGCTTCCAGAGCTCGCGCACCGCGTCGTGCTCCTCGGGCGTCGGCTCCAGCCGGATCAGCTCGCGGACGTCGGCTGCCATCCGCGCCGACTCTACTCGGCCGGCGCGCCCGCGGGCAGGCCTCCCTAGACTCAATCGGCGTGGATCTCGACCTCGTCTTCTTCGGCACCTCGGGCTCCGTCCCGACCGCGCGGCGGGCGCCGTCGGCGCTCCTCATCCGGCGCGGCGGCGAGCGGTTGTTGTTCGACTGCGGCGAGGGCACGCAGCGGCAGCTGCTGCGCTCGGCCGTCGGCCTGCCGGAGCTGCCGGAGGTGTTCGTCTCGCACTTCCACGCCGACCACTACCTCGGCCTGCCGGGGATGCTGAAGACCTTCGCGCTGCGCGGGCGCGAGCTGCCGCTGACGATCTACGGCCCGCCGGGGCTGAAGGAGCTGTTCTCCGCGCTGCGGCGGGTGTTCGGGCGGCTGACCTACCCGCTCGAGCTCGTCGAGCTGCAGCCCGGCGACGTGCTCGAGCGCGGCGACTACGACCTCGTCACCTTCCCGGTCGCTCATGCGGTGCAGTCGCTCGGGTTCGCGCTCGTCGAGCACGCGCGGCCGGGACGGTTCGACGTCGAGGCGGCCGACGCCCTCGGCGTCCCGTCGGGCCCGGAGCGCGGCCTGTTGCAGGCGGGCGAGTCGGTCTCGCTCGGCGACGCGCGCGTCGTGACGCCGGACGAGGTGCTCGGGCCGCCGCGGCCCGGTCGCAGGATCGTGCTCAGCGGCGACACGGCACCGGCCGCGACCGTGCTGGAGGCCGCGCGCGGGGCGGAGGTGCTCGTCCACGAGGCCACCTTCCTCGAGGACGAGCGCGACCGTGCGCAGGAGACCGGACATGCCACGGCACAGGACGCGGCGGAGCTCGCGCGTGAGGCGGACGTCGGCCTGCTCGCGCTGACGCACCTGTCGAATCGCTACTTCGGCCCCGAGGTCGCGCGCGAGGCGCGTACGATCTTCCCCGACACCGTGGTGCCCAAGGACTTCGACGTGATCGACGTGCCGTTCCCCGAGCGGGGAGCGCCGCAGCTCGTGAAGGGCGGCGTGCTTCAGCAGCGCGACGCGCCCGAGCCGCAACCGGAGGCGGTGAGATGACCGGACTAGTGCAGGTGGCGCTCGCCGAGAGCGTCGCGGAGGCGGAGGAGATCCAGGAGCTGCTGCGCGCGGCCGGGATCGAGGCGGAGCTCGAGAGCGCCGTCGAGCACCACCCGAGGGAGGTTGAGGACGCGCCGCAGAAGGTGCTCGTCCCCGAGTCCCAGATCGACGCCGCCCGCGACGCGATCGAGTCGCTGACCGAGCCTGACGAGCTCGCCTGACTTCGGTAAGCGCGCGGCCGTCTACGACCGCCTGCGGCCGTACGACGACAACTGGCGCGAGGTCGCCGAGACGCTCATCCGCGAGGCCGACCTGGCGGGCCGGCGCGTGCTCGACGTCGGCTGCGGCACCGGGCGGTTCCTGGCGCAGCTCGCGCCGCTGGCGAAGGCGTGGGGCGTGGACTCCTCGCCCGAGATGCTCGAGGTGGCGCGAGCGCGTGTCGGCGTGGCCGGTCTCAAGCTCGGCAGCGCCGAGCAGCTGCCGTTCAAGGACGGCTGGTTCGAGCGGGCGACGATGTGGCTCGTCGCGCATCTCGTCGACCGGCCGACGGCCTTCGCCGAGGCGCGGCGCGTGCTCGTCCGCGACGGGCGCTTCGCCGTCGCCACCTTCGACCCGTCGTACTTCGACGCCTTCTGGTTGAACGAGCTGTTCCCGTCGATGGAGGCGGCCGACCGCGAGCGGTTCCCGACGGCGCCCGAGCTGGAGGCGGCGCTGCGCGCGGAAGGGTTCGAGCCCCGCCTGCTGCGGCTCTCGCAGCGCGGGTCGCTCGAACGTGCCGACGCGCTCGAGCGCATCCGCGGCAGGCACATCTCCACGTTCGACCTGATCTCCGACGAGGAGTACGCGGCCGGGCTCGACCGCGCCGAGCGCGAGCTGCCGGGGCGGGTCGACTACCGCGTCGAGTGGCTGATCGCGATCGGATCGGCCGCGGAGTAGCCTGCGCTCGATGGAGGAGCCGCTCGAGGCCACGCCGGTCGAGCGCGAGGAGGTCGGCGTCCTCTTCATACGTACGGCGGACGACCCGACGGAGTTCGGCCCCGCCTTCCGGCGCCTCGAGGAGCTGGTCGGCACGCGCGGGCGGAAGTTCTACGGCGCCTTCTACCCGCGCGACCAGGAGTAGCGGGCCTGCGTCGTGACGAAGATCGGTGACGACGCCGCGGCCCTGGGCCTCGAGGAAGGCTCCCTTCCCGGCGGCCGGTACCTGCGCGCCCGCCTGCGCGGCGAGCCCCCGGCGCTCTACGAGCGGATCGGGCCGACCTTCGAGCAGCTCGTGAGCAGAACGCCGCCCGACGAGACGCGCCCGAGCCTCGAGTTCTACCGCCGGCACGACGAGGTCGAATTGCTTCTCCCCGTCTCCGACGAGTAACGTCCGGCCCGCCCACTAGGGTCCCGCACCGACAACCACCCCTTTAACCCGGTCCCGTGAGGCCGAGAAGGAGTCGAAGGTGAGATTCGCCCTGACCGCGCGATAGCCGCGGAGACCTCAGCAGCGCGCACGTTGCTCGACGCCGACGCGATCGCGAAGGCGCTGACGCGGATCGCGCACGAGGTCGTCGAGGGGAACGCCGACCTCGGGCGCGTCGCGCTCGTCGGCATCCACACCCGCGGCGTCCCGCTCGCCCAGCGGCTACGCACGCGCATCGAGGAGCTGAGCGGCGCCCAGGTCGCGTTCGGCCAGCTCGACATCACCTTCCACCGCGACGACGTCCACGTTCGCGGCGGCGAGGCGCCGAGGCACCCGCAGCCGCTCGTGCGCTCGACCAGCCTCGACTTCCCGCTCGAGGGGATCACGGTCGTGCTCGTCGACGACGTCCTCTACACGGGCCGCACGATCCGCGCGGCGATCGATGCGCTCTTCGGCTACGGCCGGCCCGAGCGCGTCCAGCTGGCCGTCCTCGCCGACCGCGGCCACCGAGAGCTCCCCATCCGCCCGGACTACGTCGGCAAGAACCTCCCGACCGCCCGCGACGAGCGCATCCAGGTCGAGCTCGTCGAGGTGGACGAGGTCGACCGCGTCCTGCTCGTCCCGCCACACAAGGAGTCCCATGGCTGAGATCCACGTCATGCGGGAGGGCTTCCTCCCGCCCAAGCAGCCGCCGCGGCGCCACCTGATCTCGATCGGCGACCTCGCGCGCGACGACGTCGAGCGCCTGCTCGCCACCGCCAAGAGCTTCTCGCGGAGCCTCGAGCGCGAGGTGAAGAAGCTCCCGACCCTCCGCGGCCGCACGATCGTGAACGTCTTCTACGAGTCGTCGACGCGCACGTCGTCCAGCTTCGAGCTGGCGGCGAAGCGGCTGAGCGCGGACACGATGTCGATCAAGGCGGCCGGGTCGTCGGTCGACAAGGGCGAGTCGCTGAAGGACACCGCGCTCACGCTCGGCGCCTACGACCCGGACGTGATCGTGATCCGGCACCCGCAGATCGGCGCGCCGCAGCTGGTCGCCCGCTACACCGACGCGCACGTCGTCAACGCCGGCGACGGCAAGCACCAGCACCCGACCCAGGCGCTGCTCGACCTCTACACGATCCAGGACGAGCTCGGCCGGATCGAGGGCGTCCACGTCGCGATCGTCGGCGACGTTCTCCACTCGCGGGTCGCGCGCTCGAACGTCCAGGCGCTGGCGCTGATGGGCGCGAAGGTGACGCTCGTCGGCCCGCCGCCGCTGATCCCGCGTGGGATCGAGGGGCTGGGCTGCGAGGTCTCGCACGAGATCGGGTCGATCGCCGACGCCGACGTCGTCTACGTCCTGCGCATGCAGCGCGAGCGCATGCAGGAGGGCGCGAACTACGTGCCGTCGCTGCGCGAGTACACCGAGCGCTGGGGCGTGACGCCGGAGCGGATCCGGCCGGGCCAGAGGGTGATGCACCCCGGGCCGATGAACCGCGGCGTCGAGATCGACCCGCGCGTGGCCGACGCCGCCGAGGCGCTGATCGAGGCGCAGGTGCGCGCGGGCCTCGTCGTGCGGATGGCGGTGCTCTACGACCTGCTGACGACGGGGCCGGTTCCCGTCGAGGCCGCCGAGCCGCTGGAGGTGGCGTGATGCTGTACTCGCGCAACGGCCGCAAGGACGACCTGGTGATTCGCGGCGCTCGTGTCCTCGATCCCGCCGAGGGCGTGGACGCCGTCCTGGACGTCCGCGTCGACAAGGGCGTGATCGCGCAGATCGGGATCGACGTCGAGACGAACGAGCACCACGTGGTCGACGGCGCGGGCCTCGTGCTGGCGCCGGCGTTCGTCGACCCGCACGTGCACCTGCGCGTTCCCGGCGGGGAGGACGAGGAGACGATCGCCTCCGGCACCGACGCGGCCGCGGCAGGCGGCTACTGCGCGATTCTCGCGATGCCGAACACCGACCCGGTCGTCGACTCGGCCGCGGTGCTCGGCTCGCTGGTCGAGGACGCGAAGGCGCAGGCGACGGTGCCGGTCGGCTTCCTCGCCGCGATCACGCGCGGGCAGGAGGGCGCGGAGCTGACCGAGATGGCGGAGCTCGCCGACCAGGGCGCGGCCGGGTTCACGGACGACGGCCGGCCGGTGGTCGCACCCGGGCTGATGCGACGGGCGCTCCAGTACCACCGGATCACCGGCCGGCGGCTCGCGCTCCACTGCGAGGAGCCGACGCTCTCGAAGGGCGGGCAGATGCACGAGGGCGCGGTCTCCGCCGAGCTCGGCTTCGCCGGCTACCCGTCGGTCGCCGAGAGCCTGATGGTGGAGCGCGACCTCTCGCTCGCCGCCTACGAGCAGGCGCCGCTGCACCTGCTCCACCTCTCGGCCCGCGAGTCGGTCGACGCGCTGCGCGCGGCCAGGGCGAATGGCGTCGAGGCGACCGCGGAGGTGACGCCGCACCACCTCTGCCTGACGGACGAGGCCGTGCGCTCGCTCGACGCGAACGTGAAGATGAACCCGCCGCTCCGCTCGGCCGACGACCGCGCGGCGCTGATCGACGGGCTCCGCGACGGCACGATTGGCTCGGTCGCCACCGATCACGCTCCGCATGCCAGGCACGAGAAGGAGGTGCCGTTCGAGGCGGCGCCCTTCGGCGTCACGGGCCTCGAGACGGCGTTCGGCGCGCTCTACACGCACCTCGTCGAGCCGGGGCTGCTGCCGCTCGAGACGCTGCTGGAGCGGATGTCGGCCGGGCCGGCGCGGGCGTACGGCCTGGACGCACCGCGGATCGCCGTCGGCGCGAAGGCGAACCTCGTCCTGCTCGACACCGACACGAGGTGGCGGGTCGAGGAGGCCGGCTTCCGCTCGCGGTCGGCGAACTCGTGGCTGCTCGGCGAGACGCTGAAGGGACGCCCGCGGCTGACGGTGGCGGCCGGAAGGCTCGTGTTCGAGGCGTGATCGCCGTGGCCGACACCTACCTCGACGAGACGGCCGAGCGCTTCCGCTCGCGTGTCGTCGACACGATCGGCGCGGAGGTGACCGTGCTCGCGTCCTTCGTGCTCGGCTCCGGGCTCGTCGGCGGCTACCGGCCGGGCGCGAGCGACCTCGATCTCGTCGTCGTCGTCGACCGGCCGCTCAGGGGCGAGGCGCGCAGGCGCGCGATCGAGCGCATCGCCGCCCTCGAGCTCCCGGGGCGCCGGCTCGAGCTCGTCGTCTACGTCCGCGGCCACCAGCCGCCGGACTTCGACCTCAACCTCGAGGTCGACCCCGGCGACGCGCGCGAGGCCCCGGACGAGGCCGGGCACTGGTTCGTGATCGACGCCGCGATCGCGCAGGAGCGGATCCCGGAGTGGTCGGAGTACTTCGACCCTGTCTCGCAGGAGCGGACGCGCGCGGCCGTCGAGGAGTCGCTCGCGTGGTCGGCCGACTGGCCGGAGCTCGAGTTCGCACGGCTGAACGCGGCTCGCGCACGCCACTACCTCGAGCACGGCGAGTGGATCTCGAAGCCAAAGGAGGAGGCATGACCACGCTACGCGTCTGGCTTGACCCCTGCGGCTTGCGGGTCGCCCAGCGGCGGCGAGCCCGCGCGAAAGGAAGGTGCTCATCGTGACGGGGTTCCTGGCGCTGGAGGACGGCACCGTCTTCCGCGGTGAGTCCGTCGGCGCGGAAGGCTTCGCCTTCGGCGAGGCCGTCTTCACGACCTCGATGACCGGCTACCAGGAGGTGGTCACCGACCCGAGCTACGCCGAGCAGGTGGTGTGCTTCACCGCGCCGATGATCGGCAACTACGGCGTCGCCGGCGACCGCTGCGAGTCGCGCCGGCCGCACGCCCGCGCGGTCGTGATGCGTGAGGCGCGCGGCCCCGCCTGGACCGACTGGCTGCACGCTCACGGGATCGTCGCGCTGTCCGGGATCGACACGCGCTCGCTGGTCGTGCACCTGCGCGAGGCGGGTGCGATGCGTGCCGTCGCCGTCGCGGGCGACGGCTCGGTCGAGGAGGCGGTCGCCGCCGCGAAAGAGCAGCCCGGGATGGCCGGTCGAGCGCTCGCGCCCGGCGTCTCCGCCCGCGAGCCGTACGTCTACTCCGACGCCGGCATCGCGCAGATCGCGGTCGTCGACTACGGCTGCAAGCGCTCGATCCTCGACCGGCTCGCGTTCGCCGGCGCGGCCGTCACCGTCCTCCCGCACGACGCCGGCGCGGACGAGCTCGCCCGCTACGACGGCGTCCTGCTCTCGAACGGCCCGGGCGACCCCGAGCCGCTGACGGCCGAGGTCGAGACGGTGAAGGCGCTGCTCGGCCGTGTCCCGGTCTTCGGCATCTGTCTCGGCCACCAGCTGCTGGCGCTGGCGACGGGGCACGAGACGTTCAAGCTGCCGTTCGGGCACCGCGGCGCGAACCACCCGGTGCTCGAGAAGCGCACGAACCGCGTGCTCGTCACGAGCCAGAACCACGGCTTCGCGGTCGCGCGCTCGGACGCGCCCGAGGTGACGCACGTCTCGCTCTACGACGGCACAGTCGAAGGGCTGGACTTCCCGCACCTGCGCGCGAGCTCGGTGCAGTTCCATCCGGAGGCGCGGCCGGGCCCGCACGACGCGTGGCCGCTGCTCTCCCGCTGGGTCGAGGGGGTGGCGCTTGCCGAGGCGGCGTGACATCCGCTCGGTCTGCCTGATCGGCTCCGGCCCGATCGTGATCGGACAGGCCTGCGAGTTCGATTACGCGGGGTGCCAGGCGCTGAAGGTGCTGCGGGAGGACGGCTTCCGCACGATCGTCGTCAACTCGAACCCGGCGACGATCATGACCGACCCCGGCTTCGCCGACCGCACCTACCTCGAGCCGCTGGACGCCGAGGCGGTCGCGGACGTGCTCGGCCGCGAGCGGCCGGACGCGCTGCTGCCGACGATGGGCGGCCAGACGGCGCTGAACATCGGGCTGGAGCTGGCGGAGAGCGGCGTGCTCGAGGCGCTCGGGATCGAGCTGATCGGCGCGCCGCCCGACGTGATCCGCCGGGCCGAGGATCGGCAGCTCTTCCGCGAGACCGTCCGGGCGGCCGGGCTGAAGGTGCCGGAGTCGCTCGTCGTCACCTCGCCCGCCGACGTGCCGCCCGACCTCTCCTTCCCGGTCATCCTGCGGCCGGCGTTCACGCTCGGCGGCCACGGCGGCGGCACGGCACGGAACCGGCGCGAGCTCGAGCAGCTGCTCGACCGCGCGCTGCGCGAGAGCCCGGTGCACCAGGTGCTGGTCGAGGAGAACCTGACCGGCTGGGACGAGTTCGAGCTCGAGGTGATCCGCGACCGCAACGACAACGTCGTGATCGTCTGCTCGATCGAGAACCTCGACCCGATGGGCGTCCACACCGGCGACTCGGTCACGGTCGCCCCGCAGCTGACGCTCCCCGACGAGGCGTACCAGGAGCTGCGCGACGCGGCCGCCGCGATCATCCGTGCCGTCGGCGTCGAGTGCGGCGGCTCGAACATCCAGTTCGCACGCGACCGCGCGAGCGGCGACGTGCGCGTGATCGAGATGAACCCGCGCGTCTCCCGCTCCTCGGCGCTCGCGTCGAAGGCGACCGGCTACCCGATCGCGAAGGTCGCCGCCAAGCTGGCGGTCGGCTACACGCTCGACGAGATCCCGAACGACCTGACCGGCACGACGCCCGCCAGCTTCGAGCCGACGCTCGACTACGTCGTCGTCAAGGTGCCGCGGTTCGCGTTCGAGAAGTTCCCGGGCGTCGACACGACGCTCGGCACGCAGATGAAGTCGGTCGGCGAGGCGATGGGCATCGGCCGCACCTTCGGCGAGGCGTTCTCGAAGGCGCTCCGCTCGCGCGAGCTCGACGGCGGCGCCGTCACGCCGTGGGCGTCGCCCGGCGAGCCGCCCGTGGGGCTGCACCCGTGGTTCCGCGCGGAGCTCGAGCGGCTGCGGCTCGAACCGCTGAACCTCTCCGACCTCGTTGCGGACGACTGGCTGCGGCTGAAGCGGCTGGGCCACTCCGACGCGGCGGTCGCCGGCGCGTGCGGCGTGAGCGAGGAGCAGGCCCGCGCGGCGCGGCGCTCGTGGGGCGTGCGCCCGGCCTACCGGCGCGTCGACTCCTGCGCGGCCGAGGTCGAGGCCGGCTCGAACTACCTCTACTCGACCTGGGGCGAGAGCTCGGAATGCGAGCCCGAGGGCGGCTCGGTCGTGATCCTCAGCTCCGGCCCGAACCGGATCGGCCAGGGGATCGAGTTCGACTACTGCTGCGTCCACGCGGCGCAGAGCTTCCGCGCGCTCGGCTACGAGGCGGTGATGGTGAACTGCAACCCGGAGACCGTCTCGACCGACTACGACACCTCCGACCGCCTCTACTTCGAGCCGCTCGGCGTGGAGGAGGTGCTGGC
>DATIER010000138.1:0-11948 GCA_035455605.1 Gaiellaceae bacterium
ACGACGATCCTGCAGCCGGTGCGCGGCGTCTCCGAGCTGGCGCGGATCGGGCCGGCCGAGGTGGTCGAGCGCTACGGCGTCGAGCCGGGGCAGGTGCCGGACTTCATCGCGCTCCGTGGCGACCCGTCGGACAAGCTGCCGGGCGCGCGCGGCGTCGGCCCGAAGAAGGCCGCGGACGTGCTGCGCGAGTACGGCTCGCTCGAGGCGGCGCTCGAGGCCGGGCGCTTCTCTGCGGAGGCGGAGGATCTTCGCCTCTACCGCCGAATAGCGACCGTGGACGCCTCCGCCCCGCTCCCTCCCCTCGAAGACCAACACCCCACGTGGGCGGAGGCGTCCACACTCGCGAAGGGCTGGGGCCTCAACGGGCTCGCCGAGCGCCTGTCAAAGTTCGCCTGATGGACGCCTGGCTGCGTGACGCGCGTGATGCGGTTGCCGCCGCCGCCGGCGTGCCGGCGGAGGAGCTCGACCTCGCGGACGAGGACGCGGCCGCCTTGCTCGACCTCGCCCGGATCGCCGCCCACGACTCCGGCGAGCGGACGAACGCGCCACTGCTCTGCTACCTCGTCGGCCTGGCTCGGCGTGGCGGGGCCGACCTCGACACGTTGGCGGACGCGGTCCGACGGACTGCGTAAGTCATCCGGAGCTCGCGCGGCTGCATCCGACCGAGCCGCACGTGGAGACGCGCGAGCGGCTGGCGGTGCTGCTCGAGCAGTTCGAGGTCGTCGAGGGGCGCTCGGCCTCGCGTGAACAGGTAGAGCGCTGCCACTCCGCCGGCTACCTCGAGCGGCTCGAGTCTCTCGAGGTGCCGACGCTCCTCGATCCGGACACCGTCGGCTCCCGGACGAGCTACGAGGCGGCCCTGCTGGCCGCCGGCTGCGCGCTCGCGGCGGTCGACCGCGGCGGCCTCGCACTCGTCCGCCCGCCGGGGCACCACGCGCTGCCGGGACGGGCGATGGGCTTCTGCCTCGTCAACAACGTCGCCGTCGCCGCCCGCTACGCGCAGGCCGAGCTCGGGCTCGCGCGCGTGGCGATCGTCGACTGGGACGTCCACCACGGCAACGGCACGCAGGACATCTTCTGGGACGACGGCACCGTGCTGTTCGCGTCGCTGCACCAGTGGCCGTTCTACCCCGGCACCGGCGGCCCCGGCGAGGAGAACGACACGACCGTGAACGTGCCGCTGCCGGCGGGGTCCGGCGACGACGACTACCTGGCCGCCTTCGACGAGCGCGTCGCGCCGGCGGTGCGGGCGTTCGAGCCCGAGTTGTTGCTCGTGTCGGCCGGCTTCGACGCGCACGTGGACGATCCGCTCGCGTTCATGCGCGTCACCGCCGCGGGCTTCCGCACGCTCGCCGCGCGCTGCCGCGAGCTCGCGCCGCGCGTGGCGGCCGTGCTCGAGGGCGGCTACGACCCCCGCACGCTGCCGGTGCTCGTGCGCTCGGCGCTCGAAGGCTTCTCGGACTGACGACGGCCGGCCCGAAGGCCGGCCGTCTACCGAAGAAGCACAGAGCCACCGCGCTCCGACACTCAGGGAAAACGTGTCGATCTGATCATCGGCGGCAGCCGCTCCGACGATGGGTGAACGACATCCCCCACCGTGGGGGATTTCAGGCGGCGCGGGCCGACGCCAGCGCGTCGAGCGCCTCGCGGCGCGAGGAGACGTTCAGCTTGCGCAGCAGGCTCTTGACGTGGGAGCGGACGGTGTGCTCCGAGATGAAGAGCCGCTCCGCGATCTCGTCCGTGCCCAGGTGCTCGTCGAGCAGCAGCAGCACCTCCAGCTCGCGGGCGCTGAGCGACTGCGCGATCTGGTCGGGCACGCCGCGGCCGAGGCCGCCCTCGCGCACCTGCTCGAGCAGCCGGCGCGCGACCTCGCCGGAGAGCGCCGCCTGCCCCTGGTCGACGCCGCGCAGGAAGTCCGCGATCCGCTCGGGCGGCTCGCTCTTCAGCAGGTAGCCGGCTGCGCCACCTCGGATCGCCGCGAGCAGGTTCTCCTCGGTGCCGGAAGCGGTCAGCACCACGACCTCGGTCTCGGGCGCGGCCTCGCGGATCCGCGGGAGCGCCTGCAGGCCGTCGAGGCCGGGCATCGAGAGGTCGAGGAGGACGAGATCGGGCAGCAGCCGCCTCGCGAGCTCGATCGCCTCCTCGCCGTCCGCCGCCTCGCCGGCGACGGTGAAGCCGTGGCCCTCGAGCAGCGACGACAGCGCCGCGCGCGTGATCGGGTGGTCGTCGACGAGCAGGATCCGCATGCGGGCCTTATCGGCACGTCGCCGCCTGCCGACAAGGGTTTCATGCGGCGCGACGACGCCCAGCGCGACGACTACCAGGCCTGGCTCTGGGGCGAGGTGCTCCTGATCGGGCTGCTCGGCGCCGCCCTGGCGCTGTTCGTCGCCCACCCGAGCCTGCGCGACACGTACCAGCTGCCGGAGGCGCGGCTCGTGATGGACACGACCGTCATGCTCGCGGCGGCGATCGTCGCAGTCCTCGCTGCGATCCGCTTCTCGGTCGAGGGCCGGCGGCTCGACCTGCTGCTGTGCGGCGGCTTCTGCGCGCTCGCGGCCTCGATGCTCGTCTTCTCGATCGCGCCGGTGCTGGGCGGGCAGCCGGTGCCGAGGACGCTCGCCTGGGCCGGCGTCGGGGGCCGCGTCTTCGCCTGGCTGCTGATCGCCGCGGCACCGTTCACGCGGCGCCGCTCGAGCACCCGCGGGCGAGCGCTCGGCGAGATGCTGGTCGGCGTCGTGCTGGTGCTCGGGCTGATCTGGGGCATCGCGGACAAGGCCGGAGCCTCGCTGCCGGGCCTCTACACAGGTGCCGGCGGCGACCAGCCGCTGCTGCTGACGGGCGCGCTGTCCGTGCGCGCGCTCCTGTCGCTCGTCGCGATGGTCGGCTTCGGGCTGCGTTTTCGCTCCCGCGGCAACGACCTCGACCGCTGGCTGTGCCTCGGCGCGACGCTCGCGCTCTTCGCGGAGCTGAACCGCGTCTTCACGCCGGCCGTCTCGAGCGGGTCGGTCTCGCAGGGCGACTTCCTGCGGCTGCTGTCGTACGGCGTGCTGCTCGTCGGCGTCTGGCGTGCGATCCGCCATGCCGAGTTCGGCCGCGCCGTGGCCGAGGAGCGCGCGCGCGTCGCGCGCGAGATCCACGACGGCCTGGCGCAGTACCTGTTCGCCGTCTCGACGCACGCGTCGATGCTCGAGAGCGGCGCCGACCCCGCGAAGACGATCCGGCAGCTGAAGGACGCCGCGGCCGCCGCGCAGCAGGAGGCGCGCTTCGCGGTGCTGGCGCTGTCGTCTGCGGGTGGCTCGGCGCCGTTCGACGCCGCGCTGCGCCGGTACGTCGATTTCCTCACCGCCGACGGAAGCCTCGAGGTGGAGCTCGAGATCCAGGACGGCATCCGCCTGGCCCCGGACGAGCAGATCGAGCTCTTCCGTATCGTCCAGGAAGGCCTCGCCAACGCGCGCAAGCACGCGCACGCCCGACGCGCGGAGGTGCGGATCGAGGAGCGCGGCGGCGAGCGCTTCGTCACCCTCGTCGACGACGGCTCCGGCTTCGACGAGCAGGAGATCGCGGCCGGCCAGGGCCTGAAGAACATGCGGGCTCGCGCCGCCTCGATCGGAGGCGGCTTCCGGCTCGTCTCGACCCCCGGGCGCGGCACGGCGCTCGAGGTCGTCCTGCGCGCCTGATTTGCTCCCCACTTCGTCCTCCTTGACTCGATAGAGGATTCAGCACGAAGATCAGCGCGACGAAGGCGGCACGCGATCCGCCTCCGTCCAGGGGAAACGGGACAGAGAGAGGGGAATGCACGTGTCGAGAACGACGCGGCCCCGGCGCCGCCGGGGCATGTTCTTGCTCGCGTCGTTGGCATCGATCGGGATCCTGAGCGTCGTCGTCACCGGCGTCGCCTCGGGCTCCGGATCGGGGCTGACGGTCGCGGCGCAGCAGCCCACGCTCGCGATGACGTACGCCGTCGGCAAGGCGGGCGTCGGGAGCTACGCGAAGACCGATCGGTCGCTGCTCGGCCTCAGCGGGTCGAAGCTCGTGCCGGTGATGATCAAGTACGCCGTCACTCCGGTGGCGAGCTACGCCGGCGGGATCAACCACCTGCAGGCGACCAGCCCGCGCGTGACGCACAAGTCGCTGCGCAGGAACGCGAAGGCGTTCGCCCGCTACCAGACCTTCGCCGCGGCCAGGATCACGAGGATCTCGGCCGGCATCGAGCGGGCGATCCCGGGCGCGAAGCTCGGGCAGCGGTTCACCGTCGCCTACGGCGGCGTCGCGGCCCAGGTCCCTGCCGACCGGATCGGCAAGCTCCTGTCACAGCCCGGCGTGGTCGCGGTCCAGCGCGACTCGCTCAACCAGCCGCTGGACGACAACACGGCGTTCATCGGCGCGACGAACGTGTGGCCCACGCTCGGCGGCTCCGCGCAGGCGGGGAACAGCGTCGTCGTCGGCGTGATCGACACCGGCCTCTGGCCCGAGCATCCGATGCTCTCCGCAGCGGGCGTCCCCGCCCCGGCCGGCGGCATCAAGGGCTGCCAGTTCGGCGACGGCAGCGACGTCGCCCACCTCGGGCCGACGTTCGCGTGCAACAACAAGCTCGTCGGCGCCTACTCGAAGATGGCGACCTACATGGCCGCCGTCGGCGCGGGCGCGAGCGAGTTCTGCAACAACGCGACCCACGTGTGCTCACCGCGCGACGCCGAGGGCCACGGCACGCACACGACGACGACGGCCGCCGGCGACTGTGTCGCCTCCGCGGTGCTCTACGGCGTCGAGCGTGGCCCCGTCTGCGGCATCGCACCGGGCGCGCACGTGGAGATGTTCCGCGTCTGCGCCAGCGCCGGCTGCTTCAGCTCCGACTCGGTGTCGGCCGTCGCGCAGGCGATCGCCGACGGCGTCAACGTGCTCAACTTCTCGATCTCCGGTGGCGGCCAGCCGTACACCGACCCCGTCGAGCTGGCGTTCCTGGACGCGACGAACGCCGGGATCACGGTGAACGCGTCGGCCGGCAACAGCGGCCCAGGCGCCGGCACGTCGGACCACGGCGGGCCGTGGACGAACACCGTGGGCGCTTCGACGGGCCCGCGGTCGTTCAGCTCGACGCTGCACCTGACCGCAGACGGCGGCGCCACGCTGGACGTGCCCGGCGTCACGCTGACCAACGGCATCAGCAGCCCGACGCCGGTCGTCCTGGCCTCGAGCCTGCCGGGCGAGACCGCACTCTGCGAGAACACGCTCGCGGCCGGCACCGCGACCGGCAAGGTCGTCGTCTGCGCGCGCGGCAACAACGGCCGCATCGACAAGGGCCGGCGCGTCCTGGCCGGCGGCGCGGCGGGGATGATCCTCTACAACCAGTCGGCCGCGGTCACCGACCTCGAGTCCGACAACCACTACCTGCCGGCGATCCAGACGCAGTTCGACTCGAACGCGATCGCCACCTTCGTCGGCTCGCACACCAACGTGTCGGCGACGTGGGCGCAGGGCACGGCGACCCCGTCGCAGGCCGACGTGATGGCGTCCTTCTCTTCCCGCGGCCCGACCGGCGACTGGATCAAGCCGAACGTGACGGCCCCGGGCGTGCAGGTACTGGCGGGCATGACCCCGCAGCCCGACCAGACGACGGCGGACAACGGCCCACCCGGCAACCTGTACCAGGCGATCGCCGGCACCTCGATGTCGAGCCCGCACGCGGCCGGCGTCGCGGCGCTGATCAAGGCGTCGCATCCGACCTGGACGCCGCCGGAGATCATCTCGGCGATGATGACCTCGTCGGTGCAGAGCGTCGTCAAGGAGGACGGCGCGACCCCCGCGACGCCGTTCGACATGGGCGGCGGCTCGATCCGCGCCGACCGCGCGGTCAACCCGACGCTCGTCTTCGACGAGACGTACGCGAACTTCGTCGCCGCCGGCACGGACACGCTGCACCGGATCGACCTCAACCTGCCGAGCATCGACGCGACGACGATGAGCGGGTCGGTGAGCACGCAGCGCACGGCGATCAACGTCTCCGGCCGCAGCCAGAACCTGCGCGTGCAGATCACTCAGCCGGCGGGCGTGACGATCACGGTCGGCCACGACAACCACAACCTGCACATCCCCAGGGACGGCTCGCGCACGTTCCCGATCACGATCAGCGCGCCGTCGGTGGCGAACGGCCAGTACTTCGCCCGGATCGACCTCGTGCCGAAGCACGGCGGGAACAAGGTCACCATCCCGGTGGCGTTCGTGAAGCAGCAGGGCGTGGTGACGTTGTCGAGCACCTGCTCGCCGACGTCGTTCGCCGCGCGCAAGGGCAGCACGCACTGCAGCACGACCCTGCAGAACGTCGGGCAGTCGGCCGCGAACGCGGCGCTGCAGGTCGCCCAGCAGGCGAACGAGCGGCACCGGCTCGACTACGGGAACGTCGGCTCGCCCGGCTCCCTGATCGGCCAGGGTGACGGCGTCGCCTGGAGCGGCGCCCTCTCGCCGGCGATCCCGCCGCAGGTGACCTCGATCGACAACATCACGGGGAACGGGCCGGCGGGCGGCTACCTCCCGCTCACCCTCTTCGGCGGGAACCTCGTCGTCCCGGGCGGCGACGACGCGATCACGAACGTGAACGTGCCGTCGTTCACCTACGGCGGCGAGACGTACAGCCGGATCGGGGTGGTCACGAACGGCTACGTCGTGATCGGCGGCGGGACGGCTGCGGACGTCAACTTCTTCCCGCAGACGTTCCCGAACCCGGCCCGGCCGAACAACGTGATCGCGCCGTTCTGGACCGACCTGAACACGACGGGCGGCACGGCCGGCAACAACGCCATCCTCGTCAACACGCTGTCGGACGGCACGCACTCCTGGATCGTGATCGACTTCGAGGGCGTGAAGAACTTCAGCAACTCGACCACCCACACCGGTGAGATCTGGATCCAGTACCAGGGCGGCGAGCAGCTGACGGTCTCGTACGGCACGGCCAACGCCGCGGCCGGCGATCCAGGCTCGGCGATCAACTGGGGAGCGGAGAACCGCGACGGCTCGAGCGGCAAGAACCTCGGCTCGGCACCCGCGAACGACTCCGAGTACCGGCCCGTCCTGAGCGGGCCGACGCCCGGCGGCTCGGTGACGATCCCGTACGACATCACCGCCAAGAAGGCGGGTACCTACACCTCGGTCGCGTCGATGACCTCCGACCAGACCGTGGGCATCACGCAGGTGCTGACGCCGCTTACGGTCACGCCGTAGGCAGACGACCGGCTACGAGCGAGAGGGCCGCCTGCGAGCGGCCCTCTCGCGTTCGCCCCGGCCTACCAGTCCTCGTCGGAGTAGAAGCGAGGCCAGACGTCGCGCGTCCGCTCGCGCAGCGTCTCGACCTCGTCCGGCGTCAGGTCGCCGCGCCAGCGCCCGAGGCTCGCCGCGCTGTCGAGCTCCACCGCGTGGGGGCTCGACAGCTCGGCCGGGTTCTCGGGTGCGCTCGCCCGCGCGATCTCCGCGCGCGCCGCAGGCGTCAGCTCGAGGCCGAGCCGCTCGTAGAGCCACTCGAAGGTGCCGACGGGGTCGAGCGACGCGTCCTCGTGCCGCAGGAACGTCCAGTCCGGGTGCCGCTCGCGGTAGCCGTCGACGGCGTTGTAGAGGAGCCGCCAGAGGAGCGCGGCCTGCGCGACCGCGTCCCCGGGCCGCTCCGCCTGCGCGCGGATCTCGGCCTCGTACGGCGCGACGACGTCGGGCAGGCGGCCGCGCTCGTCGAAGAACGTCGCGAAGCTGTGTCGCCAGCCGAGTCGCTTGAGGCTGGCCGCGAACGCGGCGGGGTGGCGGATCAGGACGACCACGTCCAGGTCGAACGTCGCCGCCAGCCATTCGCTCGACAGGAGCGCGATCGGATCCTTCATCAGCGGACGACGGCCGTTGCGGCGCCAGTCGCGCAGGCGCCGGTAGTCGCGCGGGATGCGGGCGACGTCGCGCCACGACCGCACCGACCGAAGTTGCGCGCCGAGGTCGTAGCGCAGCTCGAGCGACCGCTCGATCCCGGGGCGGTAGCGATCCTCGTTCTCAATCGTGACGACCGTGTAGTAGCGCCGGAACCCGGCAGGGCTGAGCCCGTTCGGCGTCCTCGGGCTGAACGGCTCGTGGACGTAGCCGACGCCGGGCGCGAGCGCGAGCATCTTCCCGACCCAGGTCGTTCCCGACCGGTGGGCGCCGGTGACGAGGATCGGCCGGCCGGAGATCACGCGACGGCTGTACGACGCCCTGCCACGGGCCGACCTTAACGAGCAGCCGGGGCCGGCTGTCTCCGCAGGAGCACGAGGCGGCCGACGACACCGACCGCGAAGACCGCGACGCCCGCGACGACGGAGGAGAGCGGCAGCGTGACGGCGAGCGCCGCACACCCGACTCCGCCGGCGACGTTGAAGGCCCGTGGCCAGCGCCTCCGCTCGGCGGGCTGGGTGAAGGCGCTGGCGTTCGCGATCGCGTAGTAGGTCAGGACGCCGAAGGACGAGAAGCCGATCGCGCCCCGCAGGTCGGTCGTCAGCACGAGCAGCGAGACGACGGCGCCGACGGCGAGCTCGGCACGCGCGGGGACGAGGTGGCGCGGCTCGACCGCGGCGAGCTTGCGCGGGAGGTCGCCGTTCCGCGCCATCGCCAGCGAGGTGCGGCCGATGCCGGCGATCAGGGCGAGCAGCGCGCCGAGGCTCGCGGCGGCGGCGCCGACCCGCACGACCGGCAGCGCCCACGCCGACCCGGCGGCCTTCGCGGCCGTGGCGAGCGGCGCGGTACTCGCGGCCAGCGCGTCCGGGCCGGCGGCGAGCAGGCACGCCACGCCGACCGCGGCGTAGATCGCGACGGTGATCCCGAGGGCGAGCGGGATCGCCTTCGGGATCGTGTGCTCCGGGTCGCGGACCTCCTCGCCGAGCGTGGCGATCCGGGCGTAGCCCGCGAACGCGAAGAACAGCAGGCCGGCCGACTGGAGCACGCCGTACGCGCCGCCGTGGACGGCGCCGAGGCCGGCAGCGCGAGCTCCGCCGCCGAAGATCGCCGCGACCACGACGGCCAGCGCGAGCAGCGAGGCGGCGACGAGCAGTCGCGTCAGTCCCGCCGTGCGCGTGACGCCGAGGCAGTTCGCGCCGGTCAGGAGCGCGACCGCGGCGACGCCGACCAGCCGCTGCGCCCAGGTCGAGCCGGGGACGGCGTACGACGCGAAGGTCAGCGCCATCGCCGCGCACGAGGCGGTCTTGCCGACGACGAAGCCCCAGCCGGCGAGGAAGCCCCACCACTCGCCCAACCGTTCGCGGCCGTAGACGTACGTGCCGCCGGAGGTCGGGTACTGGGCCGCGAGCTGCGCCGAGGCGGCGGCGTTGCAGTAGGCGACCCCGGCCGCGAGCGCGAGCCCGATCAGCAGGCCCGCGCCGGCCGCGGCGGCCGCCGGTGCGAAGGCCGAGAAGACGCCGGCGCCGACCATCGAGCCGAGCCCGATGACGACGGCGTCGCCTGTGCCGAGCCGGCGCGCGAGCGCGCCCTCGGCGGTCACATCGCGGCCGCGACCCGGTCCGCCGCCGCCGCGAGCTCCTCGTCCGAGACGTTCGGCAGCGCGTCCTCCCACAGCGGCAGCATCATTCCCGATGCCTCGAGCATCCCGAGCGGCCGCGGCACGAACCAGACGTGGAAGTGCGCGCCGCCGTCGCCCCAGCGGTAGAGGTGAACCCGCGCGATCCCGCCGAGCGACAGGACCGCTTGCTCGACCCGCGCGGCCACGCGGCCGAAGTCGGCCTGCAGCTCGTCGGGCAGGTCGCTGAACGAGTCGACGTGCACGCGGCTCGCCAGCCAGACCGCCCCGGGCAAGCTGCCGCCGACGGGGGCGTGCAGCGTCCAGTGCTCGTCCGACCAGACCGGCGGCGTGGTCTTGCCGCCGCAGATGCCGCACGGCGGGCCGCCGGGCTCGCCGCGCCTCGGCGGCTCGGGGACGACGCGGTCGCCGGGCTCGCGTGGGAGCAGCGGCTCGCGGTACGGCGGGATCATGGTCGTGCTCACGATCGCTCCTTTCCTCGATGTGCAGGCGTGCGCGCGGCGAGGCCGTCGAGCACGACGCCGACGACGCGGGCCGTCGCCCGCTCCGCCGGCCAGCCGTGCCGGCCGCGCAGGTGGACGTACGTCCACGCCACAGCGTTGAAGGCGACGTCGGCGGCCTCCACCACGTCGCCGCCCGGTGCCAGCGAGCCGTCGGCCTCGCCCTCGCGCAGGAACTGGATGAACGGGTGCAGGTAGTCCGGCGGCTGCCCCGGCGCGGTGTCCTGATGGAACGCCTCGTCGGTCGCGAGCATCAGCGGGAGGTGCCGGTCGAGCAGCTCGCACAGCGCGACGAGCCCGCGCTCGAGCCGGTCGCGCCCGCTCCCGTGCGTGGTCAGGATCGGAAACATCGAGCTGCGGAAGTCGGCCGCGAGCTCGCCGACCAGCGACCCGACGAGCGCCTCGAGCGTCAGCCCCTGGCGCCAGAGCGTCGAGCGAGCTCGGCCCGCGGCCTGCGCGACCCGCTCGAGCGTCAGCCCCTCCCACCCGCGCTCGGCGAGCACCGCGATCGTCGCCCGCCGCAGCTCCTCGTCGACGGCCTTGCTGCGGCTCGGCACCACTACTGATCCGCTCATGCAACGTCTATGTTGCACGCGCGGACGCGAGAGCGCAAGTCGTTCCAGCGCCCGCTTCGTCAAGGGCGGTCAGCACCGCAGCACCGACCGCCCTACGGAGTTCAGCGCCTTCCGTACGGAACCGCACCAGCGATAGGTCCAGCACCCGCCCGACCTTCAGCGAGCCCTGCGAGCGGCGGTCTCGAGCATAGGAAAGCCCCGCGGTGAGCGGGGCTTTCCCGTAGCAGGCCTGTAAGCCGGATTCTGTCGAGGGTGACCATCCGTCTTTGCGGCTTACCCGGCTCCTCGGCGGGCCGCCTCGGCGGAGCCTGTTCGCCTTGCACCGGACGGGGTTTGGCTAGCCGCCGTGTCGCCACGGCGCTGGTGGGCTCTTACCCCACCGTTTCACCCTTACCTTCGAGGTCTCGCGAGATCCCTCGCCGGCGGTCTCCTTTCTGTGCCACTTTCCGTCGGCTTTCGCCGCCTGGGTCGCCCCAGCGTCCTGCCCTACGGTGTCCGGACTTTCCTCGAGCCCGAAGGCCCGCGGTCACCCGGCCTGCACGTCCAATTGTAGCCGTGGCTGCTCCGCCTCTCCGTACTCCGCGCCGCACTCCGGGCAGCGGATGCCGTCGGCACAGTGCAGGACGAACTCGCCGCACACGAGGCATTCGAGCTGCGCGCCACGGAGGACCGTGAAGAGCTCCTGCTCGAGCGTCCGGTTGAGCGGGGCCACCGAGGTCACAGCGTCCGGAAGACCCCCGTCACGACGCCCAGCACCTGGACGTGGTCGGCGTAGATCGGCTCGAGCGCGTCGTTCTCGGGCTGCAGCCGGACGCGGCCGTTCTCGCGGAAGAAGCGCTTGACGGTCGCCTCGTCGGCCCACTCGTGGTCACCGGCCAGGGCGACAACGATCTCGCCGTCGCGCGCGGTCTGCTCGCGGCGCACGACGACGATGTCGCCGTCGAGGATGCCGGCGTTGATCATCGAGTCGCCCTTCACCCGCAGCAGGAACTCCTCGCCGCCGCGAGCGAGCGGCTCGGGCACGGCGACGTAGTCCTCGACGTTCTGCTCCGCGAGCAGCGGGCCGCCGGCCGCGATCTCACCGACGAGCGGTAGGCGGTGCACGTCCTCCGCCGCCGCAGGTGCTGTCTGCTTCGGATCGCGGCGCAGCTCGAGGGCACGCGGCTTCGTCGGGTCGCGCTTGATCAGCCCGGCGCGCTCCAGATTCGCGAGGTGCGCGTGCACGGTCGACGGCGAGGCGAGGCCGACCGCCTGGCCGATCTCGCGCACCGTCGGCGGGTAGCCGTGCTCGTCGACGTAGTCGGTGAGGAACTTCCAGATCTCCTGCTGTCTGCCGGTCAG
>DATIER010000139.1:0-5095 GCA_035455605.1 Gaiellaceae bacterium
TCGGTCGTGCCGACGTAGAGGCGGCCGAGGCCGCGCTGGTTGTGCGTCGCCAACGGTACGAGCTCGAGAATGCGCTCGACGTCGCTGCCGTCGAAGCCGGCATCGAGCAATCGCTCCGCGGCGCTGCCGCGGACGAGGCCCTGTGCGCACGGGCACGCGTTGATGCCGACCGCCTCGACGCCGACCACGCGGCGCACGCCGCGCGCCGACGCGGCGGCGATGCCGACGAGCGTCACGAGCTCCTGCGTCGCGAGGTTGGTCACGGGCGTCCGGCGCTCGTACGGGTACTGCGCCCGGATGTGCACCTCGGCGAGGAGCGCACGCTGCCGGTCGACGATGTGCGTCGCGACGTGCTCGGCGAGATCCTCGACGAGGAACACGTCCGCGCCGACGACGTTCTCGATCGCCTCCTCGAACAGCTCGGGGAAGCGCGACATGTGGACGCCCTTCTGCGACGGGTCGAGGTCGACGGTGCAGTCGATCTCCGCGGCGATCAGCTTCTGCTTCGTGCCGGTGTCGTCGCTGATCCGGATCGCCTTCTGGACCCCGCGCACGCCCGCGCGCGAGAGACCGAGCGGCACCTCCGCCGGGGCGGCCTGGAGGTCGTGTGTGAGAAGCTGCCTCGGCTCGTCCACGAGGCAACGCTACCAACCGCACTTGGCCGAAGATCCCGATTTCGCCCGGCTCGTGATGCTCGCGTGCCACGACCTGCGCACGCCGCTCGCGACTGTCCACGGCTTCGCCCACACGCTGCAGCGAAGCGCCGAGCTCGACGACGCCTCGGCGCGCTACGTCGGGATGATCTCCGCCGCCTCGGGCCAGCTCGCGGAGCTGCTCGACGAGCTCTCGGTCGCGGCCCGGCTCGCCGCCGGCCGCTACGACCCGGCGCTGCGCGCCGTCGACACGCTCGAGCTCGCGCGTGACGCGGCCGCGCGGCTCGGCGAGGAGCGCGTGGAGGTCTCGGGCGAGGGCGCCGAGCTGGAGCTCGACCGCGACACCGCCGAGCGGGCGCTCTCGTCGCTCGCGCGCTGCGCGCTGCGCCACGGCGGGCTGGAGCAGGTCCGCCTGGTGGTGCGCGGCGCGGAGCTCGAGCTGTCGCCCGTGACGCCGGCCTCGGCGCCGGTGCTGCTCGGCGAGGACCTGCGCGACCTCGGCGCAGCGGTCGCCGTCCGGGTCGTCCGGGCTCGTGGCGGGACCGTCGCGGTCGAGGGCGACACGCTGACCGTCCGGCTCGCGTGAGCGGGCGGCCGGTCAACGTCGACGACTACGCCGAGCTTGCCCGCGAGCGGCTCGAGGCCGGGCCGTACGACTACATCGCCGGCGGCGCGGGCGACGAGCACACGCTGCGCGCGAACGCCGCCGCGTACGCGCGCTGGGAGCTGCGGCCGCGCGTGCTCGTCGACGTCGGCGCCGTCACGACCGCCGTGACCGTGCTCGGCACCGAGCTCGCGCTCCCGCTGCTCGTCGCCCCGACGGCGTTCCAGCGGCTCTGCCACCCGGACGGCGAGCGCTCCCTCGCGCGGGCGGCCGCCGCGGCGGGCACGGTGATGACGCTGTCGACGCTCTCGAGCGTCACCCCCGCCGAGCTGGCGGCGGAGGCTCCCGGCGGGCCGAAGTGGTTCCAGCTCTACTGGTCGCGGGACCGCGGCTTCACGCAGGAGCTCGTGCAGGCAACCGCCGAGGCCGGCTTCACGGCGCTGATGCTCACCGTCGACCTGCCGGTCGCGGGCCGGCGCGAGCGCGACGTCCGCGCCGGGTTCGTCCTGCCCGACGACCTGCCGCTCCCGAACATCCCCCTCGACCTGCGACGCGAGGACTTCCACGCTGCGCTCGGCGCCGTCGTCGACGACACGCTGACGTGGCGCGACCTCGAGTGGCTGCGCTCGGTCTGTTCGCTGCCGCTCGTCGTGAAGGGGATCCTGACGGCCGAGGACGCGCTGCTCGCCGCCGAGCACGGCGCGGCCGCGGTGGTCGTCTCGAATCACGGCGGCCGGCAGCTCGACGGCGTCCCGGCCTCGCTCGACGCGCTGCCGGAGGTCGTCGAGTCCGTGGGCGAGCGGGTCGAGGTGCTCGTCGACGGCGGCGTCCGCCGCGGCACCGACGTGCTGAAGGCGCTCGCGCTCGGCGCCAGCGCGGCGCTCACCGGACGGGCGGTCCTGTGGGGCCTCGCGGCCGACGGCGAGCAGGGCGCCGCCGGCGTGCTCGAGCTCCTGCGGCGCGAGCTCGAGACCGGGCTCAAGCTGCTCGGCTGTACCTCGCCGGCCGGGGTGACGCGATCGCACCTGCGGCGGGCGGTCGTATAGTCCTGCGCGTGCGCGAGGGCACCTTCACGACGGCCGACGGCCGCACGGTCGCCTATCTCGAGCGCGGTCCCGCGGACGGCGTCCCCGTGATCATGTGCCACGGCACGCCGGGCACCCGGCTCGGGCGCCACGGCGACCCCGACATCTACGAGCGCCACGGCGTCCACGTCGTCGGCTACGACCGCCCGGGGTACGGCCTCTCCGACCCGCAGCCCGGCCGCTCGGTCGTCGACGCCACGGCCGACATCGCCGCGCTCGCCGATCACCTCGGCTTCGACCGCTTCGCCGTCGTCGGCGGCTCCGGCGGCGCGCCGCACGCGCTCGCCTGCGGAGCGGTGCTGGCCGACCGCGTCCTGCGCGTCGGCGCGCTCGTCACGCCGGCCCCGCCGGACGAGGACTTCGACTTCTTCGAGGGGCTCGCGGAGCTGAACGTGAAGGAGTTCACGGCCGCGCAGCAGGGCCGCGAGGCGATCGAGGCCTTCCTGCAGCCGTACGTCGAGCAGATCCGCGCGGACGTCGACGGCGTGATCGAGGAGATGCTCACGGAGCTGCCCGAGATCGACCGCCGCCGCGCGTCCGAGCCGCGCCATCGCGAGATCATGAGCGAGTCGTGGCGTGAGGCCGTCCGCCAGGGCTCGCGCGGCTGGGCCGACGACGACCTGGCCTTCGCGAAGCCCTGGGGCTTCGAGCTGGAGGACGTTGCGGCCGACACGCGCGTCTGGCAGGGCGAGCTCGACGTGCTCACGCCGCGGGCGCACGGCGAGTACGTCGCCTCGCGGCTGCCGAACGCGCGCTTCGAGGTGCTCGAGGGCGGCGGCCACTTCCTCGACCCTGAGTGGGCCGTCGTGCTCGACTGGCTCGCCGGCGCCCGCGCCGCCGCGTGAGCGATCCGGCGGCTGTCCTCGCCGGCCACGTTCGCCGGTTCAACGACGCCGTCCGGTCGGGCGATTTCCGCGAACTGGTCGACGGCTTCGCCCGCGACGCGGAGATGTCGTTCGAGGGCGTGCCCGTCGGCCCGTTCGCCGGACGAGACGGGATCGCCGCGGCCTACGCGGCGCAGCCGCCGGACGACGAGATCCGCCTGCTCGGCGAGCCGCGGGTCGAGGGCGAGACGGTCGAGACGGACTACGCCTGGGCCGCCGAGGGCCGCCGCGCAGGGCGGATGATCCTGACCCAGCGGGACGGCGAGATCTCCCGTCTGGTCGTCACGTTCGAGTAGGCGCGGACGACTGCTTGCACCCGCCGACCCGACGGCGGAGACTCTCGGCGGTGGAGCTACCGGAAACCCGCTATGCCCGTTCAGGCGAGCTTTCCATCGCCTATCAGGTGTCTGGCAGCGGTCCACCCGACTTGGTCCTGGCGCTTCCGATCGCGCACCTCGAGCTCGACTGGGAGAGCCCGTCCGAGGCGGCGTACTATCGCCGACTCGCGTCGACGTGTCGCCTGATCCGGTTCAACCTGCGCGGCGTCGGCATGTCCGATCGCGTGCCCGAGGTGCCCACGCTCGAGAGTCGGATGGACGACATCCGCGCGGTCATGGACGCCACCGGGTCCGAGCGGGCCGTGATCTTCGGTGTCGGCGACGCCGGCCCGTTGTGCGTCCTCTTCGCGGCGACCTATCCGGAGCGGACGTCGGCTCTCGTGCTCGTCAATTCCTCGCCCCGTTTCGTCAGGAGCCCGCAGCTCCCGTGGCTCCCGACGCGCGCCGAGCAGGAAGCTCAGGCTGAGGACTTCGAGCGTCACTGGGGCGAGGCGGAGTTCATGAGCAGGATGTTGAGATCGAGCAACCCGGGCCTCTCCGAGGCGGAGTTGCCGAGCCACCTTCGTGCGTTACGCCTCAGCGTCAGCCCCGGCTCGGCGGCGGGATACGTCCGGATGAACATGGACGTCGACGTGTGCGAGCTGCTGCCCCTTGTCCGGGTTCCGACCCTGGTCCTGCACCGAAGCGAAGGAGGCGGTTGGGGAATCGAGAGCGGCCGGTACCTCGCGGGACACATCACCGGGTCGCGCCTGGTCGAGCTGCGCGGCGCCGACTTCATGCCGAGCCTGGGCGACCAGGACGAGCTCTTCACGGAGCTGGAGAGCTTCCTGGCCGACGTGGACGAGGGCAAGACCAGGGTCGAACCCGACCGTGTCCTCGCAACGGTGCTCTTCACCGACATCGTCGGCTCGAGCGAGAAGGCCGCTTCGCTCGGCGACCGCGCCTGGCGTGAGCTCCTGGAAGAACACCACGCGCTCGTTCGCCGCCAGCTCGCTCGCTTCCGCGGAGTCGAGGTCGATACCGCCGGGGACGGCTTCTTCGCCAGCTTCGACGGCCCGGCGAGGGCGATCGGGTGCGCTCGTGCGATCGTGGATGCGGTGCCGGAGCTCGGGCTCGACGTTCGCGCAGGGCTGCACACCGGGGAATGCGAGCTCGCGAACGGCAAGGTCGCCGGCATCGCGGTCCACACCGGCGCGCGCGTCGCCTCCCTCGCTCAGCCGAGTGAAGTGCTCGTCTCGAGCACGGTGAAGGACCTCGTGGCGGGCTCGGAGATCGCGTTCGAGGACCGGGGCCTGCACCAGCTGAAGGGCATTCCGGGCACGTGGAGGCTCTATGCGGTCAGCTCCGGCGCGTCAGCGAAGGAGCCGTGAGAGCCGGCGATCCTTGAGCCGCCGACCGCCGGTCTGCCGGCATCACCGGCGCGGCCGTCCGCGCTTCGAGCGCCGGCCACCGTCGGCGAGGATGCGCGCCGCTAGCGCAGCAGCCGCGAGAGCCGGCGGTCCTTCAGCATCCGGCCGCCGGTCTGGCACTG
>DATIER010000140.1:0-6159 GCA_035455605.1 Gaiellaceae bacterium
GCACTCCGTTCCGTACCTGGCGCTGAACCTCGCCGGCGGGCTCGCGACCGCGGCGGTGGCCTACGTCGAGGAGCAGTGGGGCTTCGTCGTCCTGCAAAGCGTCTGGGCACTCGTCGCTGCGTGGGGCCTGGCGGGCGTCCCGCGGAGCGAAGCACGAACCGAGCAGGACCGATAGCACGGCGCGGTCAGACCGACGTCAGCCGGGCCTCCTCGAGCGTGTCAGACGGCCCGCGCCGGCCGGTCGCGCTCGTCGCCGAGCGCGCGCAGCAGGTCGGTGATCGAGACGAAGCCGACGAGGCGGTCGCCGTCGAGGACGAGGCCACGGCGGACGTCGCCGTCGCCGAGGGCGGAGAGCGCGTCCACCGCGCTCTGCGCCGCGCGCAAGACCGGGATGCGCTCGCGCGGGATCATGCACTCCCCAACCGAATGCGAGTCCCACTCGGCGCGCGGCACGGCCGCGAGGCAGCGGAAGGCGAGCAGGCCGACGGCGCGGCCGCCTTCGACCACCGGATAGGTGGTGTAGCGGCCGCTCGGGGCGACCTCGTCCATGAAGCGGCCGACGGTCAGGCGCGGGTCGACGGTGACGGGATCGCGCACCATCACGTCTGCGACGCGAAGGCCGCCGAGGGCGTCGTGCACGAGCAGGTAGCGGACCTCGGCCGTCGCCGCCTGGTAGAGGAACCAGCCGATGAACGCGAGCCATGCGCCGCTGAAGGAACCCTGGAAGATGAACAGGATGAGGCCGCCCGCGATGAAGAGGTAGGCGAACGCGCGGCCGATCGACGCCGCGATCCGTGTAGCCCAGCGGAAGTCCCCGCGAGCGTGCCACAGGATCGACCGCAGCACGCGTCCGCCGTCGAGCGGCAGCGCCGGGAGCAGGTTGAAGACGAGCAGCGTCAGGTTGATGTACCCGAGCCAGGCCGCCACGGCGTCGATCGACCCACGGCTCGAGATCGCCCAGGCGCCGAGCGCGAACAGCAGTCCGAGCGCAAGCGAGACGAGCGGCCCCGCGATCGCGATCCGGAACTCGGCCCCGGCGCTCGGGAACATCCCCCTGAACCGCGCCACGCCGCCGAACAGCCAGAGCGTGATCCCGTCGATCTCCATGCCGTCGCGGCGCGCCTGCACGGCGTGCCCGAGCTCGTGGAGGAGCAGGGAGACGAAGAACAGGATCGAGGCCACGATCGCCATCCAGACGTAGCTGGCATGGGAGAGACCGGGGTTCGTCCGGGGGAAGATGCCGCTCCCGAGCGTCCAGGAGATCAGCGCGAAGACGACCAGCCAGCTCCAGTTGATGCCGATGCGGATGCCGAGAATCCGGCCGAGCGGGATGCTGCTGGTCATCGCGGGGAGCTATGCCCGGGCGAGCGCGGCCGACACGCTGCCTGCCGCGCGTCGTCAGGCCGCGAGCGCGACGTACACGACGAACGCCGCGTAGAGACACGCCCAGGCAGCGACTGCACGCCATGCGAAGCGCTCGCGCACACGAAGCTCGAACGCCGCGAGGCCGCCGCCGCAGAGCGCGAGCACGCCCGCCACGATCGCGTACCGGTCGAGGTTCCAGTCGGCGAAGACGAGCCCGAACGCGACCGGCAGCGTGGCCTGCAGGACCATCGCGCCGGTGATGTTGCCGAGCGCGAGCGCGTCCTTGCCTTCGCGTGCCCAGAAGAAGCTGTTCATCTTCTCGGGCAGCTCGGTCGCGAACGGGGCGAGCACGAGCGAGAGCACCAGCGGCTCCAGCCCGGCGTGCTCGGCGAGGCCGGTCAGCGCCTCGACGAAGAGGTGCGCTCCACCGACGATCGCGAGCAGCGCCACGACGCTCTGCGCCACGACCGTCCCGAGGCTCGGCGCGTCACCCTTCGTCAGGTCGAAGAGGAGCGGCTTGATCGTCTCCGGCTCCTGCACGGAGCCGCCGCGCACGAGCGTCCGCTGCACGTACCAGGCGTAGGCGAGCACGAGCAGGATCGCGCCGAGGATCCGCAGCCAGAGCGGCGCCGCGAACAGCCCGAGGGCGAAGCCGCCCGCGAAGCAGGCCGCGAAGAAGGCCAGATCGCGGGCGAGCGTGTCGGCATGCACGGCAAGGCGCGAGCCCTGGGGGCGCCGCCGCCGGTAGCTCAAGGCCGCCGCGCCGACGAGCGCCAGCGCCAGCGTCGCGAGCATGAAGGGCGCCCCGATGATCGCCCCGGTCGCGACCTGGTCCGCGCCGGCGCCGCCGCCGACCACCGCCACGATCGGGATCAGCGTCTCGGGCAGCGCCGTCGCGACCGCCGCCAGCAGGCTGCCCACGGCGCCCTGGCCGAGCCCGAGCTGCACGCCGAGCCATTCGACGGCGTTGGTGAACATGAGCGCCCCCGTGAGCAGGATCGCGAAGCTGAACACGAGCGAGAGCAGCGCCGCCGTCGTGCTCAACGCAGGCCGCCCTCCATCGGTTGCTCCGCCCTCACGGCTCCTTCAGTCTCCGCTCGGCCTGCGCGGCAACCCCCACCGGGCCGCGCGAGCGGCGCTTAAGGTAGCCGGAGACGATGGAGTCGAAGCCGCTCAACGTGCTGGTCGCGTACGACGGATCGGAGCCTTCGCGCCGCGCGCTCGACCGCGTCAGAACGTTCGTGCCGAACGCGAACGTCGCCGTCGTCAGCGTCGCCGCGCCCGTCTACCGCGACCCGATGCTCCCGAAGTTCGCGGACGAGGACGAAGAGCTGCGGCAACAGAAGGCGCTCGCGGAGGCCACGGCGCTCCTCGCCGAGAGCGGAATCGACGCACGCGGCACCGCCCCCGTCGGCGACGCGGCCACCGAGATCGTCCGGGTGGCGGAGGAAAGCGCAGCCGACCTGATCGTCCTCGGCGCGCGCGGGCTCAATCCGCTCAAGCGGGTCCTGCTCGGCTCCGTCAGCACGAAGGTGCTCCACCATGCGCCGTGCGACGTGCTCGTCGTCAAGTGAGCCGGCCGGCGGTCGACGCAGGACGCTACCGGCCGTCGTGCACGATCAGCGCGGTGCAGTGCGCCTCGTGCGCCACCCGCTCGCTGACGCTGCCGAGCGCTCGCAGGCCGCGTGCGCCCCGCGAGCCGACGACGATCAGGTCGGCGGTCTTCGACCGCGCCAC
This sequence comes from Gaiellaceae bacterium, assembly GCA_035455605.1. Lineage (GTDB taxonomy): Bacteria > Actinomycetota > Thermoleophilia > Gaiellales > Gaiellaceae > AC-32. The sequence continues at coordinate 3,103 of DATIER010000140.1, forward strand.
GAGCGCGTGGACCGGGTCGGCCGAATCCCAGCTCTGTACGCGTGCGGCCCACTCCGCGTCGCGGTCGACAGCCCCGCCCGCCGTCGCCGAGACGACCTCCACCGTGCCGCCGGACTTCGCGGCGATCTCGTCGGCAGTCGCGAGCGCGTCCCGCGCGTACCCCGAGCTGTCGAGCCCGACGACGATCCGCTGCGGTCGCCACTCGCCGTCGTCCGAAGGGTAGGCGAGGAGGACCGAGCACGCGGCGTCGTGCACGAGCTCGGTGCCCGTGTCTCCGAGCACGATTCCGAGGAACCGGCTGCTCCGCCTGCCGCCGAGCGCCACGGCGGTCGCGTCGAGCTCGTCGCGCTCGCGCCGCAGGACGTCGACCGGCTTGCCCCGCACGACCCGCGCCTCGCTGCGCGGCCTGCCGGCGAGGATGCTCTCGGCCGCGTTGCGTGCCTCTGCCGCTTCGAGGCCGAGCAGGTCGGCGAACCGCGCCGCCTGGAAGCCGGCGTGGATCGCGGGGGCCGTGTCGACCGCCGTCACCGCACGGACGACGGCGTCTTCCTCGGCGAGCACTAGCGCCTGGCGCAACGCCTCGAACCCCCAGTCCGTGCCGTCGACGCCGACCAGGATGCGACTGAAGACGCTCACGCGGTGTGATCGTACGTCAGCGAACGACCGTCTCCCGCAGGTCTTCGCGCAGCGCCGCCTCGATCGTCTCGATCGGCTTCCAGGCGCCGTCCCGACGGTTGCTGAGCACGGCGAAGGTCACGTCCAGGCGGGGCCAGTGAGCGAGGACGGCGCTGACGCCGACGTTGAGGCCCTCCTTCCAGTAGGACGTCACCTCGCCGTCCGGGCCGACCTCGAACTCGAATCCGTATCCGGTCCGGTGCGAGCCGGTCGGCAGCTCGCGGTAGGTCTCCTTGGGCCGAAGCATCGCGGCCGTGAGCTCCTCGCCGAGCAGCCTGCCGTCCCGCAGCGCGTCGTGGAACGCGATCAGGTCGCGCGCCGTGACGTGCGCACCGCCGTCCGGCGAGCCGACCGGCGGGTAGCTGTAGATCCCGCGGCGCCAGCCGACGACGGCGCCCGAGGCGTCGATGACCGGATCGGCGCCCTCGGCGACGTCGGGCTCGATCCGGTCCATCCGGAAGAACCCCGACCGGTCCATTCCCGCCGGCCCGAACACGTGGCGCAGCACGTAGTCGCGGTACGGGAGACCCGACGCGCGCTCGACCATCAGGCCGAGCAGCACGTACGAGCAATTGCAGTACCGCGTCCCCTCGCCCGGCGCGAACCTCGGCTCGTTGTGCGCGCACTGCGGCAGGAAGTCGACGGTCTCGCTGATCGAGTAGTTCGGCCGCTCGACGAACACCGTCTCGTAGGGGATCCCGTCGTCCTCGTCGGCGTCGTCCCCCATCCCCGACGTGTGCGTCAGCAGGTGGTACGGCGTGACCGCGGGATCGATCGTCGTGCCCTCGAGCCCGAGGTAGCCCGTCGTCGAGACGTCGAGCGAGAACGCGCCCGCCTCGGCCTGCTGCAGCACCGCCACCGCGGTGAAGAGTTTCGTGACCGATGCCGTGTCGAACCGCTGCTCGGGACGGCACGGAACACCCCAGGCGCGGTTCGCGAGGCCGTAGCCGCGCTCCAGCAGGACCCCACGGGCCCGCTCGATGCGGACGACGCCCGAGAACTCGTCTTCGGCCGCTCGTGCCGCCAGGTAGCCGTCGATCGCGGCGACATCCACGGGCCGACCCTACCCGCCGCCGTCGATCCGGTACGGTCGGAGCCCGATGACCTCCGAGCGCGAGCTGATGACGTGGGACGAGCTCGGAGCCGGCGCGCGCGAGCTGGCCGAGCGGATCCACGCCGACGGGTACGAGCCGGACGTGATCCTCGCGATCGCCCGCGGCGGGCTGCTGCTCGCGGGCGCACTCGCCTACGCGCTCGGCGTCAAGAACACGTACACGATGAACGTCGAGTTCTACACCGGCCCCGACGAGCGACTGCCGGCGCCGATCGTCCTCCCGCCCGTCCCGGCGCTCGTCGACCTGACGGAGGCGAGGCTCCTGATCGCCGACGACGTCGCGGACACCGGCGAGACGCTCGCCCTCGTGAAGGACTTCTGCGACGGCAAGGTCGCCGAGGCCCGCACCGCGGTCCTCTACGAGAAGCCGCGGTCGATCGTCGCCTGCGACTACGTCTGGCGAACCACGCAGGAGTGGATCACGTTCCCGTGGAGCGCCTACCCGCCGGTGACGAGCTCGTCCGCGGAGCGCACCTCCGCGTAGCTGTCGTCGAGCGCGGCGAGGAAGGCGCCGTGCACCGCGCGTGCCGGGATCGTCTCGCCGGCGAAGTCGAGGTCGGGCGCGGCGCAGGCGTCGTGGACGACGGTCGCCCGGAAGCCGAGGTCGACCGCGGCCCGGACGGTCGCGTCGACGCACATGCTCGTCATCATCCCGCAGACGACGACGTGATCGACGCCGCGCTCGCGCAGCTCCTGCTCGAGCGTCGTGTCGAGAAACGCGTTCGGGTGCTCCTTCTGGATCACAGGCTCGCCGTCGAACGGCGCAACGCTCTCGTGGATCTCGACGCCCGGTGTGCCGGGCCGCATGAACGACGCCTCGGGCTCGTCCCAGACGTGCTGGACGTGCACGATGGCTTCGCCGCGTTCGCGAGCGGCGTCGAGCACCCGCCGAGCAGCGGCCGCAGCGTCCTCGGGCCCGACGAGCGGGTAGGCGCCGCCCGGAAAGTAGTCGTTCTGGATGTCGACGATGACGAGAGCGCGGCTCATCGGGCCGACAGACGATATCCAGGACACGGTGTCGGTCGCGCGGGCGCGCCCGTGCCGTGCTCCCGTGCCGTAGAGCGTTCGTGCTCGCCCCGAACTGGCGACGATGCCCGGTCACGCCTGGACTCGCTCAGCTCCTGCCCATGTATTCGTGCAGGTACTGGATCTCGACGTCTTGCTGTTTCGACTTGTACTTGACGATGTCCCCGATCGAGACGATCCCTACGACGTCGCCACCATCCACGATCGGAAGGTGTCGGATGCGCCGATTCGTCATGAGCGCC
>DATIER010000141.1:0-4239 GCA_035455605.1 Gaiellaceae bacterium
GGCACGCCGGCGGCGATCGGCTTCTCGCGCGCGAGCGGGATCCCCTTCAGCGAGGGCCTGATCAAGAACCGCTACGTGCAGCGGACGTTCATCCAGCCCGACCAGGGTCTGCGCGAGCAGGGCGTGAGACTGAAGTTCAACCCGCTGGCCGAGGTCGCGGGCAAGCGCGTGGTCGCCGTCGACGACTCGATCGTCCGCGGCAACACGACGCGCAAGATCGTCTCGATGCTGTTCGAGGCGGGCGCCGCGGAGGTGCACGTCCGGGTCTCGGCGCCGCCGGTGATCGGCCAGTGCTTCTACGGCATCGACCTGGCGGACGAGGGCGAGATGATCGCCGCGTCGCGCTCGGTCGAGGAGATCCGCGAGCACATCGGCGCGACCTCGCTCGCGTACCTCTCGCTGGAGGGCCTCGAGGCGTCGACGCGGCGGCCGCCGAGCGAGCTCTGCCGCGCCTGCCTCACGCGGGACTACCCGACGGCGGTCCCGCGTGAGGGCGCGAAGCTCAGGTTCGAGCCGGCTCGGGCCTAGCCGGAGCTACTGCTCGAGCACCCGGCTCGCCTTCGCAATCCCGCGGCTGAGGAAGTAGAAGGCGGTCAGCACGACCGTGAAGATGCACCACTGGTTCGTGTTCACGCTGTCGGCGGCGATCCAGATGATGATCAGGACGATCTCGATCAGGGCGTAGAGCGCGAACTCCGCGTTCCCCGGGATCGGCATCCTCGCGCCGGAAGGGATGCTCGGCATCCCCATCGTCGGGCGGGTGCCACCGGGCTGCTCCTCCGGGGGTGTCGTGGACATGCGAGCTGCTCCTTTCTTCAGGCCGCGAGGCCCGGGACGTGGACGATCTCCAACTTGATTCCGTCCGGGTCGGAGAAGAACACCGCGTAGTACCCCGGCGAGTACCCGTACTCCTCCGGGCCGCTCTCGATCTCCGCGCCCCGGCTTCGGAGCCAGGCCGCCCGCTCGTCGACGGACGCCCGGGAGGACGCCTCGAGCGCGAGATGGTGGAGCCCGACCTCGTAGCGGTCGAGCGGCCGCTCCCGCTCGCTCTGCGCCTCGCGCAGGCCGATCGAGGTGCCGGGCCCGGAGAGGTACCAGATCGTTTCGCCGCGCTCGCCCTCGACCTCGCCGACGCGGTGGAAGCCGAGCGGCGCGAGCAGCTCGCGGTAGAAGGGCAGGCTTCGCTCGATCGACGAGACGACTAGGTCGACGTGGTGGACGCCGGAGGTGCGCATGTGGCGTCCGCCACGTTCCGCGCAGGACGCCTACTTCCTGCACAATCCTGCGGCCGGTGGACCTCTTCCACTACCACCTGGTCACGAGCAACGTGCGCGAGATCGAGGCGCGCTACCTGGGCAAGCTCGGCTTCCGGCTGATCGCGCGCTACGGGCGGATCGGCGAGGACCAGGTTCACTTCGAGGCGGGCGTGTCCTGGGAGGAGCTCGAGCAGTCGGGCTTCCGGCACCGGCTCACGGAGCTCGAGCGAGGAGCGGTCAACGTCGTCGTCCAGCCGGGGCAGTGGCCGCTGCCGCGGGTCGACCACATCGGGGTCGCGCTCGACGACGACGACTTCCACGAGGTGCTCGAGCGGGCGACGCGGATGCGCCTGCGCGTGCAGGAGTACCCGGGGCGGCGCACGTTCGTCGCGACCGACGCCGGCTACCGGCTCGAGGTGCACCCGCAGCGGGACTGGATCGACGAGCTGCTCGCCAACGCCGACGAGCTAAGGCTCACCGAGCTGCACCTGCGCGCGGACGACCCCTCGGCGAAGGCGGACGCGCTCTCGCAGCTGCTCGACATCGACCACTGGAACGGGCAGGCCATGGTCGGCGAGACGACGGTGCGCTTCCTGCCGGAGGGCCCGCGCGGGCGACCGGAGCTGTACGCCGAGGTCTTCGACTAGCCGCGCAGCGTCGTAGACTCGCCTTCGTGAGCTCCGCGGGCAGGACGTACGAGGCGGCCGGGGTCTCGCTCGCCGTCGCGGAGGGAGTCGTCCCGCGGTTGCGCGCGGCGGTCGAGTCGACGGGCGCCGCGGGCTTCGGCGCGTTCGCCGGGATCCACCCGCTCGACGAACGGCGGCTGCTCGTCGCGACCACCGACGGCGTGGGCTCGAAGCTCGTGCTCTCGCGGCGCGCCGGCCGGCTGCGCGACGCGGGCCGCGACCTTGCCGCCCATTGCATCGACGACGTCCTCACGACCGGCGCCGAGCCGCTCTTCCTGCTCGACTACGTGGCCGCCCACGAGCTCGACCTCGAGCTGGTCGCCGAGCTCGTCGAGGGCGCGGCCGAGGTCTGCCGCGAGGCCGGCTGCGCGTTGATCGGCGGCGAGACCGCCGAGCTGCCCGGGATCTATCGCGAGGAGGAGCTCGACTTCGCCGGCACGTGCGTCGGCATCGTCGAGCGCGAGCAGCTGATCGACGGCTCCCGCTGTGAGCCGGGCGACGTCGTCCTCGGCCTCCCCTCCTCGGGCCTGCACACCAACGGCTTCTCGCTCGTGCGCTCGCTCGTCGGCGACGGCGACTTCGACGCCGGCCTGCTGCTCGCGCCGCACCGGCTCTACCTCGACGACGTGCGCGAGCTGCGCGCACGGGCCGACGTGAAGGCGCTGGCGCACGTGACCGGCGGCGGGATCATGGGCAACCTGCCGCGCGTGCTGCCGGACGGCGTCGGCGTCGAGCTCGACTGGGGCTCCTGGGAGCGGCCGGCGGTCTACGCGTGGCTCGACGAGCAGGGCGTCGACGAGGAGGAGCAGCGCCGGGTCTTCAACCTCGGGATCGGCATGTGCGCGGTCGTGCCGCCGCGGGACGCGGGCGCCGGCACCGCGATCGGGCGGCTGACGTGATCGGCGTTCTCGTCTCCGGCGAGGGCACGAACCTGCAGGCGTTGCTCGACGACGGCCTGCCGATCGTGGCCGTCGCGTCGAACCACGCCGGCGTCCGGGCGCTCGAGCGGGCCCGGGCGGCCGGAGTCGCGACCGCGGCGTTCGAGCTCGACGACTACCCCGACCGCGAGTCCCGCGACGCGGCGATGGCCGAGTGGCTCGTCGAGCGCGGTGTCGACCTGGTCGTCTGCGCCGGGTACATGCACCTCCTGCGGAGCTGCTTCCTCGCGCGCTTCCCCGGGCGCGTCGTGAACACCCACTCGGCGCCGCTGCCGGAGTTCCCCGGCCCGCATCCGATTCACGACGTGCTCGCGGCCGGCGTGCCCGAGACCGCCGCGACCGTCCACTACGTCGACGGCGGGGTCGACACCGGGCCGGTGATCGCGGCCGAGCGCGTGCCGGTGCTGCCGAACGACGACCCCGACACGCTCAGGGCTCGGGTCCAGGCCGTCGAGCACCGCCTCCTGCCGCAGGTCGTGCGGAGCCTGATCGCGTGATCCGGCGGGCGCTGCTCTCGGTCTACGACAAGCGCCGCCTCGAGCCCTTCGCCCGCGCGCTCGAGGAGCTGGGCGTGGAGCTCGTCGCGAGCGGCGGCACGGCGGCCTTCCTCGAGAAGAACGGCATCGCGGTCACGCCGGTCGAGGACCTGACCGAGGTGCCGGAGCTGCTCGGCGGACGCGTGAAGACGCTCCACCCGCGGATCCACGCCGCGATCCTCGCTCGCCGTGACCGCGCCGACGACAGCTCGCAGCTCGACGAGCACGGGATCGAGCCGTTCGACCTCGTCTGCGTCAACCTCTACCCGTTCGAGGAGGTGGTCTCGCGCCGCGCCGTGGGCGAGCAGGACGCGGTCGAGATGATCGACATCGGCGGCCCGGCGATGCTGCGCGCAGCGGCGAAGAACTTCGCCCACGTGGCGCCCGTCTGCCGGCCCGAGCGGTACGACCAGGTCCTCGACGAGCTCCGCGAGCGGCGCGACCTGCTGCTCGAGACGCGGCGCCGGCTCGCGGCCGAGACGTTCGCGGTGACGGCTGCGTACGAGGCCGCGATCGCGAAGTGGTTCACCGATCCCGAGGCGTTCCCGCAGGTGCTCCTGCCGGCGTTCGACAAGGAGCTCGAGCTCGCGTACGGCGAGAACCCGCACCAGCGCGCGGCGTACTACTCCGAGCGCGGCGCGCGGCGGCACCTGCTCTCGCGGGTCGAGCAGCTGCACGGGAGGGAGCTGTCGTTCAACAACCTGAACGACCTGTCGGCGGCGCGGCTCGTGGCGCGGGAGTTCGAGCTGCCGGCGTGCGTGATCGTGAAGCACGCGAACCCGTGCGGCGTCGCCGTGGCCGGCTCGATCGAGCAGGCGTACGA
>DATIER010000142.1:0-3094 GCA_035455605.1 Gaiellaceae bacterium
CACCCGGCCGGCGAGCGAGAACGTCCTGATCCAGGGCCGGTCGGCAGCCGCCGTCGCCGCCGCGGTTCCGGACGTCGCCTCGCGCGTCTCGCGCCTCGCGGTCGTGCGGAACGTCCACCGCGGGGCGGTCTCGCAGAACGGCCGCGCCGCGCTCGTGAGCTTCGACATCCGCGGCGACAAGGACAAGGCCGTCGACAAGGTCGAGCCGGTGCTCGGCGCGGTCGCCGCCGCGCAGCGGGCGCACCCGGGCCTCACGATCGGCGAGTTCGGTGACGCCAGCGCCCAGAAGGGCGTCGTGACGGCGTACGGGAACGACCTCGCCAAGGCCGGCATGCTCTCGCTCCCGATCACGCTGATCATCCTCGTCGTCGCCTTCGGCGCTCTCGTGGCGGCCGGTATCCCGCTGCTGCTCGCGCTGACGGCGGTCGTCGCCACCTTCGGCCTGATCGCCCTGCCCAGCCACGTGATCCCGGTCGCGATGGAGGCGCAGGCGATGGTGCTCCTGATCGGGCTCGCGGTCGGCGTCGACTACTCGATGTTCTACTTGAAGCGCGAGCGGCAGGAGCGGGCCGCCGGCAAGAGCACCGAGGCGGCCGTCGAGGCCGCCGCGGCCACCTCCGGCCGCTCGGTCCTGATCTCGGGCCTGACCGTGATGGGCGCGATGGCCGGCATGTTCCTGACCGGCGACCAGACGTTCGCCTCGCTCGGCTTCGCCACGATCCTCGTCGTCGCCGTCGCAGTGCTCGGCTCGCTGACCGTGCTGCCGGCGCTGCTCTCGCGCCTCGGCGACAAGGTCGACCGGCTGCGCGTCCCGTTCGTCGGGCGCCGCCGCCGCGACGACCGCGAGGGCGGGATCTGGGGCGCGATCGTCGACCGCGTCCTGCGCCGCCCGGCGCTCTCCGCGGCCGTCGCCGCCGGCGTGCTGCTGGCGCTCGCGGCTCCGGCGCTGAAGCTCGCGCTCGCACCCCAGGGCATCGAGTCGTTCCCGCAGTCGCTGCCGGTGATCAAGAACTACCACCGCATGCAGCAGGCGTTCCCCGGCACGGCGCTGCCGGCGAACGTCGTCGTCCAGGCAGCGAGCGTTCGGACGCCGCAGATGCAGCAGGCGATCGCCGAGCTGAAGCGGCGCGCGCTGGCCAGCGGTCGCGCCTTCGAGCCGATCAGCGTCGACGTCAACCGGGCCGGCACGGTCGCGAACATCACCGTCCCGATCGCCGGGAACGGCACCGACGCCGCCTCGAACGCGGCGTTCGGCCTCCTGCGCCACTCGATCGTCCCCGAGACCGTCGGCGCGTTGCCCGAGACCCAGGCCGGCGTGACCGGCCGGACGGCGGAGTGGAAGGATCAGGCGACCGAGCTGAAGTCGAACCTGGCGCCTGTGGTCGGCTTCGTGCTGCTGTTCGCGTTCGCGCTGATGCTGGTCGCGTTCCGCTCGATCGTGGTCGCCGCCAAGGCGATCGTGCTCAACCTGCTCTCGGTCGCCGCCGCGTACGGCGTGCTCGTGCTCGTCTTCCAGCACGGCGTCGGCGCGGGCCTGCTCGGCGTCCACTCGGCGAACGGGATCGAGGTGGTGGTACCGCTGCTCCTGTTCGTGATCCTGTTCGGCCTCTCGATGGACTACCACGTGTTCATCCTCAGCCGCATCCGCGAGGCGTTCGACCGCGGCGAGCCGATGGACGAGGCGGTGGCCCACGGGATCAAGAGCACCGCGGGCGTCGTGACCAGCGCCGCGATCGTGATGGTCTTCGTGTTCGCCGTCTTCGGGACGCTCTCGATGCCGTTCTTCAAGCAGTTCGGCGTCGGCCTCGCGGCGGCGATCCTGATCGACGCGACGATCGTCCGGGCCGTGCTGCTGCCGGCCACGATGAAGCTGCTCGGCGCCTGGAACTGGTACCTGCCGAGCTGGCTCGAGTGGCTGCCGCGGTTCGAGGCCGAGGAGGCCGAGGCGCCGCAGGCGGTGACCGCCTAGACGCCGAAGCGGCGGGCGAGCACCTCGCCCAGCGGCCGCGTGTTGAGCACGTCCGACGGCCCGGCGCCTCCGCGCCGGGCCGTCGCGACGGCGAGCTCGATGTTCCCGAGCCCGCGGGTGGAGTGGGCGTCGGTCGAGCAGGCGATCGTGACGCCGGCCTCGCGGGCCAGGCGGACGTGCTCGTCGCGCAGGTCGAGCCGGTCGGGCAACCCGTTGACCTCGACCGCGCGGCCCTGCTCGGCGAGGCGCGCGAGCACCGCCTCGAGGTCGACCGCATTGGGCGGCCGGTGGTTGATCAGCCTCCCGGTCGGGTGGCTGAGGCAGCTGACGTACGGCGACTCGAGCGCCGTCAGCACCCGCTTCGTCAGCTCCGCGCGCGAGCCGCGCTGGCCTCCGTGGACGCTCGCCTGCACCCAGTCGAGCCCGGCGAGCACGTCGTCGGGGAGGTCCAGCGAGCCGTCGCGGCGGATGTCGCACTCGGTGCCGCGCAGGAGCCGGAACGGCGCGAGCTCCTCGTTGGCCGCGGCGATCTCCTCCGCCTGCCGCCGGACGCCGTCGGCGTCGAGGCCCGGCACGGCGCCGACGCTGACCGTGTGGTCGCAGATCGCCAGGTACTCGTAGCCGCGCTCGCGGGCGGCGCGGCCCATCTCGAGGATCGTCGCCTTGCCGTCCGACCAGGTCGAGTGGCAGTGGAGGTCGCCGCGGATCTCGGCCACCTCCACGAGCTGCGCGGCCGGCGGCGCGTGAGCCTCGCGCAGCTCCGGCGGGACGACCGGCAGGCCGAGCGAGCGGAAGACGCCCTCCTCGTCGGCCGCGTCCGGCAGGGGCTCGTGCGCGGCGACCCACTCCGGCGACCCGGTCGCGCGGACGAGCTCGGTGCCGAGGCGGCGCGGCTCCGCGACGACGAGCTCCACCGGGGCGCCCTCGACCGTGACGCCGAGCGCCCGCTGCTCGTCGCGCTCGACGACCGCGACGATCTGGGGCAGCTGCGCGAACCGATCCAGCACCGCCCCGGCCTGCTCCGCCGGCACGACCACCGCTAGTCGCTCGGACGCGTCCCGCCAGCGCCGCGGGTCGCCGGCCGGGATCCCGTCGAGGGCCTGCGCGATCGCCGCCACCAGCGGG
>DATIER010000143.1:0-5883 GCA_035455605.1 Gaiellaceae bacterium
TCCTTCGGCATCGTCGGCGGCAGCATCGCCGCGGCGACGGGTGCGGCGCTGGCGCTGAAGCGGACGACGGGCGGCGTGGCCGTCGCGTACTTCGGCGACGGCGCCATGAACCAGGGCTACGTCTTCGAGTGCCTCAACTTCTGCCAAATGCTGAAGCTGCCGCTGCTGCTCGTCTGCGAGAACAACGGCTACGGGGAGTACACGCCCTTCCGCTCGGTGACGGCGGGCGAGCTCCGCGCCCGCGCCGAGGTGATGGAGGTGCCGGCGGAGACGATCGACGGGATGAGCGTCTGGACGGTGCGCGCGGCGGCGGCGCGGGCGCTCGAGCACGTCCGCGGCGGCAACGGCCCGGCGTTCGTCGAGGCGCTGACGTACCGCTTCGTCGGCCACTCGCGCAGCGATCCCGGCGCGTATCGCCCCGAGGGCGAGCTGGACGAGTGGAGGCTGCGCGACCCGATCGTCCTCCTGCGCCGGCAGCTCGAGGCCGAGGGCGTCGAGGCGACGCGGCTGGACGAGCTCGAGGCGCAGACGGCCGAGCGGCTCGAGCAGATGCGCGAGCGCGGCCTCGCGGCGCCCTTCCCGTCCCGGCTGTCGACCAGCGAGTTCAAGGACTGACCGTGGCCGCGGAGCTGACGATGCCCAAGCTCTCCGACTCGATGGCGGACGCGGTCATCGTTCGCTGGCTGGTCGCGCCCGGGGAGGCGTTCGAGCGCGGCGCCGGCCTCGTCGAGGTCGAGACCGACAAGGCGACCGTGGTCTACGAGGCCGAGAGCGCGGGGACGCTCGGCGCGATCCTCGTGCCGGAGGGCGGCACCGCCGCGATCGGCGAGGCGATCGCGACGCTCGCCAACGGCGCCGGCGAGGTGACGGAGCGCCGCGGTTCCGACGGCGGGCGACCGAACGCGACGCCGGTCGCGCGGCGGACCGCGGTCGAGCTCGGGGTCTCGCTCCACGGCATCTCCGGCACGGGGCCCGGCGGGCGCATCACGCGCCAGGACGTCGAGCGAGCCGCTCCTCCGCCGGCCGAGCGCGCGCCGGCGCCGCGGACGGGCGACGGCAAGGGCGAGGTGCGCAGGCTCGAGCTCACGGCGACCCAGGCCACGATCGCCCGCCGCATGGCGGAGTCCGCACGGACGATCCCCGCCTTCACGGTCTCGACCGAGGTCGACATGTCCCTGATCACGGAGCTGCGCCGCGGCGCGAGGGAGGAGCGCGACGACGCGCCGTCGCTGAACGACTTCGTCGTAAAGGCCGCCGCGGTCGCGCTGCAGGCGTTCCCGCGCTTCAACGCGTCCTTCGCCGGCGGCGAGGTCGAGTGCTACTCGCGCATCAACGTCGGCGTCGCGGTCGCGACGGACGACGCCCTGCTCGTCCCGGTCGTGCACGACGCGGACCGGAAGTCGCTGGCCGAGATCGCCGCCGACACGCGCCGGCTCGCCGACGGCGCGCGCAGCCGCTCGCTGCGGCCGGAGGAGCTGGCGGACGGCACCTTCACCGTCTCCAACCTCGGCATGTTCGGCATCCGCGCGTTCACGGCGATCATCGACCCGCCGCAGGCCGCGATCCTGGCCGTCGGCGGCGCTCGCCGCGCAGCGGTCGAGGACGCCGACGGCGTCGTCGTCTTCCGCGACCTGATGACGGTCACCCTCACCTGCGACCACCGCGTCGTCTACGGCGCGGACGGGGCGCAGTTCCTGTCCCGGCTCCGCGACCTGCTCGAGCGCCCGCTCGCGCTCACGCTCTGATGGCCACGATCCCCTTCCGAACTGCGATCCGTGACGCGCTCGACGAGGAGTTGGCCCACGACGAGCGGGTGATCCTGTTCGGCGAGGACATCGCGGCTGCCGGCGGCGTCTTCGCGACGACGCCCGGCCTGTACGAGAAGTACGGCCCGGAGCGCGTCTTCGACACGCCGATCTCGGAGCTCGCACTCGCCGGCGCGGCGTTCGGCTCGGCGGTGACCGGGCTGCGGCCGGTGGTCGAGATCATGTTCGGCGACTTCCTGACGCTGGCGATGGACAGCCTCGTCAACCAGTCGACGAAGTACTGGTTCCTGACGCAGGAGCAGGTGAGCGTGCCGCTCGTCCTGCGCTCGGTCGTGGGCGCCGGCGGGCGCTTCGGCGCGATCCACTCGCAGATGCCGGTCTCGTGGTTCATGGGCGTCCCGGGCCTGAAGATCGTCGGCGCCTCCACGCCGGCCGACGCCAAGGCGCTCCTGAAGGCGGCCGTCCGGGACGACAACCCCGTCCTCTTCTTCGAGCACAAGCGGCTGTACACGCTCGAGGGCGAGGTGAACGGCGAGGTCGGCCGCCTCGGCGAGGCGAAGGTCGTCCGGGAGGGAACGGACGTCACGCTCGTCGCGGCGATGAAGAGCGTCCACGATGCGCTCGAGGCGGCCCAGGTGCTCGAGCAGGACAACATCTCGGTCGAGGTGGTCGATCTGCGGACGCTGCGGCCGTTCGACGCCGAGACGGTGCTCGCGTCGGTGCGGAAGACGAACCGCCTCGTCGTCGTCGAGGAGGGCCCGCTGACGGGCGGTTGGGCCGGGGAGGTGCTCGCGACGGCCACCGAGCTGGCGCTCGGGCACCTGGACGACGCCTGGCGCCTCGCGACGCCGAACACGCCGATTCCCTACAGCCCGCCGCTCGAGGACGCGTTCCTGCCGGGGCCGGAGCGGATCGCCGACGAGATCCGCCGCCGGCTGCGCTAGTAGGTTGATGCGATGAGCGATCCGGCGCAGGTTCCAGGGCCCCTCGACCGGGCGGCCGAGGCGTCGAAGGTCGGCAACCGCCTGCGTGCGGAGCGGGAGCGGCTCGGGATCAGCCTGCGCGAGCTCGCGCGGCGCGTCGGCGTCTCGCCGAGCCTCGTCTCGCAGATCGAGCTCGACCGCGTCAACCCGTCGGTGAGCACGCTCTACGCGATCGTGACGGAGCTGGGGATGACGATGAGCGACGTCTTCGGCGACTGGCGCGCGGACGAGCGTGTCGTCCGGCAGCCTCGAGCCGAGGACGGCCTCGTCGAGCGTCCGGAGACGCGCCGCGTGATCAACCTCGCCTCGGGCGTCCGCTGGGAGCGGCTGACGCCGCACAGCGACCGCGAGGTCGAGTTCCTCTACGTCGTCTATCCCGTCGGCGCGGCGTCCTGCCCCGAGGATGCGCTGATGAGCCACGGCGGCAGGGAGTACGGCTACGTGACGAGCGGCACGCTCGGCGTCCGCGTCGGGTTCGAGGAGTACGAGCTCGGCCCGGGCGGGTCGATCGCGTTCAACTCGTCCTCGCCGCACCGGCTGTGGGCGGTCGGCGACGAGCCGGTGCACGCGGTGTGGGTCGTGATCGGCCGGGAGGCGGACCCGCGCGCCGGCTCCCCCGTCGGCCCGGTCCCGCCCGGCGCCGTCTAGCCGGCCGGCGCCTCGCCCTCGCCGGTCTGCAGGCGGCCGACACCGCGCCAGCCAGAGCGGAGGCGGCCGATCAGCTCCGGCGCCTGGTAGAGGAGGAGCGCGAGCAGGATCAGCACGCCGATCGTCATCTGGGCGTACTCGGCCGGCTGCTGGAAGAGCGGCAGCACGTTGTTGATCAGCGAGAGGAAGAGCGCCGCGAGCAGCGTCCCGACGAACGACCCGCGCCCGCCGGCGAGGCTCGCGCCGCCGAGCACGGCCGCCGCGATGCTCGTGAGCGCGTAGTCGCCGATGATCGGCGAGCCGATCTGCACCTGCGCGGCGGAGTAGAAGCCGGCGATCGACGCCATCACCGAGCAGGTGACGAAGGCGAGGAAGATGACGAGTCCGGTCCGCATCCCGAGCCGGCGGGCCGAGGTCTCGTCGAGGCCGACGGCGCGCACGGCCATGCCCGTGCGCGTCCGGTAGAGCCAGACGTCGGCGAGCACGACGAGCAGCACGACGCCGATGAACGCCACCGGCATGAAGCCGATGCTCGTGTTCAGCGCGTCGATCACGTTGCTGTTGATCTCGCCTTCGGGTGCGTTGCGCAGCAGCAGCGAGGCGCCCTCGAGGATGCTGAGCGTGCCGAGCGTCGCGATGATCGACGGCAGGCGGAGGATGCGGATCAGCGTCGCGTTGAAGATCCCCGTCGCGAGCCCGACGCCGACGACCGCCAGCGCGCCGAGAAACAGCGACAGCGTCGTCTCGTCCGGCTTGAGCGTGAACGACGCCGTGACGACGCACATCGTGATCAGCGCCGCCACGGAGACGTCGAAGCCGCCGACGAGCAGCGCGTTCGTCTGCCCGATCGCGACGAGCGCCAGCGGCAGCGTCGCGAGCAGGAGGTTGTTGATGTTGTACTCCGTCAGGAACGCGTCCTGCCGCACGGCGGTGTACGCGCTGACAGCGACGATCAGCGCCGCCAGCAGGACGAGCGGGATCCAGCCCCGGAACCTCACGCGCCGACCCTCGCGGCGCGGCCGCCGACGATCGCCTCGACGATGCGCTGCTCGCCGAGCTCGTGGCCGTGGATCTCGTCGACGATCACGCCGCGCGACATCACCACCACGCGGTCGCACAGGCCCGCCAGCTCGAGCGGGTCGCTCGACTTGACGACCAGCGCGACGCCCTCGTTCGCCTTCGCCCGCAGCGCCTCGTAGATGTCGAAGCGGGCGCCGACGTCGACGCCCTGCGTCGGCTCGTCGGCCAGGATGAGCTTGACCTCCCCGCGCAGGAACGGCCGCGTGAGCACGACCTTCTGCTGGTTGCCGCCCGAGAGCGACTGCACCGGCTGCTCGACCGACGCCATCCGGATCCGGAGCCGGCCGGCCATCTCGCTCACGGTCCGGCGCTCGCGCCGGCGGTTGAGGAACCCGGCAGGCGCGAGCCGGCGCAGCACCTGGATGGTGGTGTTGGCCCGGACGCTGAGCACCGGGAAGAGCGACTCCTGCATCCGGTCGCCGCTGAGCAGGACGACCCCCTGCCGCAGGGCCGCGAGCGGCGAGCGGGTGTCGAGCGACGCCCCGTCGCACGAGGCCCGCCCGGCGGCGGTGCGCTCGACGCCGGCGAGCGCTCGCAGGAACTGCGCCTGCCCGTTTCCCTCGGCCCCTGCGAGCCCGAGAATCTCGCCCTTCTCGACCTTCACGTCGACCGGCCCGAAGCGATCGCCACGGAGGCCGACCACGTCGAGCAGGACCTCCGGCACGCGGCCGTTGCCGTCGCGCTCGGGGAAGGCGAGCTGCAGCGGCCGCCCGATCATGTGGGCGACGAGCGCCTCTTCCGTCATCCCGGCCGCCTCGAACGTCCCCTGCTTGACGCCGTCGCGGAGGACGCTGATCCGGTCGGCGATCTCCAGCACCTCGGGCAGCCGGTGGCTGACGTAGACGATCCCGACGCCCGCGCGGCTGCGCTCGTGCACGAGTGCGTGGAGCTGCTGCACCTCCTGCGGCCCGAGCGCCGTCGTCGGCTCGTCGAGCAGCAGCACCTTCGGGCGCGCGAGCAGCGACTTGACCACCTCGAGGAACTGCCGCTGGGCGAGCGACAGCGCGACCACCGGCAAATCGACGGGAAGGTCGACGCCGTGCTCCTCGAGCGTCGCCGCGGCCCACCGCTCCATGCGCGTGTGCGTCGGGCGCTCGTTTGCCGGAGCCGCGAGGTACAGGTTCTCGGCCACCGACAGCGGCAGGACGTGCGAGGTGGTCTGGTAGGCGATCCCGAGCCCGAGCTTGCGGGCCTCGGCGGGCGAGCCGCGTCGCCGGCTGCGGCCGTCGATCTCGATCTCGCCGGCATCGGGGGCGAGGAAGCCGCTGGCCATCCCGAGCAGTGTCGACTTCCCGGACCCGTTCTCCCCGACGAGCGCGTGGATCTCGCCGCCGCGGCAGTCGAAGCTGACGTCTCGAACCGCTTGCACGGCCCCAAACGCCTTCGACACGCCGCGCAGCGTCAGC
>DATIER010000144.1:0-3658 GCA_035455605.1 Gaiellaceae bacterium
GGCCGAGCGTGAGCGGCAGCAGGCCGAGGAGGCGGCGACGCGGCGCTCGCAGATCGGCTCCGGCCAGCGCGCCGAGAAGATCCGCACCTACAACTTCCCGGAGAACCGGGTGACGGATCACCGCGTACACCTGACCGTGCATCGGCTCGACAAGATCCTCGAGGGCGAGCTCGACGAGTTCTCGGAGGCGCTGGCAGCGGAAGACCGCCGCCGCGCGCTCGAGACTGCAAGCGCGTGACCCTCGGCGACGCGCTCGCCCGGGCAAGCGCGCGACTTGCCGCAGCGGGCGTCGACTCGCCGCGGCTGGAGGCCGAGCTGCTGCTGGCCCGCGCCTGCGACGACTGCGCGCGCGCCCTGCTCTACGCAGAGCTCGACCGGGAGATGAGCTCCGAGCAGATCGCCGCGTTCGACGCGAACGTCGTCCGGCGCGAGCGTCGCGAGCCGCTGGCCTACGTGCTCGGCGAGTGGGGCTTCCGCCGGCTGACGCTGAGGACCGACCGGCGCGCGCTGATTCCGCGGCCGGAGACCGAGATCGTGGTCGAGCGTGCGCTCGACCACATCGAGGAGATCGCGGAGCCGCAGGTGCTGGACGTCGGCACCGGCACGGGCGCGATCGCGCTGGCGATCGCGGACGAGGTGCCGGACGCCCGCGTGACCGCGATCGACGTCTCGTCCGATGCGCTCTCGCTCGCGCGCGAGAACCTCGAATTGACCGGCATCGACGGCCGCGTCCGCCTCGTCGAGCACGACCTGACGAGCGGCCTCGGCGACGGCGACTTCGATCTCGTCGTCTCGAATCCGCCCTACGTCGAGCCCGACGAGCTTCCGACGCTGCAGCCGGAGGTACGCGACTGGGAGCCGCACGTCGCCCTCGTCGCCGCGGGCGCGACGGAGAAGCTCGCGGCCGCGTCGCGTGAGGCGCTGCGGCCGGGCGGCTGGCTGGTGCTCGAGACCGCGGCCGGCGCCGGCGAGCGCGTGGAGCGGCTGCTGTCGGAGCTCGGCTTCGACGAGGTCCGGATCACGCCCGACCTGGCTGGGAGGGACCGCGTGGCGGAGGGCCGATGGAGCGGTTGACGACGGCGGACGGTCGTGTGCTGACCTACCGCCGCGTCGGCTCCGGGCCCACCGTCGTCTGCCATCCGGGCGGGCCGGGTTTCTCGTCGCGCTACCTCGCCGACCTCGCCGGGCTGGGCGACGAGCTCGAGCTGATCCTGCTCGACCCGCGCGGCACGGGCGAGTCCGACCCCGCTCGCGATCCGCGCGGCTACCTGATCGAGGACTACGCGGAGGACCTCGAGGAGCTGCGCTTGCACCTCGGCCTGGAGCGGCTGACGCTCCTCGGGCACTCGCACGGCGGGGTCGTCGCGATGGAGTACGCGGCCGCGAGGCCCGAGCGCGTCGAGCGGCTGATCCTCGCGAGCACGCTGCCGCGGCACGGGGCCGAGCAGGAGGCGGCGATGCAGGCGGCGATCGAGCAGCGCGCCGCGGAGCCGTGGTACCAGGACGCACGCGAGGCGCTCGAGACCGAGGCCGGGGCGGAGTTCAGCGACGGGAAGGAGCTGATGGAGCTCTGCTGCCGGATGATGCCGCTCTACTACGCGCGCTACGGCGAGCGGGAGCAGGCGCACACGGCGTCGCTCGACGGCGACTCGATGTGTGTCGACGCAGTGCGGCAGTGGGAGTCGGAGCTCTGGGAGCACTTCGACCAGCGACCGAAGCTCGCGCGCATCACGGCGCCCACGCTCGTCGTGACCGGGGCGGAGGACTTCATCGCGGGCCCCGCGGCCCAGGAGTTCGACGCGCTGCCGAGCGCGCGACGCGTGACGATCGACGGGTGTGGGCACATGATCTTCGTGGAGGCGCCCGACCAGTTCCGCGAGGCCGTGCTGTCGTTCCTCGGCATGGGGGCGGTCGCCTGATCGAGCACGCCGTCGAGGCGCTGCGCGAGGGTCGCCCGGTCGTCCTGCCGACGGACACGGTGTACGGCCTCTGCGCCGACCCGCACCGCGAGGAGCCGGTGCGCGAGGTGTACCGGATGAAGCAGCGGCCGGCCGAGCAGCCGACGGCGCTGCTCGCGCTCGACGTCGACGTCCTCGTCGAGCTCGTGCCCGAGCTGACCGGCCGCGCGGGCGCGCTCGTGCGCGCGCTGCTGCCGGGGCCGTTCACGCTCGTGCTGCCGAACCCGGCCGAGCGCTTCCGCTGGCTCACCGGCGCGACCCCCGACCGGATCGGCGTCCGCGTGCCCGAGCTGGCGGGGCCCGGCGCCGAGGTGCTCGCGGAGGTCGGCGCCGTGGTGGCCACCAGCGCGAACCTCCGCGGCGGGCCGGAGCCGACGCGCCTCGAGGACGTGCCGGTCGAGCTCCGCGCGGGCGCGGCCGCGGTCGTCGACGGCGGCGAGCTGCCAGGCACGCCCTCGACCGTGCTCGACCTGACCGGCCCCGAGCCGACGGTGATCCGCGAGGGCGCGGTGCCCGCCGCGCAGGCGATCGAGCGCGCCCTGGCCGCCGCCGGCGGGTGACGCGAGTAGCATCCACGCCATGGCCATCGCGCAGGAGACGGTGCAGCACCTCCGCACGGCCGGCCTCGCCGAGATCGACCCGCAGATCGCGGAGCTGCTTGGCCGCGAGCTCGACCGCCAGCGCGGCCAGATCGAGCTGATCGCGTCCGAGAACTTCACCTGGCCGTCGATCCTCGAGGCGGTCGGCTCGGTGCCCACGAACAAGTACGCCGAGGGCTACCCCGGCCGCCGCTACTACGGCGGGTGTGAAGTCGTCGACGAGATCGAGCAGGCCGCGATCGACCGCGCCAAGGAGCTGTTCGGCGCGGAGCACGCGAACGTCCAGCCGCATGCCGGCGCCCAGACGAACATGGCCGTGTACATGGCTGCGCTCGACCCCGGCGACACCATCCTCTCGCTCGAGCTCTCGCACGGCGGCCACCTGACGCACGGGCTGAAGGTCAACTTCAGCGGCCGCCTCTACACGATCGCCCACTACGGCGTCAGCCGCGAGACGAACATGGTCGACTACGACGACGTCCTCGCGCTCGCCAAGCAGCACCGGCCGAAGCTGATCGTGTGCGGCGGCTCGGCCTACCCGCGCACGGTCGAGACCGACCGCTTCCGTGAGATCGCGGACGAGGTCGGTGCGCTGCTCCTCTGCGACATGGCTCACTTCGCCGGGCTGGTCGCCGCCGGGCTGCACCCGAACCCGGTCAAGGACTGCGACTTCGTCACCTCGACCACCCACAAGACGCTCGCCGGCCCGCGCGCCGGCTTCGTCCTCTGCCGCGAGGAGCATGCGCAGGCCGTCGACCGCGCGGTCTTCCCGGGCATGCAGGGCGGCCCGCTCGTGCACACGATCGCCGCGAAGGCGACCTGCTTCCGGATCGCCGCCACCGAGGCGTTCCGCGAGTACCAGGCGCACGTGCGCGCGAACGCCGACATGCTCTCGACGTCGCTGCAGGACGGCGGGCTGGACGTCCTGACCGGCGGCACCGACACGCACCTGCTGCAGGTCGACCTCCGCTCGACCGAGTGGAGCGGAAAGGACGCCGAGGAGCGCCTCGCCGAGGTGAAGATCACGGTCAATCGCAACACCGTCCCGTTCGACGAGCGGCCGCCGACGGTCGCCTCCGGGATCCGGATCGGCACGCCGGC
>DATIER010000145.1:0-26128 GCA_035455605.1 Gaiellaceae bacterium
CCCTCCATCAGGGTGGCGGTCACTACGGGATGGGCAGCTGGACGTCGGAGACGTCGAGGCCGAGCGACTGCGCGAGGCGGACGCCGATCTCGATGTCCTCCTTCAGCTTCTCGATGTCGCGCGAGCGCATCGCCTCGCCGATGAAGGCGCGCTCCTTCGGCCGCCAGAGCGCGTGCTGGACGAACGTCGGCAGCAGCCGGTTCGCCGCCTCCACGAGGGCACGCTTCGTCTTCTTGTCCGCGCTCTTGAGCAGCACCTTCTCGTAGGCCATGCCCGCGCCGTGGTGGATGCCGTCGTCGGTCGTGAGGCGGTTGCAGAGGTCCTCGAGCACGGTGCCCCGCGAGGCACGGGCGATCAGCCGGAAGCGCGAGATGATCAGCCGCTCGTAGAAGACCTGCATCTGGAAGACCTTCTCCTCGAGCGTGTCGGCCTCGAGCGTCATGTGCGCGAGCTGATCGAGGTACGGGTCGCGCTCGGCCGTGCCGCCGGCCTCCTCGATCAGCTTCAGCCACGCCTCGGTGTGGCGCGACTCGTCCTGCACCATCGTCGAGTAGTAGAGCTTCGCCTCGGGGTCGGGCGCGATGTTCAGCAGCTGGGACGACATCTCGCAGGCGAGCATGTCGGCCTGGAGCTGCTGCGTGAGCACGGAGCGCCACATGTCCCTGCGGCGCGCCTGCCGCTGCGGCGAGCCCTTGCCCTCGGGGATCGGCGGGATGTCGCCCCACGGCAGGTCGCGCACCTGCCACTCCTGCCGCTTCGCGAGCTCGTAGAAGCGAAGGACGCCTGCGAACGCCTCGTGCTCCTCGCGCTCCTGATCGATGACGTGGTCGGTCGTGGTCATCGGCGGCATCGTAAGCTCCGCAGCCGTGAACGTGCGGAAGTGGCCTCGAAAGAACGACGCAGCCTCGGTGCGCGCACGCCAGGAGGCGCTCGGGCTGAACGGCGAGGTGACGGCGATCGACCTCGAGCCGTTCTCGCGCGCGCAGGAGATGCTGACGGGGGCAGCCGTGATCCCGGTCTCCGTGGTCGGCCCGGTCGAGCTCGAGCTCGGCGCGTACGAGCTGCGGGAGCCGCGCGGAGAGCTCGTCGAGACGGGCCGCGCGCGCGACTCGGTCTTCGTCCCGCTCGCGCACACCGAGGGCGGGCTCTCGGCGTCGCTCCACCGCGGCGCGCGGGCCGTCGCCGAGTCCGGCGGCTTCCGGACGTACGTGCTCGCCGACCGGATCACGCGCGCCTCGTGCTTCGTGTGCGGCTCGGCGGGCGAGGCGGTCGAGCTCGCGCGCTGGGTCGAGGGCGAGCTGCCGGCGATGCGCGACTGGCTCGAGCAGCAGGACGACCCGTCGCTCTCGACGTTCGCGCGCCTGCGCGACGTGAAGACGCACGTCGTCGGCCCGATGTGCCACGTGCTCTGGCGCTGGACGACGGGCGACGCCGTCGGCGCGAACATGATGACCCGCAACGCCTACGTCCTGAACATGGGGTACGTGATGGAGCGCGCGCCGGTGCGGCCGGAGCGCTCGATCCTCGAGGCGAACATGGGCGGCGACAAGAAGCCGTCGTTCGAGTACTTCCAGAGCGGCCACGGCAAGACGGTGCTGGCAGAGGCGACGCTGACCGGGGACGCGGTGCGGCGGGTGCTGCGCACGAAGCTCGACGACCTGCAGGAGCTCGCGTGGGCGGGGACGCACGGCGCGGTTGCGTCCGGCATGCAGTCGGTCGCGTTCACGCCGGCGTCGGCGATCGCGGCCGTGTTCGCAGCGACCGGGCAGGACCTCGGGATGGTCGGGACGAGCTCGATGGCGCACGGCGCCGCCCGGCGCGTCGAGGGCGGGCTGCAGGTCTCGATCCGGCTGTCCGGGCTCGAGGTCGCGACGATCGGCGGCGGCACGACGCTCCCGTACGCGCGCCGCTGGCTCGAGCTGATCGGCTGCGCGGGCGCCGGGAAGGTCTACCGGTTCGCCCAGATCGTGGCCGCGGCCACGCTCGCGCTCGAGATCTCGGCCTCCGCCGCGATGGCCACCGCCGGCTCGGCGGAGTTCTTCCGCGCCCACCACGAGCGCGGCGGCCTCCGGTAGGCGCTTGCCGTCACGGTGCCTGACACCGTGGCTGCGCCCGCAGGCGCCGGGCGAGCGCGGCTTCTGTGGATCGTTCGTCACACTCACGGCACCCGTCTGACACCGGGCTTCGACGCGCTCGCCGCGTCGCTGGTTCGAGTGATCGAGCCGTCTGCCACAAGCGTCGATAAGGGCCTGCAAAAGCGACGTATCTGCGGCCAGATCGAGAGGTGCAAATGGTTCGAGTCTGGCTCATGGCGGTGCTCGCCGCAGCAGTGCTCGTGGCCGTCCGCGACCACGGCGTCCTTCACCGCGCCGGGCTGACCGGCTACTGCACGTCCGCCCCGCGGCCCGCAGGCACGAGCGGCCGGTGGCGCGCGTGCGAGAAGGGCGTGCTCGACGGCCGTCCGGACCTGACCCGCGACGCGTGCCAGCGGCGCGGGCAGAACGGCTCCGTTGAGTACTGGCGCTGCCCCGCGCCGGCCAGGTCGGCCGCGAGCGGTTAGCTTCCGCCGCATGCTGCGCGAGGTCGCCGAGTACCCGAACTCGTTCGGGCCGCTGAGCCGCGGCGCCGAGCGCCTCGAGGCGGAGCGCTACACGCTCTGCCTGGGCGTCGGCTCGACCTGGAACACGGTGCAGCGCCAGCGCTTCCCGCTCGAGCAGCTCGACGACGTGATCGCGGAGGTGCGCGCCCACCTGCGCGACCGGGGCCGCACGCGCACGCAGTGGGAGGTCGGCAGCAAGGCTCCCCGCGGGCTCGTGGACGCGCTGCTCGAGCGCGGCCTGGTACGCGACGGGGACGGCTATGCGGTCGCGCTCGTCCTGCTGCAGGAGCCGCCGACGGCGCCGGCCGAGCTCGTCGCGCGCCGCATCGAGAGCTTCGCGGAGTACGCGGCTGCGAACGAGGTGCAGTGGGCGGCGTTCGAGTCGCCGGCCTCGGAGATCGCCGAGGCGCAGGCGAAGCTCGAGCAGCGCTACCGGGAGACGGTGAACGTGATGCACGGCGTCTGGCTCGACGGTGAGCTCGTGTGCGCGGGCACGGCGACGCCGAGCGAGCACGGCCTCCTGCTCTACGGGGGCGCGACCCTCCCCCACGCCCGCGGCCGCGGCGCCTACCGCGCGCTGATCCGCGCCCGCTGGGACGAGGCCGTCGCGCTCGGCACGCCGGCGTTGATCACGCAGGGCGGCACGATGTCGCGCCCGATCCTCCAGCGCCTCGGCTTCGTGCGCGTCGGCGAGGTGCACATGCTGCTGGACGACTTCGGCCCGTGAACGCCGGAAGCCGCTCCGACGGAGCGGCTTCCGCACGGTTGTGCTGTGGTCCTAGACCAGCGTCTTGAAGAAGATCTCGACGTCCTCTGCAGGGAACGTCTCGGTCTCGAAGATCTCCAGCTTCGCAATCTTCCCGAGCACGCGGAACGCGGCCTCGTTGTCGGGATACGTGAAGATCCCGAGGTACTCCCACGGCCCCATCGTGGCCATGAAGCGCTCCAGCTTGCCGCCCTCGATCTCGACGATCTCCTTGATCTTGTCGAGGTACTCCGGCGTCTTCTCGATGTGCTTGAGCGCGAGAGGCGTCAGCCGGAAGAAGCCGACATACGTGAACATCCGAGCCTCCTCTGTTGTCCGGGGCCTCGATCGGCCCCGCCAACGTGTGAGCGTCTCGCGCACGCCACGACCGAGCATCAGCGAGCGCCCTGACCGGGGCTGCCTCTTTCTACGGAGACGAAGGCGCCGAGCGGAATCGAACCGCTGTACGAGGCTTTGCAGGCCTCTGCCTAACCACTCGGCCACGGCGCCGCGGTCGGCATCGTAGCCCGCGATTCCCCCGCCGCCTGCGCGGGTAGGCGGAGGCCATGGCCCGCCAGCTGAGCCTCGACGAGACGGCGGCGCCGCTCGTGCCCGAGCGGCCGAGCTTGCCGAAGCTGCGCGAGGCTGCCGCCGGCTGCACGGCGTGCGACCTCTACAAGACGGGCACGCAGACGGTCTTCGGCGAGGGCGCTCGGGGCGCGGAGGCGATCTTCGTCGGCGAGCAGCCCGGTGACCAGGAGGACAAGACGGGCAAGCCGTTCGTCGGCCCGGCCGGCCGGCTGCTCGACGAGGCGCTCGAAGACGCCGGGATCGACCGCACGCAGGTCTACGTCACGAACGTCGTCAAGCACTTCAAGTGGGTGGCACGCGGGAAGCGCCGGATCCACCAGAAGCCGAACTGGCAGGAGGTCGCGGCCTGCCGGCCGTGGCTCGAGGCCGAGCTCGCGGTCGTCGCGCCGCGGGTGCTCGTCTGCCTCGGCGCAACCGCCGCGCAGGCGCTGCTCGGGCGCCAGTTCCGCGTCACGAAGGAGCGTGGCCGGCCGGTCGAGTCGGATCTCGCCGAGCACGTGCTGGCGACGATCCACCCGAGCGCGATCCTCCGCGACCCGGAGACGCGGGAGCAGGAGTACGCGGCGTTCGTCGCCGACCTGCGGACTGTCGCGACGCTGCTCTAGTACTCGAAGTCGGGGTCGTCGTCCGGGCGGTCGTCGCGGTGGCGACGGTGGTACAGCCAGAGGCCCGCGGCCAGCACGGGGATCGCCAGCAGGAAGCGCGGGTCGGCCCACGCGGTGGAAAGCCAGAGCGCGACCGCCGTGGCGGCCGCGCTCCAGCGAAGTGCCCGCTGTTCGCGAGCGGTAAGGCTCTCGTAGAGGTCTCGGAAGTTCATTAGCCAGGCATGATTCCAGCGACGTTCTCGATCGCGTTGCGGACGTTGTCGGACAGCAGCGTGATCGCACCGATGACGGCGATCGTGATCACGGCCAGAACGACGCCGTACTCCGCCATCGTCTGGCCCTCCTCGCGGCGGCGGAGCGAATCCACCGTCGAGCCGACGAACACCTGCGTCAAGGCAAAGAGCTTCAGCACGAGTTTCCCTCCCTTCGCACGGTCGGGGAGGTGTCCGAGGACGTTTTCAGTCGGGCGGTGCACGGCTCCACGCCGGGACTCCTCCGGTTTCGTACGTTCAGCGGGGCCGCACCGCCCTGTCTGGTACCTGCGTCATCGGCGTCTCGCGGAGCGCGGCCACATCCCTCGTCGGAGCGATTCGTCCGGCTCTCGCCGAAGGTCGCCGTTGACCGGGCTTCAGGGACGTCGTAGGGTCGCTTCAGTTTTTCTTCGACAGAGTCAGAGGAGAGCTGGATGGCGAGGAGCGCCCCGGAGGTCGCAGCCGAGTTCGACGTCGGCGAGCGGCTGCGGACGCTCCGGCGCTTCCGCCGTTGCACCTTGCAGACCGTCGCCGCCCGCTCGGGGCTGAGCGAGAGCTTCCTGAGCCAGGTCGAGCGCGGTCGCTCCAACGCCAGCATCGCCTCGCTGCGCCGCATCGCCGACGCCCTCGGGGTGACGATGGCCGACCTGTTCGAGCCGAACGGCCTGCCGCGCCCCCAGGTGCTCAGGCGAGACGACCGCCCGGCGCTGCAGTTCGGCGTCCTCGGCCGCAAGCTGCTGCTCACGCCCCGCCCGCTCCACCACCTCGAGGTCTTCCAGGGCGAGCTCGAGGTCGGCGGCTCGACGGGCGAGGAGCCGTACGCCCACGGCGACTCGGAGGAGCTGTTCCTCGTCCTCTCCGGCGCCGTCCAGCTCGAGCTCGGCGGCGAGCTGTTCGAGCTCGAGGCGGGCGACAGCATCGACTACCGCAGCTCGACCCCGCACCGCGTCGTGAACACCGGCCAGGAACGCGCCGAGGTGCTCTGGATCATCAGTCCGCCCAGCTACTAGGGGGAGAAGGAGAGAAGCGATGGACAACCCCGAGGCAACCGAACGGCGGCTGAGCCGCGAGCAGCTGTTGAAGCTGGCCGCGGCCGCCGGCGGCGCAACGCTGCTCGGCAGCCGGATCGAGGCCGGCCGCGCGGCGGTCGACTGGGCCACCGCGGAGTCGGGCCGGCTACAGGTGCTCGACTGGGCCGGCTACGGCAACGACGGCGGCCAGGCGATGTTCGCCGCCTACGTCAAGGCGCACCCGCAGAACAAGCCGCAGTTCACGGTGATGGCGAACGAGTCGGACGCGCTCGCCAAGCTGCACGCCGGGCTGCACCCCGATCTCTTCCGGCCGTACGTCGGCTGGGTCAAGTACTTCGCGACGAGCGGCCTCGTCCAGCCGTGGAACCCGAAGCAGATCCCGAACTTCAAGCAGCTGAACCCGTTCATGGTCAAGGCCGGCCAGTACGGCGGCAAGCAGTACGGAATCCCGGCCGACTGGGGGTTCGACGCGATCCTCTACCGGAGCGACAAGGTGCACCCGAAGGCGAAGTCGTGGGGCCTCCTCTTCGACGACCGCTACAAGGGCAAGATCGCGTGGTTCGACGACCTGAACATGCTCGTCGTCGCCGGGCTCTACCTCGGCCATCCGCGCCCTTGGCGCCAGAGCGACGCCGAGTTGAAGCGCTCGCAGGACTTCCTGATCAAGAAGAAGAAGCTCGCGCGCCTGATCTGGTCGTCGGAGACCGCCCTCTGGGAGGCCTTCGGCTCGGGCGACATCTGGATCGCGTACGCGTGGCCGAACGACTGGGTCCAGATGAAGAAGAAGAAGCTCAAGGTCGTCTACATGCGGCCCAAGGAGAAGCCGGTCGCGTGGGTCGGGATGTTCATGCTCCTGAAGGGCACGCCGCGGCCGAAGCTCGCCCACGCCTACGTCAACGCGTGGAGCTCCAAGAAATCGGCCGCGTGGCTCGAGAACAACTACGGCTACGGCCACGCGAACGTGCTCGCGCGACCAGCCTCGAGCGACCTGCTGAAGGCGCTGCAGCTGACGAACCCGAAGGCGGTGACCGAGCCGGCCGCGCACCTCGACCGCGACATCCCGCGGCGGGCGGTCTACGCCAGGGCGTGGGAGCAGGTGAAGGCGTCCTGACCGGCGTGCGCTGACGATGGCGATCGCCGAGGCTCGCGAGCCGCCGGCACCGCGCCGCCGGCGCCTGCGGCCGGACCTCACGACGCCGACGCTGCTCGGCCTGCCGCTCGCGTGGCTGGTCGTGTTCTTCCTCGCGCCGATCGCCATCGTCGCCGCCTACAGCCTCGACGTCTACTCGCTCGACCCCGGGCCGCACAGCCTCACGCTCTCGGCCTGGCACGACTTCCTGCACAGCTCGATCTACCTGAAGCTGTTCTGGAAGTCCGTGAAGATGTCGCTCGCGGTCTCGGCGATCGTCGTCGTCCTCGCCTACCCGCTCGCGTACTACCTGGCGCTCTCCGGCACAAAGCGCAAGTACGTCCTGCTGCTGCTCCTGATCGCACCCTTCCTGACGAGCTACCTGCTTCGCGTGCTCGCCTGGAAGGTGATCCTCGGCGACCACGGCGTGATCAACAGCTTCCTCTTCTGGACGGGCGTGCGCTCCGCCGACCACCCGATCTCCCAGCTGCTCTACAGCCGCTTCGCGGTGATGCTCGTGCTCGGCTACATCTGGCTGCCGTTCGTCGCCCTGCCGATCTTCGTCTCGCTCGAGAGCCTCGACCGCCGGCTGCTCGAGGCGGCGAGCGACCTCGGCGCCAGCCGTCTGCAGGCGTTCCGCAAGATCACCCTCCCGCTCTCGCTGCCCGGCGTGTTCGCGGCCTTCCTGTTCGTCTTCATCCCGACGCTCGGCGAGTTCATCACGCCCTCGCTCGTCGGCGGGACGAGCGGCTACATGTACGGGAACCAGATCGTCGACCTGTTCGGCACCGGCTTCCCCGACTGGCAGACCGGCTCGGTGCTCGCCCTCTTCCTGCTCGGCGTGGTCGCCGCGCTCACCGTCGTCTTCGCGCGCTTCCTGCAGCCGGGCCAGGTGAGCACGGACTGATGGACGTCGCGCTCTCGAAGAACGGCGCCCGGCTGCTGCGCCTCTTCTTCTTTCTGGTCGTCGTCTTCCTCTACGCGCCGATCGTGATCCTGCTGATCTTCTCGTTCAACAAGTCGGCGGTGCCGACGTTTCCGCTGTCGGGGTTCACGCTGCACTGGTACCACGACTTCCTCGTCAACGCCGACCTGCGCGCGTCGCTGGAGACGAGCGCGATCATCGCCGCGCTCTCGAGCCTCGGCGCCGTCGTCCTCGGCATCCTCGCCTCGATCGCGCTCACGCGGCGTCGCTTCCGCGGCAAGGCCGCCGTCTCCGCGTTGCTGCTGAGCCCGCTGGTGATCCCCTACGTGGTCTTCGGGATCTCGCTGCTCCTGCTGTTCCACCAGCTCGGCGTGCCACGCTCGCTCCTGACGGTCGTGATCGGGCACGTCGTGATCACGTTGCCGTACACGATCCTCGTGCTCGTGCCGCGGCTCGACCAGATCGACGTCTCGCTCGAGGAGGCCGCCTTCGACCTCGGCGCGTCACGGCTGCGGACGTTCCGCTCGATCACGCTGCCGCTCATCCTGCCGGCCGTGGTCTCGGCCTTCCTGATCGCCTTCACGACCTCGTTCGACGAGTACGCGGTCGCGTCGTTCGTCGTCGGCTCGCGCGTGACGTTCCCGATCTACCTCTACGCGGCGCTGCGCTTCCCCGACCAGCTGCCGCAGGTGATCGCCGTCGCCGTCGTCGTGCTGCTGGTCTCGCTGCTGGTCGTGATCGGCGCCGAGATCGGCAGGCGCGTGGCCGAGCGCCGGTTCGCCGGCTAGGCCAGCGGCGAGGCCTGCTCGGCGTCCCAGCTGAGCGTGACCGGCGAGCCCGGCTCGTACGAGGTGCGCAGCTCGTCGGCGAGGCGGTGCGAGACGAGCCTGCCGACGCGCGTGTCGACGTGGAACTGCGTGTACATGCCGAGGAAGACGACCTCGGCGACCGTGCCGTCGACGCGCGAGCCGCCGTCCTGCGGCGGCGTCCCGGCGGCGGTGATCCGGACGCGCTCCGGCCGTACCGCGACGCGGATCGTCTCTCCCGGGCGCCGATCCGCGCCGAGCCCCGCGACGACCCGCTCGCCGTCGCCCAGGCGCATCACCGCATGCTCGCCGACGAGCTCGTCGACCCGGACGTCGAACGCGTTGAGCGAGCCGATGAAGTCCGCCACGAACGCCGTCCGCGGGTGGTCGTAGATCTCGCGCGGGCTGCCGACCTGCTCGACGCGGCCGCCGTTCATGACCGCGATCCGGTCGGACATCGCGAGCGCCTCCTCCTGGTCGTGCGTGACGTAGACGAACGTCGTGCCGACGTCGTGCTGGATCGCCTTCAGCTGGAGCTGCATCTGCTTGCGGAGCTTCACGTCGAGCGCCCCGAGCGGCTCGTCGAGGAGCAGCGCCGCCGGCGAGTTGACGAGCGCGCGCGCGAGCGCCACCCGCTGCTGCTGGCCGCCCGAGAGCTGGCGCGGCCGACGCTGCTCGAGCCCCTCGAGCGAGACGATCCGCAGCATCTGCTCGATCCGGCCGCCGTGGTCGCGGCGCGGCACGCGCTTCACCTTCAGCCCGAACGCGACGTTCTCGTAGACCGTCATGTGCGGGAAGAGCGCGTACTGCTGGAAGACCATGTTCACGGGCCGCTTGTTCGCCGGCACCGTGGTCACGTCGTCGCCCTGGAGCAGGATCCGGCCCGAGTCCGGCAGCTCGAAGCCCGCGACCATGCGGAGCGTCGTCGTCTTGCCGCAGCCGCTGGGCCCGAGCAGCGAGAAGAACTCGCCTTCCCGGATCTCGATCGAGACGTCGTCGACGGCGCCGACGGAGCCGAAGCGCTTGCTCACGCTCTCGATCCCGATCGCCGCGCGGTCGCCCATCGATCGATCCTACTGCGGTCTGCGCTCGCGGCCTACGTGTCGCGCCGGACGAGCAGGACCGCCGCCAGCGCGAGCACGAACGCGCAGTAGGCGGCGAACAGCAGCCCGCCCCACAGCGGCGAGAGCGAGGTCGCGTCGTGCGTCGGGGTGAAGAGCTGGCGCCCGGCCTCGCTCGGCAGGTACTTGCTGATGGCGGCGTTCCAGCTCGACGGCAGCACGTTCATCAGCGGCGGGATGACGAAGAAGATCCCGGCGAAGGTGGCGATCGCGCCGGCCGTGTTGCGGACGATTGCGCCGATCCCGAGCGCGAAGACCCCGACGAGGAGCAGGTAGACGGCGCCGCCGGCCACCGAGCGCCCGACGGCGTGGTGCGAGAGCGAGGTCTGGAGGAGGTCGTGGCGGGCGAGGATCGCCTGGCTGGCGTAGAACGCGGCCACGACCGACGGCAGCATCAAGGCGAAAGTGACGACGCCGAAGACGCCCGTCTTCGCCCAGAGCACCGGCAGCCGCTTCGGCACCGCGCTGAAGCTGGCCCGGATCATGCCGGTCGAGTACTCGCCGGTGACGACCAGCACGCCGAGGACGGCGACCGCGAGCTGCGAGACGTTGACGCCGGCGAGCGCGATGTCGAGCGGGTGGCGGTTCGCGCGCTCGCTCGGGCTCATCGAGCCCCAGTGCGACGAGGTGACGAAGGCGAACAGGACCGGGAAGCCGATCGTCAGCAGAACGGCGGCGAACAGCGACCAGCGGGTCGAGCGCAGCGACCGCAGCTTCGTCCACTCCGACAGCGCCACCCGCGCCTGCGTGATCCTGCCGGCATGCGCGAGCGGCGGGATCGTGCCGACGCCGGAGTAACCGCTCACGCGAGCGCCTCCTCGTGCTCGAGGGCCTTGAACTCGACGTCGTCGCGCGTCAGCGTCATGAACGCCTCCTCGAGCGACGCCTGCTGCGGGGTCAGCTCGTGCAGGACGATCCGGTTCGCCGCCGCGACCTCGCCGATCTGGCGCGAGGTGAGGCCGCGCACCTCGAGCACCTCGGGCTCGAGCGTCTTGACGGTCACGGTCGGCCCGGCGACCTGCGCCTCGAGCGCGGGCGCCTGCGGCGTGCGGACGCGGACGACGTTCCCGGACGCCCGGCTGACGAACTCCTGGGTGCTCATGTCGGCGATCTTGCGGCCGCGGCCGATCACGATCAGGTGGTCGGCGGTGAGCGCCATCTCGCTCATCAGGTGGGACGAGACGAAGATCGTGCGGCCCTCGGCGGCAAGACCCTTGAGCAGGTTCCGCATCCAGTGGATGCCTTCCGGGTCGAGCCCGTTGACCGGCTCGTCGAGCATCACCGTCGACGGGTCGCCGAGCAGCGCGGAGGCGATGCCGAGCCGCTGGCCCATCCCCAGCGAGAACTTGCCGGCACGCTTCTTCGCGACCTCGTGCAGGCCGACGAGGTCGATCAGCTCGTCGACACGGCCGCGCCCGATCCCGTGCGTCTGCGCGAGCGCCAGCAGGTGGTCGTAGGCGGAGCGCCCGCCGTGCAGGGAGCGCGCCTCGAGCAGAGCGCCGACCTCGTGGAGCGGCGCGGCGTGCTCGCGGTAGTGCTTGCCGTTGACGGTGACGTCGCCGCCGGTCGGCGCGTCGAGGCCGAGGACGAGGCGCATCGTCGTCGACTTCCCCGACCCGTTCGGGCCGAGGAAGCCGGTGACCCGTCCGGGCCGGACGGTGAAGGAGAGGTCGTCGACGGCGCGCTTGTCGCCGTAGTCCTTGGTGAGGGCGCGCGCCTCGATCACCACGGAATCGAAGCGCCCGTTCGTGAGAATTGCCTGAGAGCGGCGTCGCCGCGTGCCGGCTCTACATGCGCGACTCGGCCATGCGGCGGATCGTCTCGCTCGCCTCCTCCCAGTGGACGATCAGTGCGTAGAGCACGACGCCCGAGAGGGTCACGCTCGTGAGCGCCCAGAGCGTGTGCTGCGAGCCGCCGACGAAGCCGAGCTGCAGGACGATGTTGAGGCTCGCCGCGACGATCGTGAACCAGCGCGCCCAGTTGGCGCCGAGCGTCAGCCCCCAGCCCGCGGCGCCGACGACGATGCCCCAGATCAACATGATCCAGCCCCAGGTGCTGGTGTTGACGACGACGATCTGGTTCGGCGGGAGCGCGTAGTAGCCGCTGCGGATGATCGCGATCAGCCCCTGGAAGAAGTCGATCA
Source organism: Gaiellaceae bacterium (assembly GCA_035455605.1). GTDB lineage: Bacteria > Actinomycetota > Thermoleophilia > Gaiellales > Gaiellaceae > AC-32. Next base: position 11,947 of record DATIER010000145.1, read on the forward strand.
CCCCGATGATCATCATCAGGATCGCTCCGAGGCGGATCCAGCCCGCCCACGTCTCGCTTCCTGCCACTGCGCACTCCTTTCGGCCGCTGTTCGGAGCCGCAGGTTCCCGCGCCGGCCGCCGGCCCGCGTCAACCGATCGGGATGATCCAGCGAAGAACCACACCGGGCGAACGGTGGTACCCTCGAAGAGCCGCCACGGAGGGTGTGCGATGGCTGAAGCACCCGACATCCCTGAGCGACTCGAAGGCTCGGTCCGGGTCGCAGACGAACAGGCCTTGCGCCGGCTGTTCGAGCAACCACTCGATTTCGGCTGCAGGCCGAGCGCGACTCCCGAGCCCGACGGCGGCTTCACCGTCCCGGTGATCGGCTCGCCACAGGCACTCGAGGAGCTGAAGCAGCAGGAGGGCTTCGAGGTTCGCGTGCTCGAGCCTCCGAAGGAGCGAGCCGCCGTCGGCGAAGGCGACCGCTTCGAGGGCGGAACGGTGCTGCCGCGCGGCTTCGGGCGACAGATTCTCGAGCGAGGTGACTCCGACTGAGCTACCTGAACGTCGTCGAGGTCGAATCGGCGCTCGCCGGCCTCGCCCAGGCCTATCCCGGTCTCTCCGACCTGGTCACGCTTCCTGAGACGAGCATCGAGGGTCGCACGTCTCACGCCCTGCGGATCGGCACGGACTCCTGTAACGACGGCGTCCTCTTCACCGCCTGCGCGCACGCGCGCGAATGGGGCGGCGCCGACATCTGCGTCTACTTCGCCTCCGACCTGCTCGCCGCCTACAGCGCGGGCACCGGGCTCGCCTACGGCGGCAAGAGCTTCAGCCGCCACGCGCTCCGCTCGATCGTCGAGAACCTGAACGTGGTCGTCTTCCCGTGCGTCAACCCGGACGGCCGCGCCTTCGACCAGCAGCACGACGTGCTCTGGCGCAAGAACCGAAACCCGGCTCAGGAGGCGGGAGACCCGCAGCGGGTGGGAGTCGACCTGAACCGAAACCACGACTTCCTCTGGGACTTCCGGACGGCCTTCGACCCGGCGGCGAACCCCGGCACGCTCGCCTCCGACAACCCGGCCAGCGACATCTACCACGGCACCGCCCCGGAGTCGGAGCCGGAAGCCCGCAACGTCAAGTGGCTGCTCGACCACTACCGCTTCACCCGCTGGTACATGGACATCCACAGCTACACCGGCGACCTCCTCTACTCCTGGGGCGACGACACCGACCAGACCGACGACCCGTCGATGAACTTCCACAACCACGCCTACGACGGACAGCGTGGCGTCGAGGGCGGCTACGCGGAGTACATCCCGAGCAGCGACCTGAACGCGGTCTCCGGCACCGCGCAGCGAGTCGTCAACACGATCAACGCCGTTCGGGGCGGTCACTACGAGGCCAAGCAGAGCGTCTTCCTGCAGAGCAACTCGACCGTCGTCAGCTACCCGACCTCGGGTGCCGTCGACGACTACTCCTACAGCCGCCACTTCGCCGACTGCACCAAGGGCAAGGTCTACGCCTTCACACTCGAGTTCGGCTATCCCGCGAACGACTACCGCACGAGCTTCCACCCGCCCTGGCCGGAGATGGAACAGATCGTCTCCGAGATCGACGCCGGCATGATCGAGTTCTGCCTGGCCGCGGCACCGGCGTGGAAGCCGCCCTGGGAGGCGGCCTTCCGGCACCTCTTCCCCTGGCAGATCTGGGACCCGATGGCACAGCTCGCCGAGCCGGTGGTACGCCCGATCGCCGAGCGCGTTCTGGCGGGCGCCGGTAGACGCTGATTCCGCGCCGACGGTGGTCGGTCGAAGGTGCAGCCCGACCGCGGCCGGTCCGTCGCTAGCGCTGAATCAGGATCTGGCCCCGCAACTCCCCCTTGGGATTGCGGCGCGTGTAGAGCTGCACGTAGGTGTTACCGGCCTCGAGTGCCAGCACCGCCGGCATGGAGACGATCTTCGTCCCCTTCAGACCCGACCTGCAGGTGCGCGCCCTGGCGACCTTGGGGCCACACAGCGCGAGCAGGAGCGGTCCCCGCCGGCCGAGCTTCCCGACGTGGATCTCCGCCCTGGTCGGCCGCCCGCTCAGGCGGCGGTAGACCAGCTTCCAGCTGAGCTCGCGCAGCTGGTGGTCGAGGTTGCCGCTCAGGGAGCCGGTCGCTCGCTTCGCCGGGTGGCTCGGCCTGGGCACTACCTGCTGCCAGGTGAGCGTCGAGGCGACGTCGAACTCGGAGCGTGCGGCCCAGGCCGAGCTCGCCACGAGCCCGAGCGCGGCGAGGGTCACCAACAGCGGCCACGGCCGCATGTCTCAGCCGCCCCTCGTGCCCTCGATCGTCAGGTCCCGCACGACGACGGTGGCCGACGGGTTCGGCAGCGGCACGCCCTCGCCGTCGAGCAGCCTGAAGGTGAGGTCGCGATGTCCGACCAGGAAGGCGCTCTTGATGTCGGGGAGTGTCACTGTTCCGCTCGACTCCGAGAGCGGAATGCGGACATGCGCGCCGTCCAGGCCGGCGACGTAGACCTCGAGCCGCATTCCGGACGCCTGCTTGACCTCGATCGAGCCGGTCGAGTAGCTGACTTCGGTCGGAAGCCTGATCGTCGTTCCCGGCTTTGGTGAGGTGATCACCAGAGTGGGCACATCCTGGACCGTGACCGGCCCGGCCAGGGCCGGCGAGCTCGTTGCTCCGGGAGGGCTCAGCCCCACGCGCGCCTGGTGGTGTGTCAGCGCCCAGGCGAGTGCACGACTGACCTGCAGCCGTCCACGTACGAGGGCTGCGCAGCGCAGGCAGAGCCGACTCGGGCGAGCGCGCCTGGAGGAGATCCGAGCTCCGAGCTTGGCGCTGCCTCCGGCCTTGTAGGAGAGCGACCAGCGCAGACTCGTGCCCCTGAGCGTGGCAACGAAGTGTCCGCCGGCCGCCTGCTGGCCTCGGCCGGACAGCTTGGCGCGCAGGCCGACGGAGGCGGCAGCTCCCTCGTGCGAGTTCGCGAGGGCGAGGCCTGTCACCAGGGCCGCCGCGAGCAGCCCGACCACGAGAGCCGCGAGCGCTCCCTGCTTACGTGTGATCCTCATCTTCCCGCCACCTCCAAACGGACGCTCGCCGTGCCGCGGGGACAGTCGAACGGTACCGCCCCGCGGCCGGCCGGAAACGTTGGCTCCAGGTTCATCAACCCAGCGAGTTCACCACCAGGCCCGAGTCGATTGCAGGCCGTCCCGACTGGTCGTGCGGTACGTCGACGTGCACCTTGCCGGTACAGAAGCCGCCACGCCCGTCGGAGCCGCCGAAGGAAATCCGGTACACCCGCCCGTCGCCGGGACCTGCCCGCTCCGAGCGGACGTAGACCTGGTCGCTCCGTGGCGCCAGCACGGCATCCGGCGAGGTATCGCCGTCTCCCTGGCCGTTCAACGGTTCGTCCTGGGTGACCGCCGTCACGGTCAGCGTCACGGGGTCGCCGTCGGGGTCCGTGGCGCCGGAGAGCGTGATCAGGCGCAGCGTGTGGTTGGGCGGCCAGAGCGCCGTCTGATCGGGCGTCACCGTCGAGCAGTCGGGCGGCGCGTTGATGTCGATCGTCACGGTGGCCTTGCCGACTCCTCCGTCGTCGTCGGTGACCGAGACCGTGATCGTCTTCGGGCCGTGGATCGAGTAGACGTGCGAGCCGCTGCACGTGCCGGCGCCGGCGGACTCGGTGACGACGCCCGCCGTCGTCGTCGCGTCGCCCCAGGCGATCGAGCACGTGTGCGTGTCGTTCGTGCCGGGGTCGGTGAACGGTGCGACGAGGTTGACCGTGTCGCCGAGCTGGAAGATCTGGCCGCTGGTCGGCGAGGTGATCGACACGCTCGCCGGCACGTTCGCCACCGTCAGCGTCCCCGTCCCGCTGACCGGCGCGTTGATCCCGTCGCTCGCAGTCAGTGTCAGCGTGTACGTGCCGTCGTCGGTACAGCTGACGGTGGTCGAGAGGGACGCAGGCGCCGCGATCGTGCAGGTCGCCCCTGGGTCGACCCCGGACAGCGGGGCGACCGTCCAGGTGGTCGTCAGCGGATCGCCGTCGGGGTCGGTTGCCGTCGCCGTGATCGGGATCGCCGCGCCCTCGTTGCCGGAGGCGTTCTGGACGGTGACCACGGGCGGCTTGTCGTCGAAGATGCGGATCTTGGCCGTGTAGATGTCGAAGCTCCCGAGCGCGCCCGCCGGGTTGTCGCCAGTCGAGTTGGAGTTGTCGGCCCAGGCCGGGTAGAGCAGGCCGTCGACGAAGCTCGACCAGGTGTAGTCGCCGTAGTCGACGACGCTGGCGGCGACATCGTCGTTCGACGTGCCCGCCGAGATCTGGAAGTTCGGCCGGAAGCTGGCTCCACCATCGGTCGAGAAGGTTCCCCAGAACTGCGCGTCGTCGTTGGGGGTGCCATCGGTGTCCCCCGGTCCGGAGCCGCTGTCATTGCGGGCGTCGTGCCAGGTCACGGCGAGGAACCCGGTCGACTGGTCGACCGCCAGGTGCGGCAGGAACTGGCTCCTGGTCGTGGCGTCGTCGTTCACCCTGAGCGGAGCCGACCAGGTGGCGCCGTTGTTGTTCGACGAGCGCAGGAGGATGTCCATGTTCTGGCTCTCGTCCGGCTGCTCGTCGGTGTAGACCATGTACAGGCGACCGTTGTTCGCGCCCCCGCTCGAGTCGTAGGCGAGTCCGCACTCGGCGTCGACGGAGCGCCCGGACTGCGCCGGCAGGAAATCGAACTTGACCACGTTCGTGTTCGTGACCGTCACCTGGGAGCCGAAGCCACCTGCGCCGAGCCCATCGGCGTCGGTGTTCGTGAAGATCTGGCTGTTGCTCTGGTAGCAGACGCTCACCTGTCCGGCCGGGCCGATCGCAATGTCGCCGAACTGCCCGGTGACGCCGTTCGAGCCGGGAGCGGCCTGGGCGGTGGTGAAGGCACCGACCGCGCCGAGGCCGGTCACCTGCGCGCCACGAGCCATGATCGTGTTGTTGTTGTTCCAGGTGACCCAGACGCTGCCGGCGCCCACGGCGACGGTCGGCTGGTCGATGTTGGGGCCGGTGTCGATCACCTGCAACGGGAAGAAGGAGCCGGGTTGGCCGCCGTTGGTGCTCAAGGCGAGGTCGATCTCGTTGGTCGCGCCGTTGATGAAGACCAGGAACAGGTTGCCGAACTGGTCGAAGACGGCAACGTTGTCGCAGCAGGAGCTCGGCAGTCCGTTCGAGCCCCCGACCTGGAAGCGCGTCCAGCTAGTGCCGCCGTTGTTCGAGACGGCGGCGGTCGAGCCGGGGTTCGAGGCCTCGAACACGTTCTGGGTGTTCGTCGGGTTGACCGCGATCGTGGCCTCGGTCTGGTTGCCGGCGGCCGCGGAGACGTTGACGTTCGGTCCGACGTTGACGACGATCACACCGCCTGCCCCGGATACGAAGAAGACAAGGCTCGTGAACGTGAGCAGCGCCATCACCAGCCAGCTGCGCTTGGCAGGCTTCATTCCGCTCCCCTTCCTGATGATCCACGGCCTCGACGGCCGCCGAGCACAGCGAAGACTGGGACGGGACGCAGGTCGTCGCCCGTAGTAGACGACAGGAGTGCCGCAGCAACGAATCCCCGAGCCGACACGCGCGCTCCTTCGCTGCTTGCGCAGCGATCATTACCACCGCGCTAAATGCGTGTCAATAGACACAAGCGCCCACCTGACTGGAACCTGGCGACGGTGACGCGGCGCGCGTAGCTCAGCGCGGCCGGCGTAGCTCGTCGCGGCCCGGGAGGAGAGAACGTCTCGAGTGCGAGCCCCGGGCGGGCGGTCTAGCCGGCGGTTGTGATCGCGCCTTTTGAGGACTCGCCGACCCGTCGTGCGCGACCGCAACGAGCGGTTGCCGCATCACGGCCGGCAGCTGATCGTTCTAGTCGCTCGGCTCGGCGGAATGCCCTGTCGTTCGCGGCTTCGTCGCCCCTGCAGCCGAGTGAGCAGCTGCCGTCCCACGGCCGCGCCTCAACGTTTGCGGTACGTAGCGGTGTAGGTGGTATTCACCGCCGGCGCTGTGATGGTGTGGCTCTGTGGGCCGCCGTCGGACCACGACACGAAGTAGTACGTGGACTTGTTGAATTGCTGTGGCGATGGCGCGCTAACCGAGTTCGTCGAACCGGCGACCACGGTCACCGAAAGTGGCGTAGTGCTTGACGCCTCGTTTACCGCCAGGTCGCTGAGGACGAGACCGCCCGGGTTCGTCTTGAAGGTGAGCACGACCGTCTTGGGATCCAGCCGAACGCTCGTCGTAGAGGTCAGCCCGCCCGAGTCGGTCGCCGTCAGCTGTAGCTCCAGCCAGCAGGGGTATTCGTGATCGGGTGCCGTGAATGATCCGGAGGAGATGCCATTGAACGTCTGGATAAGGTGCGTGTGGCAGTCCGTCAGCGTGAAGCAGTGATGGAGAATCACCGACCAACTCAGCGCGGCGGCGGGCAGCGTCCCGTCCTGCGCATCGGTGGCATGACCGGAGAAGTTGATCTTGTCGCCGACCTTCCAGGTCAGGCTCGACGCGGGCGAGTCGATGATCGCGGTCGGTGCGGTGTTCCCCGCTGTGACGGCGACGGACGCCGTGTCGGTCGCACCCTGGTCGTCGGTGACCCGGAGGCTCGGATGATAGACGCCGGCGGTCGTGTAGCTGTAGGACGCCGTCGGGCCCGTCGCATCGCCGAACGTTCCGTCCCCGTTGAGGTCCCAGGAATACGTCAGCGGCTTGCCTTCCGGGTCGGACGAGCCGGAGCCATCGAAGTTGACCGTCAGCGGAGTGGGTCCGTTGGTCGGATTCGCCGTGACGACGGCGGTGGGCGGCTGGTTGGCGGCCGTGTAGGTAATGCGATGAACGGTGCCGTCGTCCATGTCGACGTAGAAGAGATCGCCTCCGGGGCCAATCTTCAGGTCGACCGGATGCCCGGCGGCGCCCCCCGCTGCGTCGACGCCGACGAACGATTGCAGCTTGGTGGGGTCGGGCAAACCATTCGTGCCCGGAAGCATTGCCCAGATCTCGTTGCGGGTGTGGTCGGCGAAGAACAGTGCGCCGTTGTATTGCGTCGGGTATGACCCACCCTGATAGAACGCTACGCCGGTGATGGACGAGCCGCCCGTGTGACACCCGGTGTAGTTCACGACGCACGCGCTGTGGTTGTACGTGTAATACGGCGAAATGACCGACCCAGGTGTCGAGTAAAGGGATGAACAGAGATTGAGGCCGGCGGCCTGGTAGCCGCCTTGTGGTGACGCTCCTTCGTAGCATGGCCAGCCGAAGTTCGACGCGGTGACGCTGGCAGGAGCGACGACACGATTGATTTCTTCCCAGGTGTTCCAGCCGACATCGCCGATCCAGAGTTCATCTGTGCCCGGACGTTGGGTAATGCGAAACGGGTTGCGCAGCCCATAGGCGACGATGCGGCGCGCCTTAGCATCTGGTGAGGAGTAGAAGGGGTTGCCCGGAACGCCTGCGCCCGTGGCAGGGTCGATCCGCAGGACGGCGCCGTTGAGGGTCGCAGGGCCGTCGGTGCGACGGACGCTCTGGCTGCGCAGCGCGCCACCCTCCGCACCGGGCGGGCTCAGCGGGACCCCGACGCCACCCGGTGGGTCGCCGCAGGGGTTCGCTTGGTCACCGCTGTAACTCGCGCCGTACTGCCCGTAGTCGACGTTGTTGAAGCTGGCGCCGTCGCCACCCGTGACGTAGAGATCGCCATCCTGGCCGAACAGGAGCGTGCCGATCGAGTGGCTCGGAAACTGCTGGCACCAGTCGTTGATGAGCACCTGCTCGGTGCCAGTAACGAGGTTCCCGCTGATCTGCAATCGCGACACCCGTCCTGAGACAACGCAACCATCGGTGGTCGGGCCGGGCGGCGTCGGGCAGGCGTCACTCCAGGTGGGGGCGGTGCCGCCGATCGGGGCGTCGTACGCGTAGAGCACGTAGACGTACGGATTAGCTGGGAAGTTCGGAGGCAGCGCCATGCCGAGCAATCCGCGGTCCCAATAGTCGTCGACCTCGGCCGACAGGTCGGCAAAGGTGACCGGGTTCGTGTCGGTCAAGCTCTGGAAGACCTTGATAACGCCGTTCTTCTGGCCGACGAAGATCCGCCCGTCGGGCGCAAACTGCAGTACCGTCGGGTTGACCAGTCCGTTCAGCACGACCGAGTCGCGAAAGCCGGTTGGCAAGGTGGAGGCTGTCGCAGGACTCGGGCCGGCCTGCGTAACGAGCGCCGCTCCTACCACCATCGCGACTATCGTGAGCGGCCGACGCCAACTCTTGGCATCCCCTCTACACCGCATGCCGTCAGTATTCGCCACGCCAGCCCACAGGCGTACTGGCCATTAGGCGAGAGCTTTCCGGAGGCTAGGGCAGCAGCTCGGCAGACGTGTTCCGCCGCCGGACGGAGAGCCCGGCTCCGGCGGCGGAACGTCGGTCTCGATCAGTTCAACGGGCAGCCGCCGTTGTTGGCGGCGTCGAGCACGTCCTTCACGTTGAGGATCGTGTCTCGGTCACCCGTCGCCAGTGCATCGTTGACCATGCTCACGACATCCGACGTCGTGAACGCGTACGCGATGCTCAAGGAGTTGAGGTACGCCGCAGCGGCTTGCCGAAGCAAGATGTTCTTAGCATCCTGAACTGTCGGTCCACCCTGGAAGCTCAGCGCCTCAAGAAGGGTCGTTCCCGCCGGCAAGCCGGTGTTCGTGAAGCCTGCGCCCGCCAGCGTGGTGCTCAGCGGCACCGGCCAGCTGTCGAAGTGCTGGGGCTGTTTCCAGTACCCCGGTGTGCACCCCTCGCCACCGGTGGTGGTGGTCGTGGTCGTGGTGGTGGTCGTGGTCGACGTGCTGGTCGACGTGGACGTCGAAGTCGACGTCGACGTGGTGTCCGTGCTTGTGCTGCCGCCGGCGAATCCGACCCCCGCCAGGGCTCCTGCTGCGATGAATCCGCTGACTGCCAGCGCGGAGATCGCGAGTGTTTGCAGGATCCGCCGCCTACGCTTATTCATTGCCTCATCCCCTTAGCGCTCGGAGCGCCTTGTTTGACAACCCGTACGTGGCTGGGAGCGGAATTCGATCCCTTGCCACGAAGAGGTTTGGATGTCACGGCCCACCCCCTCCCGAGGTGCGTTGCCTCGCGTGACAGCTTCATCTAAGCACCGACCGCGCAGAGGGTGGAACTCCCCGTTGGGGCAGGTTCCGTTTGCTGCGATCGGGCCGGTCCTCGCGATCGGAGTCGCGGCGCTCGCGCTTGCGGTGCCCACCGCAGCGGCGGCACCGTCGACTCCCCGGCTCACGCGAGCGGAGGCGATCGAGCTCGTGCTGAGGCACCCGAAGGTCGCGACGTGGCTTCGGCGATACAGGGGCAGGCGGCTGGTGACTCTTGCCAGCTACCGGACGCCCCGCCGGGTCTGGGAGGTCAAGATCCTTTCCGGCTCCGCGGGCGAGATCGCGAGCGGCGTCGTTGACGACCGGACCGGGCGAGTCCTCGAGGCCTTGAGCGGACCGCAGGTGGCCTGGCCGATCGCTCGCGGGCCGCTCGGCGGCAAGCAGTTGAACCGCCCCGGTCTCTGGCTCGCCCTGTGCGGCGTCTTCCTTGTAGGCCTGGCGAACTTCCGTAGACCTCTCTCGATGCGAAACCTGGATCTGCTCGTCCTGCTCTCGTTCTCGGTCTCTCTCTGGTACTTCAACCACGGCCACGTCTTCGCGAGCGCGTCCCTCGTCTATCCGCCCTTGGCGTACCTGCTTGCCCGATGTGCCTGGACTGCGTGTAAAGGCTGGAGCGGCGACGCGCGGCCCGTCTGGCCGGTGTGGGTCCTCGTCGCCGCGACCTGCTTCTTGGTCTCGTTCAGGGCCGGCCTGACGCTCCACTCGTCGTCGGTGATCGACGTCGGTTACGCAGGAGTAATCGGCGCGGACCGAATCGACCACGGCCGCGTGCCGTACGGCAACTTCCCGATCGAAGACAACCTGCCGCCGTGCGGTCGCCCCGACGCCGACGGGCAGATCCACGACCGCATTCAGACGGACGGCCGCTGTGAGACGGCGAACCCGTTCGGCGACACGTACGGCCCTGTCGCCTACGAGGCGTACCTTCCGGGCCTCTGGCTCCTCGGCTGGAGCGGGAAGTGGGATCGTTTGCCCGCCGTCCGCTACACGACGATCGCGTTCGATCTACTCGCGTTGTTGGGACTGGCGGCCGTCGGTCTCCGCTTCGGAGGTCCGGTGCTGGCGTCCATGCTGGCCTTCGCGTGGGCGGCCTACCCATTCACCCAATATGCCGCCAACTCGAACACGAACGACACGCTCATGCCGGCGCTGCTCGTGTGGGGATTCTTCGTCCTCACGTCCGATCTAGGCCGCGGCACGCTGTCGGCACTGGCGGGCTGGGCGAAGTTCGCGGCCCTCATCGTCGCGCCGTTGTGGGCGTCGTATCCGACGATCCGCCGCCCGCGGCACGCTCTCCTGTTCGCGCTCGGCTTCCTGATCGCGACCGTCGCCTGCGGCTGGGTCGTCTTTTTCGACGGCAACTCGGCTCACGCTCTGCACGTCTTCTGGGAGCGGACGATCTCGATCCAGGTTCACCGCAGCTCGCCTTTTTCGATCTGGGACTGGGGCCAGTACCACGCCGCTGGCCTGCCGGACCTGCACCTCCTGCAGAAGGTGCTTCAGGCGCTGCTGGTCGTCGGCGCGCTCGCGGTCGTCTTTGTCCCGAGACAGAAGTCACCGTTGCAGCTCGCTGCCATGACCGCGGCGCTCCTGATCGGCTTCCAGATCGTGCTGACACATTGGTCGCTCCTGTACATCACCTGGTTCTTCCCGTTCGCGGCGATTGCGCTACTCAGCGGAAGTCGCCTGAGCAGTTACCCCAAGGCGGGCTAGCGGGTCCCACGTGGATTGAACCCCCTCAGCGAGCCAGAGGGGGGGCAGTCTCGGCACCTCGACCACGGCATGCCTGACGGACAGGTCGTCGACCTCTGCGAGAGCTCGCCGCCCATCGTGATGACCAGATAGGAGCTGCACGCCAACAGGTGACCAGCGTGGCACAAAGCGGCGTACTCTCACGCTACGCCTCGAGCTCGCCGCGCCTGGTGGCCGGTTCGGCCTGGCCCGGATTGTCGTCACCGCTTCCTGAAAGCCCCGCCGCCGCAGCAAGGCCACGCGCTCCTACCGTCCTCGCCACAGCGGCTACGCTCACCTGTGTTCGCAGCGCAGCGAGGCATGTGCCATGCGCACAAAGGGCACTAGCCTCGGTGATTCCCTCCGACGCAACGAAAGGCTCCGTCTAGCGGAGCTGGAAGTGCCTGTTACGTAACGTTTTTCGACCTCCATCTCACTTCAGCGCGAGCGCCGGGATGCTCCAGAACGCGTAGATCCGCTGCCAGGCGAGGCTTCTCGGATCGACACGCTTCGAGAACATGAACGTCTGGTTGATGTTCGCCATCGGCACGATCGGTGCCGCCTGCCGCATCAGGTCGAGGTCGAGCTGCCCGTACGCCCGGAACCGCTCCGGGCCCACGAGCCGCGCCGCGGCCTCCATCCGCCGGTTCCACTTCGGGACGTCGAACTGCGAGTAGTTGAGGTTCCCGGACTCGCGGATGAAGCCGCCGTAGAAGAGGATGTTGATCCAGTCGTAGGGATCCGGGTAGTCCGAGCACCAGCCCATCGAGACGCCGAGGTCGGCGTCGTTGCCCTTGTTCCCCATGGCAACGAAGATGCGGAGCCCGTCGAACCCGGTCGCGTTGATGTTCTCCGGCCTGAAGCCGAGCCGCATCAGGTCGCGGCGCACGATCTGGAACTGGTCGATGGCGCCGGGGAAGTAGAAGCCCGACGAGACGTACCAGACGTTGATCTTCTTGTTGCCCAGTGACCCGGCAAGCTTCTTCGCCTTCGCCAGGTTCGGGGTTCGCAACGGGTAGGGCTGCACGTTCGGCGAGCCGGGGACGCCGGGGCTGAGGATGTGGCTCCACGGCTTTCCGGCGTAGCTACCGAGGACGGCGATGTAGTCTTTGCGGTTGACCGCGTAGTTGAGCGCCTTCCGCAGCTTGACGTTGTGGAAGAGCGGACGGCTCGTGTTAGGCACGAGCCAGCCGGTGCAGTCGATCGGCTTCACCCAGAAGCGGCTCTTGTTGACCCCGTACTTCCTGGCCAGGCCAGGGCCCTCTGCGGCGGGCACGGGCGCCGTGTCGAGCTCGTTCGCCAGCAGCTGCTGGAAGGCCGTCTGCGGGTTCAGGTTCCATTCGAGCCGAACGCCGTCGAGGTGCCGCGGGCGGTTCCGCCCCGGCCCCCGCCTCCACCACGGGTTCCGCCGGATCACCGTCAGCCGGTTGATCTCGTTCAGTGCGTAGGCATACGGACCCGCAGTGGGCATGTCCGTGATGCTCGAGATCTCGCGCACCTGCCTGTCGAGCGGCAGCTTCCTCGAGGTCGCCTGGAAGAACGGCATCGTGATCTTGGCCATGAAGGTCGGGTCGGGCTTCGTCAGGTTGATGATCAGCCGATCGCCCTTGGCCACGACACCGCTCACCTTGGTCGTCTTGCCCTCCAGGGCCGCCTCGGCCCCGACGATGTCGGTCCCGTTCGGGTCCGTGATGAAGTCGGCTCCCGGCGAGGCGAGGTCGTGGTTGGCGACCCGCTCGATCGCGTACTTGAAGCTCCCGGCCGTGACCGCGGTGCCGTCCGAGAAGCGGAAGCCCCGCCGGATCGTGAACACGTAACGCTTGCCGTTGTTCGAGACCGCGACCCTCGACGCGACCTCGGGGACGAGCCGCATCCCGGGGACGCCGGCCTTGTCCGGGTAGTTGTAGAGCTTCGCCCCGGTCGCGTAGCTGAGCCACCAGGCGATCGGGTCGTAGCCGAGCTGCGGATCGACCAATCTCGACGAGATGGCAGCTCCGAAGCGGAAGATGCCGCCGTTCTTGACCGGCGGCTGCCCACGCGCATTCGCGAAGCTCGCCGCGACCAGCAGGGCCAGCCCTGCGGCGAGCAGTGGCAGTGGGAGCCAGATCCGTCCTTTCATCTCAATCCCCTCCTTCTCGATGCCCCGCCAGGACCGGTGGTGCAGATGCCGCGGCCAGCTCGCGCTCGATCTGCGCGACGAGCGCCGTGGCGGGCTGCTGTGTAAGAAATCGTTCGAGCGTCCCGAACAGCCGCTCGGCCTCGACCGCCGCGGCACGCGCGGCGGGCAGCTCGCCGGCGGCCAGGAGCGCGTGCGCGAGCGCCTTCTGCGCGGTCGCTTGGATCAGCAGAGAGTCCGTCTGCCCGGCCACCGCGACGGCCTCGGTTGCCGCGGCCTTCGCCTGCTCGTGCTCGCCCAGCATCGCGTACGCCCTGGCCTGGACGGCATGCGCGGCCACGAGATTGACGCGGTCGGCGGAGCTGCCGATGCGCACCGACTCGTCGGCGAGCTCGACTGCTTCACGAGCCCGTCCCTGCGCCGCGCGCACCTCGGCCAGCACCGACTTCGCGGAGCCGAGATAGGCACGGACGCCGCAGTCCTGCAGGGCCTCGACCGCGTCGAGCGCGAGCCGCTCGGCGCGGTCGACGTCGCCCGTCAGCAACTCGTTGAGGGCGAAGAACATGGCGAACGACTCCGCCATCATGGGGCTGTCGTGCCGGCGCACGTCGTCGAGCCAGTCACGTGCGAGCGCACGGGCGTCGCCGGCCCGGCCCTCCTGGTAGGCAGAGAACACGCGCCAGAACCGCAGCACGCGCTCCACCGCCGGCTCTCCGGGGAAGCGGCGCGTCAGCCGCTCTAGCTCCCGACGCGTCTCGGAGGTCGACCAGCTAGTCGTCCCGAGCCAGCCCGCACGCGATACGAGCGTGAGCAGTTCGAGCCCGCGGTCGCCGGCACGATGCGCGTGCGCGGCGGCGGTCGTCATCGCCCGGTCTGTTGCCTCCATCTGCGTCTCGGCCCATTCGACCTGGCCGAGCGCGTACCACGCGCGGGACAGCGCGCGGTGGTCGCCGTGCGCTTCGAAGAGCGGGATCACCCGCTCGCACTCGCGGCGAATCGCCGCGTCCATCCCCTCCGGCTCGAAGTTCAGCCGAGCGTTGAGCCGGGCGATGCGGATGTGGCCCGAAAGGCAGGGATCGACCGCCCGCTGTTCCGCGTCCGCGAACAGGTCGATCGCCTCGCCAAACGAACCGATTCCGGCGAGCGCAACGGCGAGCTCGAGCTCCAGGCCCGGCACGCTCGGGTCGTCCTCCGCGAGCAGCG
>DATIER010000146.1:0-4213 GCA_035455605.1 Gaiellaceae bacterium
GAACGTCGGCAGGCCCGTGATCGACGGCCTCGCCGGCGCGCGGAGCGACCTGGCGCCGGCGCCGAGCGTCGACATCGCGAACGGCGCGCCGACCGGCGCCGACGCGACGAACCGGATCGTGATGAGCTACGTGAGCGGCGACCTCGCGCAGCCGCACGTCTACTTCACCGAGTCGACGAACGGCGGCGGCTCGTGGGCGGCGCCACGGCCGATCGAGGCAGCCGGCGACCGCGGCTACTACGCCGCGCCGGCGATCTCGCCGAACGGACGGGACGTGTACGTCGTCTACAACGCGTTCACGACGCCGTACCAGTCGACGACGGCAACGCCGCGGAGCCTCGTCGGCGTCGTCATGCACGCCGACACCGGCGGAGCGGGTGCGACCGGCGCGTTCGCGCCGCTCCACCGCTCGGCTGCCGGCGATCCTCGCGGCTCGAGTCAGAACAACCTCGTCGGCGAGTTCCTCGGCGACTACGTCTACGCGGCTGCGACCCGCACGTACGGCGCGGCCGTCTGGAACGACACGCGCCGCGCCGCCGACTGCCCGGCCCTGGACGCCTGGCGCCAGGCGCTCGCGGTCGGCAACACCTCGGTGCCGAGACCGGCGCCACAGCAGGACTGCCCGGCGACGTTCGGGAACAGCGACATCTTCGGGGGCACGTACCCCGACCCGACGCCGTAGGACAACGCAACAGCACGCGACGAAGGGCGCCGCGAGGCGCCCTTCGTTTTCCCTCGAACGGGGGAGAGAGCCGCCGCTGGTGCGGCCGATATTCATCGCGACCCACCTCCCCATCCCCCTCGTACGAAACGGCCCTTGGGCCGTTTCGTCGTTGTTAGGCAGCGTTGCGCTCGTCGTGGGACAGGTGACGCGAGATCAGCGCTCTCGACAGGCGGCGCTGCAGGCACGCGAGCTCGACGCGGTTCGACTCGAGCGCGTCGCGACCTGCACCTTGCTCACGGAGCGCCTGCCGCTCGGCGACGAGCGTGCGCAACGTCTCCTCCAGGCACTCCACGCTAGCCATCGTGCCGTCCCAGCGCGGCGGCGTACGCAAAGGGATGGTGAAACGCGTCGAGCGCCTTGCCCGGCGCGACATCCAGGTCGAACCCGATCCCCGTCGCGAGGTCCCGAACCGAGACCTCGACGTGCCCGTCACGCGGATTCCAGAGAAGCAGGATCTCGTCGCCCCCACTCAGTCGCCGAGCCAGCTCCCTCGTCTTCGATTCGCATCCCATGCTCCTGAAGACACTGGAGGCGTCGATCTATTCCGAGGCTTAGGCGGAGATCTCGACCTTCTCAGCCAGCGCAGCGGGGAGCTCCGTCCGCGAGTCGAGCCGCAGTTTCCGGAAGACGCTGGTCAGGTGACCCTCGACCGTCCGATCCGTGACGAACAGCTGCTGGGCGATCTCCCGGTTGGTCAGCTTCTGTCCGGCGAGCTCGGCAACGCGTCGCTCGCTGGCTGTCAGCGAGTCGACCCCCGTGAGGACGACCCTTCGCGGGCGCGCGCCGGTGGCGCGGAGATCGGTCTCGGCCTGTTCTGCCAGCCGCCTGGCGCCCGTACGGTGGGCGGCGTCGAGTGCCTCGCGGAGCAGCTCTCGAGCCTCGGTGCGTCGATTGCGCCGCCGAAGCATCGCCCCGAGGTCGGCGAGAGCTCGCGCTCGCTCCAGCCTGGCTTCGCACTGGTCGAACGCGTCGATCGCCTCACGCAGCAGGCGCTCTCCCCGCTCACCTGCGACCACCAGTCCGGCGGCACGCTTGGCCACTCCGAGCGCTCGCGGGGCGCCGAATGCCCGGGCGAGCTGGAGCTCGTCGTCTGCGAGGCGTCCCGCCGCGTCGTGATCGCCGAGCGCGAGCTGGGCGAGCGCAGCCTCTGAGCGCCAGGGGAGGAAACTCGGGCAGGTGACCAGCACCCGGGTCAGGTCTGCGCCGACGCTCTCGAAGTCTTCGAGCCCGTCGCCGAGTCGTCCCTGTGCGACCCGCAGGCGTCCGCGGGCCAGGCGAAGAACCGCGTCCGTGACGTATCCGCTTTCCGCCTCGGAGGCGAGCAGCGCGAGCGTCTCGACGGCCGCCTCGAGTTGGCCCGCTTCGACGAGCGCCGTCACCAGCACGCTGCCGTTGAGGATGCGGTACATGGACGGTGCGGGGAGCTCGGTCGCGGCGAGCGCCGTCCGCGCGTCTCCCTCGGCCGCGCTCAGATCGCCGCGGCGGAGGGCGACCCAGCCCCGGTCGCGCAAGCCCATCGCGAGCCGGCCCGCGTCACCCGTGGCCCGCGCCTGCGCGATCGAGTCGTCGAGGAGCGGCCGAACCTGTGCATAGCGGTCGGCCAGGAGCAGCGAGAACGTCGTCTGCGAGAACCACCCTGCGACCGAGAACCATGGGCCTCCCTGCGAACCTGGCCGCGCCCTGTCTCCGACCAGGAGCGCGCGAGTCGCCAGCTCCGCGCCGAGCTCGGCGGGCTCGTTCGTGAGGATCGAGATGAACGCGGCAGCGGCCAGCAGCTCCGGCGGCGCCGCGGAATCGCCGGCGGCCCGGGCGCGCAACATCTCGCCGCGGAGGGCCACCGAGGGTGCGGTCACGGGATCGTTGATCCCGGGGACGACCGCCGCTGCCTCGAGCTGAAACGCGAGCTCGTCGTGGCGCGAATCGAGCGCCGACGCCGCGCGATCGAGAACCTCGACCGCTTCCCGGTGGCGCTGGGCTCGGCTGAGCGCGTGCGATAGCACCATCGCCGCCTCGGCAGCCGCCACTGCGTTCGGCGCAGCGTCTACGGCCCGTTGCAAGTGCTCAGGCCAGCCGGCGAGCCCGGCACTCGCCTCGGCCATTCCGAGCTCCAGCAGCAATTCCGGCTGCTCCTCCGCCGGCGGCGGCTCGTCGAGCGCTCGGCGCAGGAAGATGGCCGCGGAGTCGGGAGCGCCGTTCCGCTCCGCCGCCCGCGCGGCCTCGAGCAGCCGCTCGACGACCCAGGCGTCGGCCGCCGGCTCGCTGATCAGCAGGTGCTGGGCGATCCGCTCGCTCTCGCCTGGTTGCTGGGCGAGCACGTCCGCCGCACGACGGTGGCCCTGGGCGCGTTCGGTACCGGTGAGGTCGGAGTAGATCCCGGTGCGGACGATCGGATGGATGAACGTCAGCGGCCGGCTCGACTCGAGGATCCCCGCGCTCGCCAGCAGCTCGGCTGCGTCAGCTGCCTCGTGCTCTTCGAGGCCGGCGAGGCGGGCCGCCTGGAGGAGGTCGCCTTGCTCGAGGATCGCCAGAGCCCGAGCCAGCCGGCCGGCATGCTCCGGTAGGCCGCGAAGCCGAAGTCGGATCGACCGACCAACCGTTCGTGCTCCGATTCTCTCCACCTGGCGCGCGGAGTCTGCCGTGGGAGCGATCCCTCCGTCGCTCAGCGCCTCGACGAGCATGCGCATGAGGAACGGCATTCCTCGGGTTGCGCGCAGGCACGCGTCGACGAAGACCGGATCCGGAGTGCAGGCGAGCTCCGACTCCACGAGCTGGGCGACCGCGGCTCTCGTCAGCGGAAGAAGGCGGATCACCTCCGCCGAGGGATCGGTCGTCAGCGACGCAAGCAGCTCGGCATCCGTACCTGCCTCGCGAGGGCGGGTCGCAAGGACGAGCGCGGCGTCCAGCTCTTCGAGCCGCGTGAGCAAGAAGGCCAGGTAGCGAAGGGATGCGGCGTCTGCCCAATGCGCGTCGTCGACGACCAGGCAGAGCGGTCCGAGGGTGGTCAGGTTCGCGCACAACCAGTACAGCCCGTGGAGAATCGCGAACGAGGGATCGACGCCTGCCGAGGGCGG
This sequence comes from Gaiellaceae bacterium, assembly GCA_035455605.1. Lineage (GTDB taxonomy): Bacteria > Actinomycetota > Thermoleophilia > Gaiellales > Gaiellaceae > AC-32. Next base: position 3,796 of record DATIER010000146.1, read on the forward strand.
CCCCCTGGTGGCGGGTGCGCCCGGAAGCTCGAGGACGGCTGCAGCCAGGCCGGCGGCGTCCTGCAAGAGGTTGGCGCGCTCGAATGCCGATGCCGCCGCGAGCGGCGGCTCGAACAGCTGACGCACCACTCCGAAGGCGAAATCGCGCTCCAGCTCTGTCCCTCGCGACCGAAGCACCCGCATCCCGCTCTCGGCGGCGGCCGCCCGGGCCGCAGCCAGCAGCGACGTCTTTCCGATCCCTGCAGGCCCTTCCACCACCACGAGCGTGCCCGTCCCCGAGCGCGCCTCGCTCAACGCCGATTCGATCCGCGCGAGCTCCTCGCTGCGCTCGAGCAGCGGGCCGGTGACCGCGGGCCCCGCCATACGAGCACGAGCCTAACTCCGCGGCGCGAAAAAGCCAGCACAGAAGGGATTCCGA
>DATIER010000147.1:0-23992 GCA_035455605.1 Gaiellaceae bacterium
GGGGCGATCGGCTCGCCGCAGCTGCTCCTGCTCTCGGGCGTGGACGCGCCCGGCGTCGGCGCCAACCTGCAGGACCACCTCGTGGGCGGCGTGCTCGCGACCTCGACGAGCACGCGCACGCTGTACGCGGCCGAGTCGCCCGGGAACGTGCTTCGCTACCTGCTGCTCCGGCGCGGGATGCTGAGCTCCAACGTCGCCGAGGCCGCCGCGTTCGTGCGCACGCGCCCCGAGCTCGAAGCGCCCGACCTCGAGCTGCTCTTCGCGCCCGTCCTGTTCGTGGACGAGGGCTTGGTGCCGCCGCCCGAGCACGGCCTCACGATCGGGACGATCGTCTTGCAGCCGGCCAGCCGCGGGCGGGTCACGCTTCGCTCACACGAGCCACTCGAGCCGCCGCTGATCGACCCGGGGTACCTCTCCGCCGAGGAGGACGCCCGCGTGCTGCTCGACGGCGTCCGGCTCGCGCGCCGGCTCCTCGCGGCTCCCGCGCTCGCGCCGCACGTGCGCGCCGAGCTCCTGCCGGGCGCGGGGGCGCAGTCGGACGAGGAGCTCGCGGAGGTGATGCGGGCGAAGGCGCACACGCTCTACCACCCGGTCGGGACGTGCGCGCTCGGCGCGGTGGTCGATGCCGAGCTGCGCGTCCGGGGGACGGCCGGCCTCCGCGTCGCCGACGCCTCGGTGATCCCGCGCATCCCGCGCGGCCACACGAACTGGCCGACCGTGATGGTGGCCGAGAAGGCGGCCGACCTCTTGCACCGTGGCCCGTGACGGACGAGGATCGCCACGTGCCCGGAGCCGCCGCCGAGCCCTGCCGGCCGTCACGCGAGGCGGACGTGATCCTCGACGTCGAGCTCGAGGACGGTCTGCTGTTCCTCGTGCTCGAGAACTTCGGCTCCCGGCCGGCGCATGCGGTGCGCGTCCGCTTCGGTGGCCCGCTGCGCGGGCTCGGAGGCGAGCGGCGCGTCGACCGGCTGCGGATCTTCCGGCAGCTCGAGCTGCTGCCGCCGCGACGGCGGATCCGGATCCTGCTCGACCGCGCGGCGCTGCTGTTCGCGCGCGAGGAGCCGACCGAGCTCGAGGCCCGCATCTCGTGGCGCACCGACGAGGGCGAGCGGCGCTCGCGGACCGTCCGCCACGACCTCGACGCCTACCGCGACTTCCCCTACCTGGAGGTGCCACGCGATGCCCCAGCGCCGTGACGACCCGTACCTGAACTTCAACTTCCGCGTCGAGATCGACGGCGTCGCGATCGCCGGCTTCAGCGAGGCCGACCTGCCGGAGGGCCGGATCGAGGCGGTCGCCTATCGCGAGGGGACCGACCGGGTGTCCGCCGCGCGCCTGCTCCCGGGCCGGGTCGAGTGGGGGCCGGTCGTCCTGCGCCGCGGCTTCACCGGCGATGCAGGGCTGTTCCAGTGGTGGAGCGACGTCCTGCAGGGCAACGTCGCCCGCCGCACGGTCGCGATCGTGCTGCTGGACGAGCAGCGGGCCGAGGTCGCCCGCTGGACCGTGCGCCGGGCGTGGCCGCGCAAGTGGGAGGGGCCGCAGCTGCGTGGGCGCGGCAACGACGTGGCGATCGAGACGCTCGAGCTCGCCCACGAGGGCGTCGAGCTGGACGACTGACGCGGGCGCGACGCAGCGGGGGCGATCCGCACGGGCGTGCACCTCGTCAGTGCAGCCGGCGCGCTCGACGGTGCGTCCGCGCCGGAGCTCGAGCGCGAGCTCGACCAGGTCCCGCCCGCCGCGGACGTGATCATCGACCTCGACCAGGCGGAGGTGGTCGACTCCTCGGCGTTCACGGTGCTCCGCCGGGTCGCGTCGCGCCTGCGTGAGCGCGGCAACGACCTGACCGTCGTCTGCGAGGCCGACCCGGGCACGCGCACGCTCCTCCGCCGCTCGGGGCTGAGCGTCGCCGACGAGCACGAGGGCGCGCTCCGCTACCTGCTCGGCGCCGGCTGCTGAAGCGGCTGCGCCGGCGGTAGGCGCTAGGGCTCGATCAGGCCCCGGCGGATCGCGTAGCGCGTCAGCTCGACGCGGTCGCGCATGCCGAGCTTGCCGAGGATGTTGGCGCGGTGGCGCTCGACCGTCTTCGGGCTGATCACGAGGATGTCCGCGATCTCCTTCGTCGAGTGCGCCTCGGCGATCAGCTTCAGGATCTCGAGCTCGCGCGGCGTCAGCGGCTCGAGCTCGGCGTCGCCGCCGTCGCGGGCGAGGAAGTCGCGGATCAGCGCCGTCACCGCGCCCGGGTAGAGGAACGGCTCGCCCCGCACCGCCGCGCGGCAGGCCTCGACGAGGTCGCGGTCGGCCGACGACTTGAGCACGTAGCCGGCGGCGCCAGCCTTCAGCGCCTCGAAGAAGTACTGCTCGTTGTCGTGCATCGAGAGGATCAGGGTCTTCAGCTCGGGCTTGCGGCGCGCGAGCTCCCGCACGGCCTGGATGCCCGTCATCCGCGGCATCGTGACGTCGAGCACCGCGAGGTCGATGCCGTTCGCGAGGGCGCGCTCGACCGCCTCCGCGCCGTCGCCGGCCTCCGCCACGACCTCGAGGTCGGGCTCGGAGTCGAGCACGAGCCGGAGCCCACGCCGCACCATCGCGTGGTCGTCCGCCAGCAGGATCCGCGTCAAGCCGCGCGCCCCTCCGCCTCGTCGCGCGCGCGGACGCGAAGGCGCACCTGCACGCCGCCGGGCTGCCGCGAGCTGACGTCGAGCTGGCCGCCGACGAGCAGCGCCCATTCCTGCATCCCGCGCAGGCCGCCGACGCTCGCCGCCAGCACGCCCTCGGGAAGGCCGCGGCCGTCGTCGGTGATGCGGAGGACGACGCCGCCCGGCACGCGCTCGAGCCGGAGCTCGACGCGTGTCGCCCCGGAATGGCGGAGGGCGTTCGTCAGGCTCTCCTGCGCGACCCGGTAGAGCACGAGCTCGGTCTGCGCGGTGAGGGGCGGCAGCACGGGCGAGATCCGCCGCTCGATGCGCAGGTCGGCGCTCGCCGAGAACGTCGTGCAGAGCTCGAGCAGCGCGTTCGCGAGCCCGAGGTCCTCGAGCACGCCCGGCCGGAGCTCGCGGGCGACCCGGCGGACCTCGTCGAGGCTCGTCCGCACGAACTCCACCGTCTCGAGGAACTCGCCGCGCAGCTCCGTGCGGACGCGCTTGCCGAGCCGGTCGAGCTGGAGCAGCACCGCGGTCAGGTTCTGCCCGATCTCGTCGTGGAGGTTGCGCGCGATCCGGCGCCGCTCTTCCTCCTGTGCCGTGAGGGTGAGCATGACCGACTCCTGCCGCTGCGCCTCGAGCCGCGCGAGCATCTCGTTGAACGTGGCGCCGAGCAGGGCGATCTCGCCCTTGCCCGCCACGTCCAGGCGCTGTCCCGGCCGGTTGAGGTCGATCTGCCGCATCAGTCCTGCCAGCCGTTGTAGCGGCTCGAACAGGGGTCGCAGCAGCACGAACAGCGCGCCCAGCACGGCCGCGACGACGAGCAGCGACGCGGGAAAGACGATCTGCCCGGGCACCGCCCAGAGCACGAGGAACGCGGTCACGATCACGCCCGCGCACGTCCCGAAGACCCGCCAGAAGAGGGACATCGGCACCCTTTTGCCCGTTTTCGCGCAGATCCCACCTGTAAGGAAACGCTGAATGCAGGAATCCACCCCCGGGAATGGGGGATTTCCCAGGTCGTGACCCGGACGCGTCCGGGTACCACTAGCCCACAGAACGGCCGGCGCCCAGTCCGGCTGTCCCGAGGAGGGATCAACGACGCAATGCGAATGAAGACACCCTTTGCACTGCTGGCCCTTCTCGTCGCCGTGGCCGCGCTCGTCGCTGCCGGTTGCGGAGGCGGGGGAGGCAGCGGCAGCAACAACAACAGCGGCGGTTCCGGCGGCGGCAGCGGGAAGCTGGCCGCCAACCAGACGATCACGATCGCCTGGGGCGCCGAGCCGCCGTCGCTCGACCCGGGGCTCGCGACCGACACCACGTCGTCGAACGTGCTCCTGAACATCATGGATCCGCTCGTCAAGCTGGATCCGAAGACGCTCAAGCCCGTGCCGAACCTGGCGCAGAGCTGGACCGTCAAGGGCACGACCGTCACCTTCCACCTGCGGCACGACGGCAAGTGGACGAACGGCGATCCCGTGACCGCGAACGACTTCGTCTACTCGTGGCTGCGGACGCTCTCGCCGCAGCTGGGCGCGGACTACGCGTACCAGTTCTTCGGCATCAAGGGCGCCGAGGCGTACAACAGCTGCGACCCGAAGAAGCAGAACTGCGACACGCTGAAGAACAAGGTCGGCATCTCGGCGCCGAACAAGTACACGCTCGTCGTGCACCTCACGAGCGCACAGCCCTGGTTCATCCAGCAGGTTGCGCACCACTCGTTCCTTGCCGTGAACAAGAAGGCCGTCGAGAAGTGGGGCGAGAAGTGGACCGAGCCGGGCCACATCATCACGGACGGCCCGTTCAAGCTCGCCGTCTGGAGGCACGACGCCGAGATCGACCTCGTGAAGTGGAACGGCTGGCGTGACGCCAAGGACGTCCACCTCAAGCGGGCCAACGGCAAGATCATCACCGACGGCACGACCGCGGTGCAGTCGTTCGATGCCGGCGAGGTCGACGTCAACACGACCGGCATCCCGCCGTCCGACATCTCGCGCGAGAAGACGAAGCCGACGTACCAGAACTACCCGGCGCTCGGCACCTACTACTACGGCCTCAACGTCAAGAACGTGCCGCTGAGCGAGCGGAAGGCGCTGGCGTTCGCGATCGACCGCAAGTCGATCATCGACAACATCGCCCAGGCCGACCAGGTGCCGGCGACGAGCTTCGTGCCGAAGGGGATCCCGGGCTTCGGCCAGATCAAGACGAGCTTCCTGCAGCCGACTGCGAACCTGAGCAAGGCGAAGTCGCTCCTCGGCAAGACGCCGAACGCGAAGAAGAACATCACGCTCTTCGTGAACGACTCGCCGGGCCACAAGGAGATCGCGATCGCGGTGCAGTCGATGTGGAAGAAGCTCGGCATCAACACGAACGTGAAGGTGATGGAGTGGGCCCAGTTCCTGCAGTTCCTCGGCCCGCCGCCGAACAAGACCGTCGACGCCTACCGGCTCGGCTGGATCGGCGACTACGTCGACGCCATCAACTTCCTCAACCTCTGGACGTGCAAGTCCGGGAACAACAACACCAACTACTGCAACCCGAAGTACGACGCCTTGGTCAAGAAGGCCGAGAACACGAAGGACAACGCCGCCCGGTACAAGATCTACGGCCAGCTGGAGAACATGCTGACCGGGCCGAACGGCGACTTCCCGATCATCCCGATCTACTGGTACACGTACGTGACGCAGGAGGCGCCGTCCGTCAAGGGCAGCTTCAACATCAACCTCCTCGACCAGTTCGATCTGAGCAAGGTCAAGGTCGTCAACAGCTAGGGACTCTCGGCGGGAGCGGCGGCCGCGTGCCGCCGCTCCGGCGACCGACCCGCGACGGGGGACGAGGCAATGACGAAGTTCGTGATCAGGCGGGTGCTGTGGACGATCCCGGTGCTGCTGCTGGTGATCCTCTTCACCTTCCTGATGATGAAGCAGATCAAGGGCAACCCGTTCCGGCGGACGGAGCGCGCGGTGCCCGCCTCGATCCAGGCGAACCTCGATCGCAAGTTCCACCTGAGCGACCCGTGGTACGTGCAGTACGCGAACTACGTCGAGGGCGTCTTCACGCTCGACCTCGGGCCGTCGCTCGTGCTGCGCAACCAGACGGTGAACGACATCGTGCGCTCGCACTTCCCGGTCTCGCTCGAGCTCGGCGCGCTCGCCTTCGCGTTCGCGATCGTGTTCGGCATCCCGCTCGGGGTGCTGGCCGCCTTACGAGCGAACAAGCCGACCGACTACCTGGCGATGCTCTTCGCGAACGTCGGCTTCGCCGTCCCCAGCTTCCTCGTCGCGACGCTGCTGATCTACTACTGCGCCGTCAAGTGGGACCTTGGCGTGCCGACGAGCGGCTGGGACACCTGGCAGTCGATGATCCTGCCCTCGATCGCGCTCGGCTTCTTCCCCATGGCCTACTTCGCGCGGCTCGTCCGCGGGACGATGCTCGAGACGCTGCAGCAGGACTACGTGCGCACCGCGCGCGCGAAGGGCCTGACGCGGCAGCGGGTCGTCGGCCTGCACGTGCTGCGGAACTCGCTGATCCCGGTCGTGACCGCCGCAGGCCCGCTGCTGGGAGCGGTGATCACCGGCTCGTTCGTGATCGAGACGATCTTCGCGATCCCCGGGATCGGCCGCTACTACGTGAACTCGGTCAGCGCCCGCGACTACTCGGTGACGATGGGGCTGACCATCCTCTACGCGGTGATCGTGATCTTCGCGAACCTCGTCGTGGACATCCTCTACGGGTTCCTCGACCCGCGCACGCGGGAAGCGAGGACGTAGGCCGTGGTCGTCAACCCGCAGCAGGAGGAGTTCCGCGAGCGAGCGACGCTGCGCGAGGCCTCGGGCACCGCGGGCGCGCCCGTCCGGCAGACGAGCCTCTGGCGCGACGCGTGGTACCGCTACCGCGCCAACAAGGCGGCGCTGATCGCGGGCGTGCTGTTCCTCGTGCTGCTCGCCTACTGCATCTTCGTGCCGATCTTCTCGCCGTACGACCCGTACGAGGTCAACTTCGCCGACGCGTACCTGCCCGTCAGCTTCGCGCACCCGTTCGGCACCGACCAGTACGGCCGCGACCTGTTCACCCGCTGCGCGCTCGGCGGCCGCGTCTCGATCGGGATCGGGTTCGCCGCGACGATCGCGATCATGGGCATCGGCATCGTCTACGGCTCCGTCTCCGGCTTTCTCGGCGGCAAGGTCGACAACGGGATGATGCGCTTCCTCGACGCGCTCTACGGCCTGCCGTACCTGCCGTTCGCGATCATCGTCACGCAGCTCTTCCAGACGGTGAGCTTCTGGGTGATGGTGATCGCGCTGACGATCGCCTCGTGGTTCACGGCCGCGCGCGTCGTCCGCGGCCAGATCATCACGCTCAAGGAGAACGACTACGTGCGCGCTGCCCGGGCGGTCGGCGCGCGCTGGTACCGCGTGCTCGGCCGGCACCTGCTGCCGAACACGCTGGGCGTGCTGATCGTGTTCGTCTTCCTCGAGCTCCCGGGCGTGATCCTCGGCGAGGCCTTCCTCTCGTTCATCGGCCTCGGGATCAACCCGCCGAAGGCCTCGTGGGGCTCGCTCGCGCAGGACGGCCGCGACGTCTACCTGGCGCACCCGCAGATGATCCTGTTCCCGAGCCTCCTGATCGCCTGGCTGATCCTCTGCGCGTTCTTCATCGCCGACGGCCTGCGCGACGCGCTCGACCCGCGGACGAGGGAGACCTAGTGCTCCTCCCAGCAATGCCTGTCCGCCTCTCGCCCGCCAGCACGCGGCGCCAGAGCCCTCCCTCGCCCTTGCACGGGCTACCAGCCCGCGCCGCGGTCGAGTGGGGATTCTGGCTTGGTGCTAGCGACCGAGAGATCGAACGACATCACTGGAAGGAGCACTGATGGCCCTGCTGGAGGTCCGCGAGCTGCACACCTACTTCTCGACGCGCGAGGGCGACGTGCGCGCCGTCGACGGCGTCTCGTTCGACGTCGAGCGCGGGCGGACGCTCGGGATCGTCGGCGAGTCCGGCTGCGGCAAGTCGGTGACGGCGCTCTCGATCATGCGCCTGCTCCCGCAGCCGCCGGCGCGGATCGTCTCCGGCTCGATCACCTTCGAGGGCAAGGACCTGACGAAGCTGCGCGAGCGCGAGCTCGAGAGCCTGCGCGGTCAGGAGATCGCGATGATCTTCCAGGACCCGATGACGTCGCTCAACCCGACGCTGACGATCGGGACGCAGATCACCGAGACGCTGCGGCGCCACCTCGGCATGGACGGCAAGGAGGCGACCCAGCGGGCGGTCTCGCTGCTGGAGGAGGTGCGGATCCCGAACGCCAAGGCGCGCCTGAAGGACTACCCGCACCGCTACTCGGGCGGCATGCGGCAGCGCGTGATGATCGCGATCGCGCTCTCGTGCAACCCGAAGCTGCTGATCGCGGACGAGCCGACGACGGCGCTCGACGTGACGGTGCAGGCGGGGATCCTCGACCTGCTCGAGGAGCTGCGCGAGGAGCACCAGATGGCGATGGTCCTGATCACCCACGACATGGGCGTCGTCGCGGAGGCCGCGGACGACGTGGTCGTGATGTACGCGGGGCAGGTCGTCGAGCAGGCGAGCGTGCTCGAGCTGTTCGACCATCCGGAGCATCCGTACACCGAGGCGCTCCTCGGCGCGCTGCCGAGCCTCGAGGGCACGGGCGGCCGCCGGGCGCGGCTGGCGTCGATCCCCGGCCGGCCGCCGGACCTGCTCGACCCGCCGCCGGCGTGCCGCTTCGCTCCGCGCTGCCAGTACGCGAACCTCGGCGACTACTGCACCGTCGAGCCGCCCGAGCTGCGCGAGCTGCGGCCCGGGCACTGGGTGCGGTCTGCCCATCCTGCGAGCGAGCGCGCGGCGGTGGCGGTATGACCGAGAACGGCAAGCCGAAGGAGCCCCTGCTCGTCGTCGAGGACCTGCAGAAGCACTTCCCGGTGCGCAGCGGCTTCCTGGTCGAGCGCACGACGGACTGGGTGAAGGCGGTCGACGGCGTCTCGTTCTCGATCGACGAGGGGACGACGCTCGGCCTCGTCGGCGAGTCCGGCTCGGGCAAGTCGACGACCGGCTACTGCGTGCTGCAGCTGCTGAAGCCGACCGCCGGCTCCGTCCGCTTCGAGGGCCGGGAGCTGACCTCGCTGAAGGCCGGGGAGATGCGCCGGATGCGGCGGCAGATGCAGATCGTCTTCCAGGATCCCTACTCGTCCCTGAACCCGCGCATGACCGTCGGCGACATCGTCTCGGAGCCGATGGAGGTGCACGGGATCGGCAACCGCAAGACGCGGCGCGAGAGCGTGCGCCAGCTGCTCGACGTGGTCGGCTTCGACCCGACCTTCACCAACCGCTACCCGCACGAGTTCTCCGGCGGCCAGCGCCAGCGCATCGGGATCGCCCGGGCGCTCGCGCTCAACCCGAAGCTGATCGTCTGCGACGAGCCGGTCTCGGCGCTCGACGTCTCGATCCAGGCGCAGATCCTCAACCTGCTGCGCGACCTGCAGCGCGACTTCGGCCTGACGTACCTCTTCATCGCGCACGATCTGGCGGTGGTGCGCGCGATGAGCGACTCGATCGCCGTCATGAACCAGGGCAAGATCGTCGAGTTCGGCGAGGCCGAGAGCGTCTACACCGACCCGCAGAACGAGTACACGAAGGCGCTCCTGACGGCCGTCCCCGTCGCCGATCCGCGGCGGCAGCGGGAGCGGAAGGCCGAGCGCCGCCGCCTCAAGCACGCGCTCGCCGAAGGCTTCTGATGCGACCGGCCGCACTCGCGGCCCTCGCGTTGGTGCTCGCCGGTTGTGGGGCGTCCGTCGCGGCGCCGCCGCAGTCGAAGCCGGGCTGGCAGTTCGCGGCCTCGATGTCGCAGCGGCGCAGCTACTCGGCCGCGGCCGAGGTCGCCGGCCGCATCTACGTCGCCGGCGGGATGGTGGGCAACACGGGCCGCTTCTTGGCACTGACGCAACGCTTCGACCCGGCGCGCAACACGTGGACGACGCTCGAGCCGCTGCCGTTCCCCGTGCGCGCGGCGAGCGCCGCGGCGCTCGGGCCGAGGGTCTACGTGACCGGCGGCCAGACCGCGGCCGGGATCACCCGCCGCGTCGAGGTCTACGACGTCCGCAGCGGTCACTGGAGCGCCGGGCCGCCGCTGCCGGCGGCGCGCTTCAACCACTCCACCGTGGCCCTCGGCGGCGCGGTGTACGTGCTCGGCGGCTTCGACGGCTCGCGCGAGCGGCGCGAGGTCTTCGCATGGCATCCGGGCGAGCGGGCCTGGCGGCGAGTCGCTCCGCTGCCGCGGCCGGTGCACGCGTTCGGCGCGGTCGCCTTCCACGGCGAGCTGTTGGCGATCGGCGGACGCCGCGGCCAGCGCATCCTGCGCGAGGTCTGGATCTACGACCCCCGTACCGACCGCTGGCGGAAGGGCCCGACGTTGCCGAAGCCGATGGAGCTGCTCGGCGCGGCCGCCGCCGGCGACCGGATCTACGCGGTCTGGGAGCACACCTACCAGGTCTACGACAGGCGAACCGGCCGCTGGCGGGAGGGGCCGTCACCACGCGTGCCGCGTCATGCGCTCGCGACGTTCGCGATCGGCGGGCGCCTGTACGCGGTCGGCGGTTGCGTGACGCCGCAGCTCGTCGACAGCCAGGTCGTCGAGCGGCTCCGGCTCTAGCTCCGGCGGTTCGACGCGAGCCAGGCGTCGAGCTCGCGCCGGCTGAAGAACAGGCGGCCCTCGACCTTGCTGTGCGGCACCTGCTGCAGGTGCTGCCGCAGCCAGCGGACGGAGACGCGCATGTAGTCGGCGGCCTCCGCCGTCGTCATCCAGGGCGACGGCTCGCTCAGCCGGAGGCGCTCCGCGAGCGCGGCCGCGAGCGCGTCCAGGTCCGGCGGCGGCGGAGTTCGGATGTCGGTGGTCTCGGTCACGTCAGGTTCCTTTCGTTCCGCGGGTTGTCGCTGCGTCGTGCCTACTACGCAGCGGCCGGCGGAGCGCGGCCGGCCTGCCTCGAGGCCAGCACGGGGAGCCGGAGCCGGGCGGGCTCGGGCGGCCACGCGGCCCCGCCCGAGCGGGCGAGACCCTCACGCGGGCCACGCCGGGACAGCGACCAGGCGACGTGGTCGGCGGCGCGCAGCAGCGAGCGGGCGAGCCAGAGCGCGGCCGCGCCGACCGCTAGCTGCAGCCCGACACCGGCGAGCACGGCCGGGTCGGCCGCCGTGAGCCAGCTCGCGTGGCCGTCCGAGAGGAGCGCTTCGAGCTGCTCCTGTGCCAGGTACGCCAGCGCGGGGACGGCCGCGAGCAGCCAGGACGGCAGCGGCTGCGCCTGCGCGCGCGTCGAGGTCGCCGTCCGCCAGGCGAGCGCCGCGAGCGAGAGCCCGGCGAGGACGGCGGCGAGCGACGCGAGGTCGAGCAGGTCGTGCCGCGGCTCGTCCGGGTCGAGTAGGCGCGCGACGACGGCGTGCCCGCCGGTCTCGCCCAGGAGCAGGATCGGCAGCGCGAGGAGCCAGACGGGCCGCACCTTCACCCGGTCATGGTTGCACCCGGGCAAAGCTGCCGCAAATCACGTCAATCTGCGCGTCGTTGCCGGATCGCCGTCCCTACGCCGAGAACGGGCGCACCGCGCCCACGTACCCGAACGCGTAGCCCGGCTCGGAGAGCGACGAGATCTTGACGACATCGCCCGTGTGCGGCGCCTGGATGAACTGGCCGCCGCCGATGTACATGCCCTCGTGCTGCGGCCCGCGCGGGCTCGGCTCGAAGAAGACCAGGTCGCCCGGCTGCAGATCCCAGCGCGGGACGCGGGCGCCTTCGTAGAACTGCGAGCCCGTGTAGTGCGTCAGCTGGATCCCGAGCTGGGCGTACACGTACATCGTCAGGCCGGAGCAGTCGAAGCCGGTGATCGGGTCGGCGCCGCCCCAGAGGTAGGGGACGCCCAGGTACTGCATCGCGATCCGGACCGCCTTGGCGCCGACCGTCCCGTCCGTCGGCAGCCCGAGCAGCTGCTCGTCCAGGGCGGGGTCGCTCGTCTCGGCCCCGTGGCCGCCGACGCCGAGCGCGAACCAGGAGAGCTGCGCGCTGCGATGCGGATGGTGCTGCGGCGGTAGCGCCGCGCGCGCGAGGCCGACGAGCACCTGCGAGCCGGGGTCGAGCCCGAGCGAGGAGTCGCCCGCGACCAGGCGCAGGCCGACGACGCCGCTGCCCTCGCCGGGAACGACCGCCTCCTGCAGCACGACCAGGTAGCTGGCAGGCCCGAGCGGCACGAGCGAGTTCGGCGCCGCCGGCGCCGCCTTCCCGTTCACGGTCAGGCCGACGACCCGCGCGCCGCGCAGGCCGTGCGCCGGAACGAAGACCCGCTCGGCGTAGACCGCGCCCCCGGCCAGCGAGACGCCGCTCAGCGAGACGCCCCGCGAGCTCCGGGAGGCCGCGTCGTACCGGAGCGACCAGCCGCCGTCGTTCGCGGACGCGTACGAGCCGGCGCCCGCCTGCGCGACGAGGTTCCCCTGGGCGTCGCGAACCTCGGCGATGCCGCCGAGGGCGGCCGGCGCGAACAGGAGCGACGCGAACGCGCCGGCGACCGCGAGGAGGAGCCGCCGGTTCACGCCGGGGATGGTTGCACAACCGACAGGGAATCCACGGATGCCGTCACGCACGCGCGGCGCGATAGGCTCGAAGGCGTGATCGCGAAGCACGACGTGCTGGTGCTGGGAGCCGGCCTCGCAGGCATGCGGGCGGCGATCGCGGCCCACGACGCGGGCGCCGACGTGGCCCTCCTGTCGAAGCTGCACCCGACGCGCAGCCACTCCGGCGCGGCCGAGGGCGGCATCAACGCGGCGCTCGGCAACGCCGCGGAGGACTCGCCGGAGTCGCACGCCTTCGACACGGTCAAGGGCTCCGACTACCTCGGCGACCAGGACGCGATCGAGGTCTTCGCCGCCGAGGCGCCCGGCGACATCTACGAGCTCGAGCGCTGGGGTTGCATCTTCTCGCGCGACGAGCACGGCCAGATCGCGCAGCGCCCGTTCGGCGCCGCCGCCAGCCCGCGGGCGATCTACTCCGCCGACATCACCGGCCACGTGCTCCTGCACGTCTGCTACGAGCAGCTGCTCAAGCGCGACCTCACGGTCTACGAGGAGTTCTACGGCTGGAAGCTCGTGGTCGACGACGGCCGCTGCCAGGGCGTGATCGCGTGGAACCTGGTCGACGGCGGCCTGCAGTCGATCGGCGCGAAGACGGTGATCATCGCGACCGGCGGCTCCGGGCGGCTCTACGCGGGGACGACGAACGCCTGGGCCTGCACCGGCGACGGGTCGGCGATGGCGCTCCACGCCGGCGTGCCGCTGAAGGACGTCGAGTTCATGCAGTTCCATCCGACGACGCTCTACCCGACCGGGATCCTGATCACCGAGGGCTGCCGCGGCGAGGGCGGGACCCTGCTCAACTCCGAGGGCGAGCGCTTCATGAAGCGCTACGCGCCGAACGCGATGGAGCTCGCCTCGCGCGACGTGGTCTCGCGCTCGGAGCAGACCGAGATCGACGAGGGGCGCGGCGTGAACGGGAGCGTGTTGCTCGACCTGCGCCACCTCGGCGCCGAGCGGATCATCGAGCGGCTGCCGGGGACACGCGAGGTGTCGACGACGTACCTCGGGATCGACCCGATCCGCGAGCCGATCCCGGTGCGGCCGGGCGCGCACTACCACATGGGCGGCGTCGACACCGACCTCGACGGGCGCACGGAGCTCGAGGGCCTCTACGCGGCCGGCGAGGCCGCCTGCGTGTCGGTGCACGGCGCGAACCGGCTCGGCGGCAACTCGCTGATGGAGACGATCACCTTCGGCCGACGCGCGGGCAACGCCGCCGCCGACTGGGCGCTGCAGCACACGACCGTGACGGTGCCGGAGGCGCTCGAGGCCGACGCCGAGCGGGAGCTCGACCGGCTGCTCTCGCGCACCGAGGGCGAGCGCCCGTGGGCGATCCGCAACGAGCTCGCCGAGTCGATGCACCGCAACTTCGGGCTCTTCCGCGACGAGCAGCGGATGCTCGAGCAGCGCGAGACGGTCGCGGCGCTGCGCGAGCGGTACAGGAACGTGCTCGTCGAGGACAAGGGCCGGGTCTTCAACAGCGACCTGACGCAGGCGCTCGAGCTCGGCTCGCTGCTCGACCTCGCCGCCTGCATGCTCGAGGCCGGGATCGCCCGCAAGGAGAGCCGCGGTGCGCACTCGCGGCCCGCCGACTACCCCGAGCGCGACGACGAGCACTTCCTCAGGCACTCGGTCATCCGCTGGCGGGACGGCGCCCCGGAGCTCGGCTGGAAGCCCGTCACGATCACGAAGTGGCAGCCCGCCGAGCGCACGTACTGATCCGCGTTTGAATCCCTCGGCGCCGGGGATCCGAGCGCCTCACTGTCGACGACGGGAGGCACGGATGGCCGAGGACGAACAGCAGCAGCAGCGAGGGGGCGAGGGCCGCGCCACGGGTGCGCAGCGGTGCACCCGGGGGCGGCCCGCCCTGGCCCGGGTACGTCCCGCACAGGCTCCGTAGTTCGCCGCAGGCGAATCAGGAAGCGGACCGATTGCTGCCCGCCCCGCGGGAATCACCATGCGCCGCAGGTAGCAAGCCCGAAGGAGGGAGAGCCGTGCCCGAGACGCTGACCATCACCGACAATCGCACCGGCAAGACGTTCGAGGCACCGATCGAGGAGGGCGCGATCCGCGCCACGGCGCTGAAGGACGCCGGCCTGATGAGCTACGACCCGGCCTTCCTCAACACCGCCTCGGTCCGCAGCGAGATCACCTTCATCGACGGCGACGCGGGCATCCTGCGCTACCGCGGGTATCCGATCGAGCAGCTGGCGGAGCGCAGCACCTACCTCGAGACGGCCTACCTGCTGATCCACGGCGAGCTGCCGGACAACGGCGAGCTCGCGCACTGGTCGAACGAGATCACCTACCACACGTTCCTGCACGAGAACGTGAAGACGCTGATGGAGGGCTTTCGCTACGACGCGCACCCGATGGGGATGCTGGTGAGCATGCTCGGCGCGCTCTCGACCTTCTATCCGGAGGCGGCGCGGGTGGACGAGCCCGAGGTGCGGCTGCAGCAGGTCGTCCGCCTGATCGCGAAGGTGCCGACGATCGCCGCCTGGTCGTACCGGCACAGCCGCGGGCTGCCCTACGTGTACCCAGACAACGACCTCGGCTTCACCGCCAACTTCCTCTCGATGATGTTCCGCATGGCGGAGCCGCGCTACCACGCCGAGCCGGCGCTGGAGCGCGCGCTCGAGGTGCTGTTCATCCTGCACGCCGACCACGAGCAGAACTGCTCGGCCAACGCGATGCGCTCGATCGGCTCGAGCAAGGTCGATCCCTACAGCGCGATGGCCGGCGCGGCCGCGGCGCTGTACGGCCCGCTGCACGGCGGCGCCAACGAGGCCGTGCTGAAGATGCTCGCCGAGATCGGCTCGGTCGACCGGATCCCCGGCTTCGTCGAGGAGGTCAAGGCCGGGCACGGACGGCTGATGGGCTTCGGCCACCGGATCTACAAGAACTACGACCCGCGGGCGAAGATCATCAAGCAGGTCGCCGACGACGTCTTCGAGGTGACGGGCCGCAACCCGCTGCTCGACATCGCGCTCGAGCTCGAGAAGATCGCGCTCGAGGACGAGTACTTCGTCAGCCGCAAGCTCTACCCGAACGTCGACTTCTACTCGGGGATCATCTACCAGGCGCTCGGGCTCCCGGTCGCGATCTTCCCGGTCATGTTCGCGATCCCGCGGACGGCCGGCTGGCTCGCGCAGTGGCTCGAGGGGGTGCAGGACCCGGAGCAGAAGATCGCGCGGCCGCGGCAGCTCTACGTCGGGGCGGGCGAGCGCGACTTCGTCGAGATCGACGCGCGGTCGAAGGCGTCGGTGTCCTGAGACGATAGGGGCGTGCCGAGCGCCCCGTTCGAGATCCGCCCGGCCGTCGACGACGACCGCTACCCGCTCGCGGTGCTGTTCGCCGCGGTCGCCGAGGAGCGCGACGGGATCGCGACCGAGCCGCCGATCGACCTCGATCTCTGGGCCGGGCGCTGGCACCTCGAGGGGACGTTCGTCGCCGTCGCCGGCGACGGTCTCGTCGGCTCGCTGCACGTCGAGACGAGCCGGTTCGGCTTCGGCGAGCTCGGGATGGCGGTCGCACGCGAGTGGCGCGGCCGCGGCGTCGGCTCGGCGCTGCTGGAGGCCTCGATCGCCTGGGCGCGCGAGCAGGGCCTGCACAAGCTGAGCCTGAGCGTCTTCCCGCACAACGCCGCCGCGATCGGGCTCTACCGCAAGTTCGGCTTCGTCGACGAGGGCCTGCGCGTCAAGCACTTCCGCCGCGCGAGCGGCGAGCTCTGGGACGCGCTCGAGATGGGCCTGCTGCTCTGACGCCCTGCGCCGGCGGGATCAGTGGACTCACCGATGCCGCCCGGCTTGGGAAGCCGGATCGTGTACGCAGAGAGCGATGAGCAGCGTCCCCGGGCACCGGCACTCGCGCGATCGCCACGCCGAGCCTCCGGCACTCGGCGCCCGTGGCGGCGGCTGGGTGGCGGCCCAGGTCGTGCTGATCGGCGGGATCCTCCTGTCGGCGGTGGTCGGCCTCGGCTGGCCGGCGTCCGTCGCGCCCGTCTTCTACGCGGCCGGCGCGGTGGCACTCGCGGCCGGCGCCGCGTTGCTCGTCGCGGGCGCGATCGGCCTCGGCTCCGCCCTGACACCGTTCCCGGCGCCGCGCAGCACGGGCGAGCTGCAGACGGGCGGCGTCTACCGCCTGGCCCGCCACCCGATGTACGGCGGCGGGATCCTGATCGCGCTCGGCTGGTCGGCGATCTTCGCGACGGTCGTCGGGCTCGCGCTCACGCTTTTCCTCGCGGTCTTCGCCGACCTGAAGTCGCGGCGTGAGGAGCTCTGGCTCGAGCGGCACTACGCCGGCTACGCCGCCTACAGGTCGCGCACCAGGCACCGGCTGATCCCCTTCGTCTGGTGAGGCGGCACCGGTGATCGGAGGCACGGCGTGGCTACCGCCGCGGTGGTTCATCACCACGTTCTGGCGCGTGCACCGGCGGATCGTCGGGGCAAGCGACGGCCGCAGGGGGCTCTGGCCTCCGCGCCCGGGCAGGTGGGGCGCGCTGCGGCTCACGACGACGGGCCGGCGCAGCGGAGAGCCGAGGAGCGTGATCGTCGGCTACTACGAGGACGGGCCCGACCTCGTCTCGATGGCGATGAACGGCTGGGGCGCCGCCGAGCCTGCCTGGTGGCTCAACCTGCAGGCCGATCCGCAGGCGGTCGTACAGCTCGCGGGCGGGGAACGGCGCGAGGTGCTGGGCCGCGCCGCGGTCGGCAGCGAGCGTGAACGGCTGTGGCAGCGCTGGCGCGAGCTGGACCGGAACCTCGACGGCTACGCCGCGAGGCGCCCGCGGGAGACGGCGGTGGTCGTCCTCCGGCCCCGCGCTAGGGATGCGCCGCGTGCACCCAGTGGGGGCCGCCCCAGCTGAGGTCGTACGGATAGTGGTGGATCACGTGCGCCCAGATCGTCCAGGCGATCCAGCGCGAGGTGCCGTAGAAGAACGCGGCGCGGTAGAGGACGATCAGCGCGGCGCGCGGGATCCAGCGGTTGAGCCACGGCCAGAAGGCGTCCGCGCGGTAGATGTAGCCGTCGAAGTACGCGCTCGTGAGCACGCGCCAGCTCCAGAGCCCGTAGACCACGAAGACGAGGTCCCACATCGAGCCCAGGCCGCTGAAGTAGGCAGCCGCGTCGGTTGCGCGACCGGTCTGCCCGGCGTAGGCCCACGCGCCGAGATGGAAGTGGTACGTCCACGGGAAGAGCAGAATCGTCCCGACGGTGTCGCCCGTGTCGGTGATCGCGTGCGCGGCCTGGCCGACGAGGAAGCTGACCGCCCACAGCTTGCTGTCGAACACCTTCCAGAAGATCAGCGCGATCGCGACGCCGTAGATCAGCGAGTGGGTGAAGCCGAAGCCCGGCCAGCCGCGGTGGAACTGCGCGGGGTCGCTCGCCTTCAGCTCCCACGGGCCCAGGTGGATCCCGTAGACGAACCACTTGGTCATCATGTCCGGCGCGTACGAGCCGATCAGCAGCGGCACGAAGGCGAGCTTCAGCTTCGTGTGCTTCTGGATCGCGTACGGCTCGAGGTCGTGCGCCGCCCAGCTCATACGGCCCGCCGCACCAGCGCCGGGATCAGCCAGGCGGTGACCAGCAGGTAGGCGGCCGCGACCCAGAACGAGAGCAGGAAGTCGAACACGGTCACGCCGATCGCGATGTAGATCGCCGAGGCGACGCAGTAGCCGCCGAAGACGACGAGGTCGCGTCGGCCCGGCCGGTCGAAGCTCAGTCGCAGTCGCACGTGCGCTCGCCGAGAATCAGCCGCCGCCCGCACCTGGTGCAGACGCGTTCACCGCGCCGCACCGTTCTGCGCAGCCCCGGGAGCGCTAGGAGCCCTGCGAGGCCGAACGAGAGCAGGACGGCGGCCAGTTCCGGGTCGAGCACGGGAGAACTATGCCACGACCGATGGGCAGGTTTGGGATCCCAAACCAGGCGGTTTACCCATCGTCCGGGCAGCTAGGGTACAGTTGTACTCGACTTCGGATCCGAAATCGGAAAGGATGGACTGCATGAACCGCTTGCTCTCGAAGATCCGGCACAGCCCCAGGCGTGAGGCCGCCGGCGGGAACGGCGTCAGCCACGTCCGCGTCGTCCACGGGCGCCTCGCGGCTCGACGTTCGAGCTACGTCCTGACCGCCGCGGAGACCGCGCCGTGCACCTGCCCGGACTTCTGCGAGCGCGATCACGGCAACGAGTGACGAGCGTGCTCTCGACGGAGGTGCGCGCCTCCGCGCCGCGGGCCGACGAGGTGCTGACGCCCGAGGCCGTCGCGTTCGTCGCAGACCTGCAGGAGCGCTTCGGGCCGCGCCGGCGCGAGCTGCTCGAGGCCCGGGCGGCGCGGCGCGAGCGCATCGCCGCGGGCGAGCTGCCCGACTTCCTGCCCGGGACGCGTGACGTCCGCGAGGGCGACTGGTCGATCGAGCCCGTGCCTGCCGGGCTGCGCGACCGGCGCGTCGAGATCACCGGCCCGACCGACCGCAAGATGGTCATCAACGCGCTCAACTCGGGCGCGCGCATGTTCATGGCGGACTTCGAGGACGCCAACGCTCCCACGTGGGCGAACATGGTCGAGGGCCAGGCCAACCTGACCGACGCGATCGAGCACACGATCGAGCTCGAGACGCCGGAGAAGACGTACAGCCTGAACGACGAGGTGGCGACGCTGCTCGTCCGGCCGCGCGGCTGGCACCTGCCCGAGCGGCACCTGCTCGTCGACGGCGAGCCGGTCTCGGCGAGCCTGTTCGACTTCGGCCTCTACGTCTTCCACAACGCGCGCCGGCTGCTCGATCGCGGCGCCGGCCCGTGGCTCTACGTGCCAAAGCTCGAGAGCCACCTCGAGGCGCGGCTCTGGAACGACGTCTTCACGCACGCCGAGGACGAGCTCGAGCTCGAGCGCGGCTCGATCCGCGCGACCGTCCTGATCGAGCA
The DNA here is from genome assembly GCA_035455605.1 of Gaiellaceae bacterium. Taxonomy (GTDB): domain Bacteria; phylum Actinomycetota; class Thermoleophilia; order Gaiellales; family Gaiellaceae; genus AC-32. The sequence continues at coordinate 19,182 of DATIER010000147.1, forward strand.
CGTGCTGGCTGCGTTCGAGATGGACGAGATCCTGTTCGAGCTGCGCGAGCACGCCGCGGGGCTGAACGCCGGCCGCTGGGACTACATGTTCAGCGTGATCAAGACCTTCCGCGACCGGCCCGAGTTCGTGCTCCCGGACCGCAACGCGGTGACGATGACGGCGCCCTTCATGCGGGCCTACACCGAGCTGCTCGTGCACACGTGCCACCGGCGCGGCGCTCACGCGATGGGCGGCATGGCCGCGTTCATCCCCAGCCGCCGCGACGCCGAGCTGAACGAGCGGGCGCTCGCGAAGGTGCGCGAGGACAAGCAGCGCGAGGCCGGGGACGGCTTCGACGGCACCTGGGTCGCGCATCCGGACCTCGTCCCGGTCGCGCTGGCGGAGTTCGAGCGCGAGCACCAGCTCGACCGCCTGCGCGAGGACGTCTCCGTCGCGCGCGGACAGCTGCTCGACGTGGCCGCCACGCCCGGCGAGGTGACCGAGGACGGCCTGCGCAACGACGTGGGGGTCGCGCTGCGCTACCTGAGGGCGTGGCTCGGCGGCACGGGGGCGGTCGCGATCTTCAACCTGATGGAGGACGTCGCGACCGCGGAGATCGCACGCTCGCAGGTCTGGCAGTGGGTTCGCCACGGCCGCTTCGAGCGCGGCGAGGTCGAAAGCGTGATCGCCGAGGAGGTCGAGCGCGTGCGGACGGAGCTGGACGGCGCCGGCCGCGTGGACGAGGCCCACGAGCTCTTCGAGCAGGTGGCGCTCGGCGAGCAGCTCGCCGAGTTCCTGACCCTGCCGGCCTATGACTACCTGGAGAGGAGCTAGCGATGGAGCGTTGGGACGGAATCGAGCGGCCGTACGCCCGGGAGGACGTCGAGCGGCTGCGCGGGACGGTGCACGTCGAGCACACGCTCGCGCGGCTCGGGGCGGAGCGGCTGTGGGAGCTGCTGCAGCGCGAGGACTACGTGCCGGCGCTGGGCGCGCTCACCGGCGGCCAGGCCGTGCAGATGGTGAAGGCCGGGCTGAAGGCGATCTACCTGAGCGGCTGGCAGGTCGCCGCGGACGCCAACCTCGCCGGGCAGACGTACCCCGACCAGAGCCTCTACCCGTCGAACAGCGGAGCCGCGCTCGTGCGGCGGCTGAACAACGCGCTGCTGCGCGCCGACCAGATCCACTCGGCCGAGGGCGAGACCGACACCTACTGGCTCGCCCCGATCGTGGCCGACGCGGAGGCTGGCTTCGGCGGGCCGCTCAACGCCTTCGAGGTGATGAAGGGGATGATCGAAGCGGGCGCCGCCGGCGTGCACTTCGAGGACCAGCTCTCGTCGGAGAAGAAATGCGGCCACCTCGGCGGCAAGGTGCTCGTGCCGACGAGCCACTTCGTCCGCATGCTCGTCGCGGCCCGGCTCGCGGCGGACGTGTGCGGCGTGCCGACCGTGCTCGTCGCACGCACCGACGCGCTGAGCGCGAAGCTGATCACGACCGACGCCGACCCGGCCGACGAGGAGTTCCTGACCGGTGAGCGGACGCCGGAGGGCTTCTTCCGCGTGCGCGACGGCCTCGAGCCGGCGATCGCGCGCGGGCTCGCTGCGGCGCCGTACGCCGACCTCGTCTGGTTCGAGACGTCGACGCCGGACCTCGGCGAGGCGCGCGAGTTCGCTGACGCGATCCACGAGCGGTTCCCGGGCAAGCTGCTCGCCTACAACTGCTCGCCGTCGTTCAACTGGCGGGCGCACCTGGACGACGAGCGGATCGCGGGCTTCCAGACGGAGCTGGGCGAGCTCGGCTACCGGTTCCAGTTCGTCACGCTCGCCGGCTTCCACTCGCTGAACGCCGCCATGTTCGAGCTCGCCCGCGGCTACGCCAGCGAGGGGATGAGCGCGTACGTCGAGCTGCAGGAGCAGGAGTTCGCGCTCGAGGAGCACGGCTACTCGGCGACCCGCCACCAGCGCGAGGCCGGGGCGGGCTACTTCGACGCGGTCGCGCAGGCGGTCAGCGGCGGGACGAGCTCGACGCTCGCGCTCGAGGGCTCCACGGAGGCGGCGCAGTTTCGGAGCTAGCGGCAGGCACCAAGGCCGACGAGATCGCCCGCGCGCTCGAGGACGCGATCGTCTCGGGCGAGCTCGCGCCCGGCTCGGTGCTGCGGCAGGAGACGTTGTCGGAGCGCTTCGGCGTCAGCCGCACGCCGATCCGGGAGGCTCTGCGCCGGCTCGTGGCGACCGGTCTCGTCTCGTTCGAGCCGAACCGCGGCGTGCGCGTGCGGACGATCTCCCGCGAGGAGCTGCGGGAGGCGTTCCTCGTCCGCGCCGAGCTGGAGGCGCTCGTGACCGAGCTGGCGGTGCCGCGCTTCGACCAGGCCCGGCTGCTGGCGCTGCGCGCGGCCGAGGCCGACTTCGCCCGGCTGACCGACGAGCTGCTCGAGCGGGGCCGCGACCCGGACGAGCGGAACGCGCTGACGGCCGAGTGGGTGCGCGCGAACTACCGCTTCCACGACGTGATCTACGAGGCGGCGCAGGTCCCGTTCGTCGAGGCGGTCGCGAAGAGCGCGCGGCGGACGTTCCTGAGCCGCTGGCGCGCGGGCGGGCCCGAGATCGACGACCTCTACCGGCAGAACACCCGTGAGCACCACGCGATCGTGTCGGCGATCGAAGCGCGCAGCGCCGGGGGCGCCCGGGCGCTCGCACACGAGCACGTGCTGCACTCATGCCGGTTGCTCGAGGTGATCCTCGACCACGTCGCGCCGGCGGCCTGAGCGGGGAAGCCGGCGCCCCGCGAGCAGGCCGACCAGCACGGGCGGCGTGGCGGCGATCGGCGAGGTGACGAGCAGGAGCAGGCCCCACAGCGCCGCCGCGACGCCGGTCGCGAGCGCGGCCGTCAGGCGGCGAGCGACGAGCAGGCCGAGCAGCGCCGGCGCCGCGAAGTCGAGCCAGCCCATCGTCGCCGAGCCGAAGACGATTTGCTGCAGCTCCGGCAACGGCCGCCCGGCGGGCGCGGGCGGGATCGCGGCCTGCAGCGCGGTCATCGTCGGCTCCACCTGCCGGTTGCCCCACACGAGGATCGCGTCGAGCGCGACCAGCAGCACGAGCCCGGCCCTCAGCCAGGACGGCGGCGCCAGGCCGGCGACGAGGCCGGTGATCGCGAGGCAGGCACCCGCGATCAGCACCGTGACGGCGGCGTCTGCCGCCAGCGTGCCGGGCCGGAGCCACGCGACGGCGTAGAGCGGCGCCACCGCGAGCGGCGGCAACCAGGGGAGCGGCCAGCGGCGCGCCCAGCCGGCGCCGGCCGCCAGCAGCGGCGTCGCGACGGCCGCGAGCGCCGTGAGGAAATCGGCTCCGCCCGCGAGCTGCGCGGTCGCCACGCCCGCGACGAGCGCCGCGGACGGGATCGCGAGCCCCAGCAGTCGCGACCGCCCCAGCCGCCGCGGCCGACCCGGCGCGAGCACGAGCGCCGCCTGCACGGTGACCAGCACGCCGTATGAGGCGACGAAGCCGATGGGCGAAACGGTACTTCCGCGTAGAGTCGCCGGCGGTGCTTCGGTTCGGCCTCATCGGGACGGGCTACTGGGCCGACTTCGCGCACGCCTCCGGGATCGTTGCGCACCCGCAGGCGGAGCTCGTCGGCGTCTGGGGCCGCGACCCGGCGAAGGCGGCCGCGCTCGCCGAGCGGCACGGCGCACGGCCGTTCGCCGGCGTCGGCGAGCTGCTCGACGCGGTCGACGCGGTCGCGTTCTCGGTGCCGCCGGACGTGCAGGCGGAGCTCGCGCCGCGCGCGGCGGCGGCCGGCAAGGCGCTGCTGCTGGAGAAGCCGCTCGCCCTGACGGTGGAGGCGGCCGAGCGGATCGTCGAGGCCGTGCGCGCGCCGACGGTCGTCTTCTTCACCTTCCGGCTCGACCCGGCGCTGGCCGCCTGGTTCCGCGACGCCGTCGACGGGCGCGAGTGGGACGGCGCGAGCGCCCTCTACCTCGCGTCTATCTTCGAGCCGGGCAACCCGTTCGGCGTGTCGCCCTGGCGAAAGGAGCGCGGCGGGCTCTGGGACGTCGGCCCGCACGCGCTGGCCGCGCTGCTGCCGGCGCTCGGCGCCGTCGAGCAGGTCGAGGCCGTGCGCGGGCCGCGCGACGAGATCCACCTCGCGCTGCGGCACGCCTCCGGCGCGGCGAGCAGCGTCTCGGTCAGCCTGACCGCGCCGGCCGGCGTCAACGAGGTCGTCTTCTGGGGCAGCGAAGGCCTCGTCCGGCGGCCCGGCGACGGCACCGCCGACGTGGCCGCCGCCTACGCGGCCGCGCTCGACGCCCTGCTCGCGGGCGACCCCGCGCTCGACGCGCGCTTCGGCCTCGAGGTCGTGCGCGTGCTCGCGGCGGCCGAGGCCTGCCTAACGGGCTAGCCCGGGAGCTCGTCGAACTGTGGCAGGTCGTCGGTGATCTCGAACCAGGGCGCCTTCGAGCCGACGTAGATGTGCCCCTGCGGCCGGATCGTCGGCTCGTCCGCAAGCGACCCCAGGGCGACGTGGACCCAGCCGCCGTCGCGGACGACCGACCAGAGCAGCGAGCCGCAGACCCCGCACCGCGTGTGGTTCCCCTGGTCGTCGCCCCAGACGAGCAGGCAGTCGGAGCCCTCGACGACCTCGAGCCCTGCCCGCTCGATCCCCGCGAACGGCTTGAACGCCGACCCGGTGGCGGCACGGCAGCGCGAGCAGTGGCAGTTCAGCGCGTACACGAACGCGTCGGGGAGGCGGTAGCGGACCGCGCCGCACTCGCACCCGCCGTGGAGCATCCGTTCGTCCATCGAGCCCTACGACGACGCGGCGTGCGAAAAGTCATCGGCGG
>DATIER010000148.1:0-4383 GCA_035455605.1 Gaiellaceae bacterium
TGGGGGCGCAGACGCTGATCGGCAAGGAGGCCGTCGTGAGCGAGCCCTGCCGGCCGGCCGGGCAGGTCCGGCTCGACGGCGAGATCTGGCAGGCGCGCTGCTCCGCGGGCGCGTCCCCAGGGGACCGCGTGCGCGTGGTCGGCCGCGACGGGCTGACGCTCCTGGTCGAGCCGGTCGCAACCCTGAGCGCGGCGCTGCCGGAGGGCGTCCGCTGAGCGACACCGCGCACCCGGCGGCAGCCGAGCTCGCCGCGGCCGAGCCGTCGACCGCGCCCCGCCGCGCTGGGCTCGTGCTCGGCTCGCTGATCGCGGTCGCGGCCGTCGCGAACCTCGGCCTCGCGGTCGCCAACGTCGCGCTCCCCTCGATCGGGCAGCACTTCGACGCCTCGCAGACCGCGCTCAACCTGGTCGCGGTCGGCTACTCGCTCGGGCTCGCGGCGTCGGTCCTGTACTTCGGCGCCGTCGGCGACCGCTACGGGCGGAAGCTGCTGCTCGTCCTCGGCATGGTCCTGACGATCCCGGCCGACTGCCTGGCGGCGTGGGCGCCCTCGATCGAGGTGCTCTTCGGGGCGCGCGTGATCGGCGGGCTCGCGGCCGGGATGGCCTACCCGACGACGCTCGCGCTGATCACGGCGCTGTGGTCGGGCCCGGCGCGCACGCGCTCGATCGCCCTCTGGGCGGCGATCGGCGGCGCGATCTCGGCGCTCGGGCCGCTCTGCTCGGGGATCCTGCTCGAGCACTACTGGTGGGGCTCCGTCTTCCTGCTCACCCTCCCGCTCGCCGGCATCGCGCTGCTGATGGCGCTCTACCTCGTGCCGGCGCACGTGAACGAGACGACCGACCCGGTCGACCACCCCGGCGGCGTGCTCTCGATCGCGCTCGTCGGCGCGCTGATCCTCGGGATCAACTTCGCCGCGGTGCCGAACAAGGGCACGCTCGTGCTCGGGCTCTTCCTCGTCGCCGCCGCCGCGCTCGGCGCCTTCTACTTCCGCCAGCGCCGGGCGGCCAACCCGCTCTACGACCTGAAGGTGGCCGCGCGGCCGACGTTCTGGGTCGCCGCGGTCGGGGGGATCATCGTCTTCGGCTCGCTGATGGGCTCGATGTACATCGGCCAGCAGTTCCTGCAGAACGTGCTCGGCTACTCGACGGTCGAAGCCGGTACCGGAATCCTCCCGGCCGCCGCGTTCATGGTCGTGGTCGCCCCCCGGTCGGCCAAGCTCGTCGAGTCGCACGGTGCCCGCTTCACGCTGCTCGTCGGCTACGTGTTCGTGCTGCTCGGCTTCCTGACGATGCTCCTGCTCTGGAAGGAAGGGATCCCGTACTGGAAGGTCGCCCTCGGCTACTCGTTCGTCGGCATCGGCGTCGGCTTCGCCGGCACGCCGGCCTCGCACTCGCTGACGGGCTCGGTACCGGTCACGCGCGTCGGGATGGCGTCCGGCACCGCCGACCTGCAGCGCGACCTCGGCGGCGCGATCATGCAGTCGATCTTCGGCGCCCTCCTCACCGCGGGCTACGCGTCCGCCGCCGGCGCGGCGCTGAGCGCCTCCGGCTCCCACGTCTCGAGCAACGTCCAGAGCGAGCTGACGAAGTCGTTCGCGAGCGCGGCCGACACCGCGAAGCGCTATCCGCCGAACGTCCAGGACCAGATCGTCGCCGCGGCGAAGGCGTCGTTCCTGCACGGCGACCAGTGGGCCTACCTCGCGGGCATCGTCGCGGTGCTGCTCGGCGCCGCGCTCGTGTGGTTCATGTTCCCGAAGCGCGAGGCCGAGCAGCAGCAGCTCCGCGACTACGCCGAGGCGGACGCGGCGGCTCAGAGCCGCGGGTAGGAGACGACCAGCCCGAGGGCGATCGCGAGCAGCACGAGCGCGACGGCCAGCACCGCCGTCCGCACCCGGGGCGCCTGGAAGCGCTGGCTGACCGCGATCAGGAACAGCACGGTCGCGAGCAGGACGGTCGTGCGGACGTAGTCGTCGCCGTTCTCGCGCGCGTGCGTGCCGCTCTCGAACGTCGCCGAGGCGCGGGCGTTCAGCGCCTTCGCCTGCTCGAGGTCGGCGTTCCGGTACTGCGGCATCTGCATCGGCCCCGCCGGAGCACGCGGGTCGTGCAGCGGGTCGGTCGCGACCCAGGCGCGGAACGCCGGCCGGAACTCCGGCAGGAGGCGCCGCTCGAACGCCGCCGCGGCCTGCTCGTCGCCCTGCAGCTTCGCCTGCACCCACGCGTTGACCGTCGAGCCGTCGTAGACCTGCTCCTGGCCGGCGCGCGTTTCATGCGCGTTCGCCTGGAAGCGGAGCTTCGACGCCTGGCCGTAGAGCGTCGCCTCGCGGCCGTCCCAGCGTGCGGCCTGGTAGCCGCTCCACGCGGTCGCGACCGCGACGAGGGCGAGCAGCAGCGCCTCGCCGATCTCGATCCACGGCCGTGCCCGGTGCGCGTGCTCCGGCGCGTCGTGCAGGTGGTGCGCGATCTCGACGTTGGCCGACTCAGGCATCGGCGCGCCTCGCGCCCTGCGCCGCGGGCGCGAGCCGGCGCACCGGCACCGAGTAGCGGGCGCGAGCGAGCTCGACGACGTCGTCCTCGAGCCACGCGCTCTCGTCCTCGCCGGCCAGCGCAAAGACGAGCTCGTCGGCCGGGAACTCGCGCAGCCCGTCGTCGGAGGCCTGCAGCGGGTCGTGCGAGCCGACGTGCCCGCGCGCCCCGCAGCCGAGCTCGCCGAGCGCGCGCAGCGCCGACTCGAGGTTCTCCTCCGCGTGCTCGTACGCGTGCTCGTCGCCGGTCCAGCGGTCGAGCCGCGAGCTGACCGCCGGCGCAACGACGAACACGCTCGTCGCCGCGCCGGCGTCCGAGAGCCCTTCGAGGTCGCGCCTCGTGCAGCTGCCGTCGACGACGAGCAGGACGCGGTGCACGGCGTCGTCCACCGGCGCAGCGCCGCCTTCGAAGCCCGCCGGGCCCTCGACCGCGGCGGGGCCGCGTGGCCTGCGCATGGCGACGACCGCTCCGGCCACGAGCGCGACGAGCAGCACGGCCCCGACGGCGAGCCAGACACCGAGGCCGGCGTCCGCCGCCCACAGGATCACGAACGCCAGTCCGAGCAACACCGCCACCAGCGGCACCGCCAGGAACTCGGGCATGTACCTCTTCATCTCCACACCTCCGCCGGCGGGGAGCGCGCGGGCCCCCGCCCGCGCGCTCCGGCTGCTGCTGCTAGGCGTCCGCGGGGGCGCCCGCCGCCTCGGCCGCCATCGCGCCGATCGCGATCAGGTCGGCCGGGTGGATCCAGGCGTCGGCGAGCACCATCCCGTCCTTCGCGAGGATCTTGTCGCGGAGCGGGATCGCCCAGCGATGCTCGAGCAGCGCGACCGCGGCGGTCGTGCCCTCGGGAACCGCGTCCGCCAGGTACCAGACGTCCTTCTCGTCGATGATGTGCCCGTCGGAGCCGGCCTCGGCGCCGGCGATCAGGCCGGCCTCGACGCCTTCCTCCTCGCCCATGCCGACGCCGATCAGCGCGCCGACGAGGGCGCCGAAGTCCTCGGCCTCCTCGACGCTGAGGTCGCTGGTCTGGACCGTCTCGACCTGGCCCTCCTGCTTGCGCACCACGATCATGTCGACCAGGCGGACGATGTCCGCCTCCTTGAGCCGCTTCAGCTCCGCCATGATCTCGCCGGTGAACTCGGTGCCGGTGAAGCCGACCACGAGCATCTGCACGGGCCCGAACGTCATCTTGGGTGTCGACTCGGCGCTCATCAGGTCCCCAGGAGCTTGCGCTTCTGCGCCTCGAACTCTTCGTCGGACAGCAGGCCCTGTGTCTTCAGCTCGCCGAGCTTCTGGATCTGCGCGATCGCGTCGTCGGTGATGCCGCCGGCGGGAGCCGGCGAGGCCGCGGCCTGCTGCTGCTGCATCATCTGCTGCTGCATCGCCTGTTGCTGTTCCAGCTCGTCCATGCGCGCGTCGCGGTCGTAGTCCGCGTCGCGGCCTTCCTGCACGCGCTTGCCCGCGTGGTAGGCGGCGCCGCCGACAACTGCGGCGCGCAGCAAGGGTCGTCGTCGAACGAATGGCATGTGCGTACCTCGCTTTCTCGGGTTAGACCTTGACCGTCTCTCTGTCGTCTGCTCCGTGCAGGGCACACTGGAGCTTCCTCTCGACCTCCGGGGAGAGCGAGGTCTTGAGGATCGTTCCGCCGTGCCGGCTCAGCGACCGGATCGCGGCCTCCGCCGTCGCGTCCTCCAGCACGAGGAAGAGCGCCGACGTCCCCGGCCTGAGCAGGTCGCGCGCCTGGGCCTGGAACTCCTTGTCGATGCCCGCCTGCTCGAGCTTGCCGAAGAGCGCGCCGAGCCCCGCGCCCATCGCCATCCCGAGCACGGGCACGAAGAAGAGCAGCCCGAAGAAGAAC
>DATIER010000149.1:0-9137 GCA_035455605.1 Gaiellaceae bacterium
GACCGCAGTCCGGCTCTCGCTCCTCGAGCGAGCGCCGTTGCTGCTCTTGCCACGGCGAGATCGTTGGTTGCGCGCCGCCATCCCTACTCCTCCCTAGCCTCGCTCCCGAGAAGTGTTTCCGGTCGGAGGCGATGGCTAACCTCGAAACTGACCATCGGGCGCGGTCCACGTTGGACTGCGGGAGCCGCACCGTCGGAATCTCCCGTCCCTGTGAGGAGCGGAGCCGGCACCGCTGCGAGCGTTAGCTGGACTTCGCCTGCTCCAACGCGTGCCGGCGTTCCTGCCGCCGCTGCTCGCGCCGCTGCCGCTCCGCCTTGCGCTCTGCGTCGTTCACCGATCGTTCGGGAGCGTCCGATGGCACGTCCGCGCCGGCGCCTTGCTCGGACCGAACCGTCTCGCTAAGCGAGCTCATCTTCTCAGACAGGGGGCGGGCGCTCTCAACGGCGCCGCTCACCGTCGCGGCTGCATGGCCTAGCGTTTCCCTGGCCAGCGCGCGTCCACCGCCCTTCTCTGCGATTTTGGGCCGCAACTCTTGCTCCCAGACCTCGGCCCCCTTTCGGATCGCGTATCCCGTCACGGCCGTCGCTGCAGTGGCGACGATCGGAGCGAGCGCGCGCTTGGTCATGGTTCTCATGAAGCCGTTCTCCTTCGCGTCCTGCCACTCTTCGTCTGCCATCTCAGTCCTTGCCGCTCCGCGCGTTTGCCGGGTGGAGCTTGTGCTTACAGTGGCCAGATTCGTCCTTCTGCCCTGTGTGCGTGACTTTCAACCTACGACCTAGCTCGCAGGAGAAAGCGCGTTTCGGCGCTCCTCGCGCCTGCTCTCCCGCTCCTGCCGCTCGCTCTCGCGCTCCTCGTCATTCGAGTCCTCGTCGGCGCTGCTTCGGGCATCGTCCGACTCGCCCTCGTCGCCCGAGTCCTCCTCGCTCTGCTTGTACTGCTCGATCTCGGCCGGCTTCGACGAGTACTCGAGCTCGTCGATATCGCTGAGTTCGACGTAGGCCTTGAAGCGGGCGAGGTCGGCCTCGACGGCCCGCTTCACGAAGCGCAGCCCCGACGCCATCTTCTCGATCATCCCCGAAGGCAGGAAGTCGACGTCGACCATCACGCGGGTGAGGTTGTCGTCGAGCTTGTGGAAACTGACGATGCCGGAGTGCTGGGTGCCGCTGATGGTCTTCCAGGCGACGCGATCGTTCTCGCGGCGCTCGACGATCTCGCCGTCCCAGTCACGGGTCGAGAACCAGATCTTCTCCTGCCAGTGGATCTTGTCGTCACCGTCCTGCGACACGTCGAGGACCCTGTGCATGAACTCCGGGTATTCCTCGAAGTTCGTCCATGCCTCGTAGGCCTTCTCGACGGGGACTGCGACGTCCGTCCACCGCTGGATGGGCAGGCGCCGGGTCTTCTTGCCGCCGCCGCCGTCGTCGTCACCGCCGCTCTCGCTCCCGCCGCCGATGAGCTTCGACGCAGCCTTGCCCATCAGGCCTCCGGAAGAGCCGGCCCGCTGCGTAGCGCCTGCGAGCGCCTTCTTGCCAAGTCCCTGTGCCTGATCGTCGACCTGACCCTTGAGCTTCTTCACCAAGCCCGGTCCCTTGGCGGCCGCAAGCCCCGCAGCCCCGGCCGCGGCGGCCGTCGCCAGGGCGGGAACGATCTTGCCCTTGCTTGCGAGCCCGGCGACACGCGAGCCCGCGTCGTCACCGCTGCTCGAAATTGCGTCCTTCGCTTCCTCCATTGCCTCGGCCATCGTCCGGCCTCCTTCCTTCTTTCGCGGGGAGTCCCTTGCCTATGACGAAGCAGGCCTCTTGCCGAGACGCTCGTTTTCAAACGCAAACGCGCAAGCGCGAAGGCCTTTCACGTTCACGATTCCGTACGAAGAAACGAGAAGCGGCCCACCGTTCGGCGGGCCGCTTCTCGTCGTCGGTACGCAATCGCTACAGGAGCGCCAGCACCGCGACCACCAGCGCCACTATCAGGACGAGCCATAGCAGGCTATTGATCGCGACACCGCCGAAGATCGCGAAGATCACCAGCAGAACCACCAGAATCCAGAGAAGAGGCAAGACGTCCTCCTTTCGGGTGCCGTACGCTCGCTGCCCGGCAGGACGACGTTCTAACCCTCACGGAGAGTTTTCGAACAACGACGCGGGCCGCGCCAAGAACCGGAGTAAGGTCGATCGCTACCTCAGCCGACGGACCTGCGACAGCCGTCGCACTTCGGGCGACTGCCGGTGCCGGGCACGCGCTTTATGAGGTTCGATGTTGTCGTCTCGATAGCGAAGCTCTCGGCCGCGTCGCGCGTGCGGCAAGGACGTCCATCCCGGTCGGCAACGGGAACCTTTTCCAGTTCAAGACGGAGTTGTCACGACCTCGTCTGCACCGAACGTTTGTGCTTTGGTGTTTCGTCAAACCCTCGTAGGAGGTCTCAGGCGAGATTCGACGCGGTCGCGCGGATGCGCTCGAGCTGCTCCTGCAGCTCCTTCGTGCGCTCGAGGTCGGCCGTCACGAGCTCCCGCCGCACCTGGCGCTCGCGCAGGCGCAGGAGCAGCTCCTTCGCCGTCTCCTCGTCGATGCCCTCGGCCGCCGCGCGGGCGTCGAGCTCGGCCAGAAGCGGCACGAGCTCCGGGTCGGGATCGCCCGGCTCGAGCAGGTGGGCGCGGGCGCGGCGGTGCAGGTCGGCGTCGAAATGCTCCTCCGAGAGCTCGGCGAGCAGGTCGCGGAGCTGGGGGTGCGCGGCGACGCCGGCGAGCGCATCGCGCTCCAACCGCGCGCCCTTCTCGAGCAGCCGCGGCGAGATCTCCCCCGTGGCCGCGCGGCGGCCGTGCGGCGCGAGCCCCGCCTGCGTCTCCTTCGGCAGGTCGAGCCGGTCGGCAGCGAACCGCATCGCGTCCTGCCGCTCGGGCGAGTCCTCGAAGCGCGACAGCACCTCGCGGACGCGCACGAACGCCTCCTGCCGATCCGCCGCGCGCTCGATCTCGAGCCGGACGCGGTAGGAGAGGTAGCTCTCGGCGCGCGCGAGCAGCTCGTCGAAGCCGTCGGCGAGGTCGGCAGGGTCGCGGCCGGGCGGCAGCGTGACGACGCGCACCTCGAAGCCCTGCGCCGCCGCCAGCTCCATCCCGCGCAGGGTCGCGGCCTCGCCGGCCGCGTCGCCGTCGAAGCACAGCCACGCCCTGTGCGTCAGGCGGGAGAGCTCCTTCAGCTGGCGCTCGGTGAGCGCCGTGCCCATCGAGGCGACGACCGGCTCGAGCCGGGCCTGCCGCAGCGCGAGCACGTCCGTGTTCCCCTCGACCACCACGGCGCGCTCCTGCTTCGCGATCGCCGTCCGCGCCCGGTCGAGCCCGTAGAGCAGGTCGCCCTTGCGGAACAGCTCGCCCTCGGGCGAGTTCACGTACTTCGCGCGCAACGGATCGTCCTCGCGCAGCTTCCTGGCCTGGAACCCGCGCACGCGCCCGCGCGCATCGGCGAGTGGGAAGAGCAGCCGGCCGTTGAAGTAGTCGTTGCCGCGCCGGTTGACGAGGCCGGCCGCGCTCAGCTCGGCGGCGGTGAAGCCCTTCTCGCGGGCCTTGCGCGCCAGCGTCGCCCCGCCCGGCGCGAGGCCGAGGCGGTACTCGCGACAGACCTCCTCGCCGAGCCCGCGGCTCGCCAGGTACGCGCGCGCCTGCTCGCCTCGCGGCGACTCCCAGAGGTAGCGCTCGTAGAAGCTCGTCGCCTGCTCGAGCAGCGCGAGCAGCCGCTCGCGGCGCCCGCGGGCCGCGTCCTGCTCGGGTGAGGCCTCCTCGTACTCGAGCGTCACGCGGTAGCGCTCCGCGAGCCATTCGACCGCCTGGGCGAAGTCGAGCTGCTCCGTCTCGCGCACGAAGCTGATCACGTCGCCCCCGGCGCCGCAGCCGAAGCAGTAGTAGAGCTTGTCGGCCGGGTTGACCGAGAAACTCGGCGTCTTCTCGTCGTGGAACGGGCAGAGGCCCGTCCAGCGGGCGCCGCTGCGCCGGAGCTGCGTGCGCGCCGAGACGACCTCGACCATGTCGGCCGCCGCCACGGTCTCCCGCACCGACGCGTCGCGGATGCGCGCCATCAGAGCTGCTCGGCGTAGCTGATCGCGAAACGATCTGTCATCCCGGCCACGTAGTCGATCACGTCGTCGACGGAATCTCCACGGTCCAGCAGATGCTCGAAGATGCGCTGAACCGTCGCGTGGGCGCGCGCGTGCTCGGCCCTTGCGGCGTCGCCGAGGTAGACGCGCTCGAACATGAACGCGCGCAGCGAGAGCATCGCCTCGCCGACCTCGGGGCTCTGGCGGATGTCGCCCTCGCGCGCGGAGGTCTCGACGAGGTCGTGCACGAGCGCATCGATCCGGCGGGAGCCGGTCGGGCCGAGCAGCTCGATCTCCCCTGCCGGGAGCTCGGCCGGGTCGAGCACGCCGGCGCGGACGGCGTCGTCGATGTCGTGGTTGATGTAGGCGACACGGTCGACGAGGCGGACGATCTTGCCCTCGAGCGTGTCCGGCTCGTTCGGCCCGGTGTGGTTCAGGATCCCGTCGCGCACCTCCGCGGTGAGGTTGAGCCCGCGGCCGTCGCGCTCGAGCACGTCGACGACGCGTAGCGAGTGCTCGTTGTGGTGGAAGCCGTGCCCGAAGCGCTCTTGGAGCAGCGAGTCCAGGGCCTCCTCGCCGGCGTGCCCGAACGGCGGGTGCCCGAGGTCGTGGCCGAGCCCGATCGCCTCGACCAGGTCCTCGTTCAACCTGAGCGCCCGCGCCACGCCGCGCGAGATGCCGGTGGTCTCGAGCGTATGGGTGAGACGCGTGCGGTAGTGGTCGCCGGCCGGGTCGACGAAGACCTGCGTCTTGTGCATCAGCCGGCGGAAGGCCTTCGTGTGCACGATCCGGTCGCGGTCGCGCTGGAACGGCGTGCGCAGCAGGCACGGCTCCTCGTCCTGGACGCGCCCGCGCGTCTCGTACGAGCGCACGGCGAGCCGCGAGAGCCAGCGCTCCTCGTGCTCGCGAACGCCCGCCTCGAAGGCGTCGGCGGTGCGTCCAGCAAGCTCCGGCATGGCGACCGATGCTAGCCCGTCGACCGGGCAGCGACGGGCCGCGTCGCGGTAGCTGACGACCGCACCCCCACCCTCTCGAGGGTGGGGTTTGAACCCGCCTCCCTCGCGCTCGACGCTACCGGGTTCCGTGTGTCGCGTCTGTGACGCACCTGCGCCCATGGAGTGCCGATCGCTCCACAGCCGGCCGCTAGACGATGATCGGTACGGTGCCGCCGTCCGCGCTCCAGGCGGCTCCGGTGACGTACGAGGCCCGGTCCGAGCAGAGGAAGGCGACCACCGCGGCGATCTCCTCCGGCTCGGCCAGCCGGCCGAGCGGCCGCCCCTTCCCCACCGCCTCGAGCACCTCGTCGCGGGTCTTGCCGCTCCGCGCCGCCTGCTGGTCGGCAAGCCCGCCCTCGCCCGTCCACGCCGTGGTCGCCGTCGGCCCCGGAGTCAGGGCGTTGCAGCGGATTCCGGCGCCCGCATACAGATCGGCAACGAGCCGCGAGAGGGACAACACGGCCGCCTTCGTGACGGAGTACTCCGGCATTCCCGTCGACGGGCGCTTGCCCGCGGTCGACGATACGTTGACGATCACGCCGCGGCCGCGTTCTCTCATCCCGGGGACGGCCGCGCGGATCGCGCGGACGAAGCTCATCACGTTCAGCTGCCACGCCTCGTCCCAGACCTCGTCCGTGAGTGCGAGGAAATCGCGCTGCTCGGCATAGCCGACGTTGTTCACGAGCACGTCCAGCGCGCCGGCCTCGCCGACGACGCGCTCCGGCTCGCCGGGCTGGGACAAGTCGGCCACGACGTGCTTCGCCTCGCCTACGCCCGGCGCCTCGCCGCGCCCGCACGTCACGACCTCCGCTCCCTCCTGCGCGAGCAGCTCCGCGGTCGCGCGGCCGATCCCGCCGGTCGACCCCGTCACCAGGCAGACGCGCTCTCTCAGGCCGAGGTCCAAGGCGGGGTAGTCTAGTCCCGCCGTGACGACCATCCTGCTGGCCCGCCACGGCGAGACCGACTGGAACCGCGAGGGCCGCTTCCAGGGGTGGGCGGATCCGCCGCTCAACCCGACCGGGCGCGCGCAAGTGGTCGATCTCTCGGTCGCGTTGATGGCCGAGGAGCTGGCGGCCGTGTACTCGAGCCCGCTGCGCCGCGCGCTCGAGACGGCGGAGGTCTTGGCGGCGTCGCGAGGGCTCGAGCCGGTAACGGTCGGCGCGCTCCGCGAGGTCGACGTCGGGGCGTGGTCCGGGCTTACCCGCGCCGAGATCGAGGCGCGCTTCGCCGACCAGTACGCGCGCTGGCTCGACTACGGCCAGGGTTGGGAGGACGGCGAGACCTACGAACAGATGGCCGAGCGCGTGATCGCGGCTCTGCTGGAGCTCGCCGCAGCGCACGACGGCGAGCGCATCCTCGCCGTCACGCACGGCGGGCCGATGCGTGCCGCCGCCGCGTTCGCCGACCGGATGAGCTACGCCGAAGCGCGCCGCCGCGCCCCGGTCGTCGGCAACGCAGCCGTCCTCGAGTTCGCGGTCGAGGCCGGCGCCCTGCGCCGTCTAGACTGAGGCCGCTTGGAGGACTACACGAACAAGTACAAGGGCGAGCAGGTCGAAGTCGCGCTGTTCGGCGGCGACTATCAGGACGGCGTGCTCACCGCGTACTGCCTCCTCGACGATGTCGCTCACCTCGAGCTCAACGGCCACATCCTGATCCCGCTCCAGAACATCGCCTCGCTGCACTGCTCGAGCCGCTGCGACGCGCCGGAGCCGGACTGGCCGCCGCGCGGGCTCGAGGAGGACGAGCAACCGGACGACGGCTGAGCGGTGCGCTGGCGGCTCGTCGCTGCGTGGAACGTCCTCAAGGCGTGCTTGCTGGTCGCCGCCGGCTGCGCCGCCGTCGGCGCGATCGGCTGGGAGATCGGCGGCTACCGACTCGCCTCGCTGCTCGTCTTCTTCGCGCTGCTCGTGGCCGGTGCGGCGTACTGGTACGGCGACCGTGTCGTCCTCGGCATGGTCGGCGCTCGCGAGTTGCCGCTCGGCGAGGCACCGGCGCTGCACGCCGCCGCGACGTCGCTCGCCGGGATCGCGATGCTGCCGAAGCCACGCCTCTACGTACTCGAAGACGGCCTGCCGCGCGCGTTTGCGGTCGGGCGCGGCGCGCGCGGCGGGATCGCGGTCAGTCGTGGCCTGCTGGCGGCGGCGCCGCCAGCGGAGCTCGAGGGCGTCCTCGCGCACGAGCTCGCACACCTCCGCAACCGCGACGTGCTCGTCCAGACGGCGGCCGTGATCGTCGCCGCCGCGTTGATCGAGACGAGCAGGGTCGGCGGGTTCCTGCAGCGTGCGCTCCTGTTCGTGCTCGGGCCGCTTGCCGCCGCGATCGTGCACCTGCTCCTCTCGCCCAAACGCGAGTTCGCGGCTGATCGCGCGGGGGCGGAGCTGTGCGGGTCGCCGCACGGCCTCGCCGACGCGTTGATCCGGCTCGAGCAGGCCGCGGAGCTGGTCGAATTCCGTGCCTCGCCGGCGACCGAGCCGCTCTACACGTTCAACCCCTTCGTCGAAGAGGGGCTTGCGGGGCTCTTCGCGACGCACCCGCCGGTCGAGGATCGGGTCCGCCGGCTGCGGGCGCTCGACCCCGACTGGCGCGAGAAGTTGCGCGCCGCCTGAAACGAAAAGAGCCGCTTCGGTAGCGGCTCTTTTCGCAAGAAGTCGGCGGCGACCTACTCTCCCGGGAGGTTGCCCTCCGAGTACCATCGGCGCGAGCGGGCTTAACTTCTCTGTTCGGAATGGGAAGAGGTGTACCCCCGCCGCTATCACCGCCGAAACTGTCAAAGGCGCGCCGGGCGCACCCTCAAAACTCCATAGCAGCGACAACGCGTTCAAAATCAAGACCTCGGGCAATTAGTACGGGTCCGCTGAACACATTGCTGTGCTTGCACGTCCCGCCTATCGACGTGGTGGTCTCCCACGGCCCTTACTCCCTCGAGGGGATGGGAAGCCTCATCTCGAGGTGGGCTTCCCGCTTAGATGCTTTCAGCGGTTATCCCATCCAGACGTGGCTAATCAGCAGCGCCGTTGGCACGACGACTGATACACCAGAGGTCTGTTCGTCCCGGTCCTCTCGTACTGAGGACGACTCCTCTCAAGCTTCCAACGCCCATGGTGGATAGGGACCGAACTGTCTCACGACGTTCTGAACCCAGCTCGCGTAACGCTTTAATGGGCGAACAGCCCAACCCTTGGGACCTACTCCAGCCCCAGGATGCGCCGAGCCGACATCGAGGTGCCAAACCCTTCCGTCGATGTGGACTCTTGGGAAGGATAAGCCTGTTATCCCCGGAGTACCTTTTATCCGTTGAGCGACGGCAATTCCACTCTCCACCGTCGGATCACTAAGGCCTGCTTTCGCACCTGCTCGACTTGTCAGTCTCGCAGTCAAGCTCCCTTATGCCTTTGCACTCTACGCACGATTTCCAACCGTGCTGAGGGAACCTTTGCGCGCCTCCGTTACATTTTAGGAGGCGACCGCCCCAGTCAAACTACCCACCAGATGCTGTTCCCGAGCCGGATCACGGCCTCGAGTTAGAAGCCCAGAACACGAAGGGTGGTATCCCAAGGGCGACTCCGCGAAGGCTAGCGCCTCCGCTTCACAGTCTCCCACCTATCCTGGACAACATGCCCCGAACTCCAACATCTAGCTGTAGTAAAGGTTCACGGGGTCTTTCCGTCCAACCACGGGTACTCGGCATCTTCACCGAGACTACAGTTTCACCGGATCCCTCGTTGAGACAGCGCCCAAGTCGTTACGCCATTCGTGCAGGTCGGAACTTACCCGACAAGGAATTTCGCTACCTTAGGACGGTTATAGTTACCGCCGCCGTTTACCGGGGCTTGGCTTCGAGGCTTCGCCCGAAGGCTAACCTCTCCGCGTGACCTTCCGGCACCGGGCAGGCGTCAGCCCCTATACGTCGTCTTTCGACTTCGCAGAGACCTGTGTTTTTGGTAAACAGTCGCTTGGGCCGTTTCACTGCGGCCCCCTCGAGCTCGGCCCGTAAAGGGCTTCACTCTACCGGGGCGCCCCTTCTCCCGAAGTTACGGGGCCATTTTGCCGAGTTCCTT
>DATIER010000150.1:0-3869 GCA_035455605.1 Gaiellaceae bacterium
CGTCGGCCGCGTAGTCCTTCGACTCGGGGTCGACGCCGAGCATGTCGGGCAGCTCGACGAGCTTCTTGACGAGCGCGAGGATGTCCTGCGTCGTGAGCACCCGCACGTCGTCGGGCACGTCGACGCCGAGCCGCTGGTTGAGCTTGTAGCGGCCGACCTTCGTCAGGTCGTAGCGCTTCGGGTCGAAGAACAGCGACCGCAGCAGGTTGCGTGCGTTGTCGAGCGTCGGCGGCTCACCCGGCCGCTGCTTCTTGAAGACCTCGATCAGCGCCTCGTCCTCGCGCGTGGACGGATCCTTCTCGAGCGTGTTGGCGATGTAGATCGAGTCGCCGAAGAGCTTCATGATCGCCTCGTTCGAGCTGGTGTCGAGCTGCCAGCCGGTCGAGGGGTCCTCCTCGGGGAGCGCGCGCAGGAGCGTCGTGATCGGCAGCTTGCGCTTCCGGTCGATGCGTGCGTAGACGACGCCCTTCTTGTCGATCTCGAGCTCGAGCCACGAGCCGCGGCTCGGCATCAGGTTCGCCGTGAAGACCTGCTTCGCAGGGTCCTTCGGCTCCATCAGGTAGGCGCCGGGGCTGCGGACGAGCTGCGTGACGATCACGCGCTCGGTGCCGTTGATGATGAACGTGCCCCACTGGGTCATCATCGGGAAGTCCCCCATGAAGACCGTCTGCTCGCGGATCTCGCCCGTCTCCTTGTTGACGAAGCGGACCGTCATCGAGAGCGGCGCCTGGTAGGTCAGGTCCTTCTCCCGGCACTCCTGGATCCCGACCGGAGGATCGCCGAACTTGTACTCGCCGAACTCGACGGCGAGCGTGCCGGTGTAGTCCTCGATCGGTGAGATGTCGTCGATCGTCTCCCGCAGGCCCTCCTCCAGGAACCACTGGAACGAGGCCTTCTGGATGTCGATCAGGTTGGGAAGGTCGAGTACGTGCTTGAGACGCGAAAAGCTCTTGCGCGCGCGAAGCGCAGCGACCCGGGTGGTCAAGTCTGGGTGCCTCCCTTTACGGCTATGAGGTGAACTTCGAAATGCGGACAGGCGAACGTCGGCGCGGAACCGCCAAGAATAGCGAACGACGAGCCTGCTGCGCAAGGCACGGCGACCGAAGGGTCACCGGCGAGGGCAGAACTGTAGCTGAGGGTGCGGATGAACGCCAGAGGCGCCCGTTTCGGACGCCTCCGGCGGGTGCTGCGAGGTGCGCTAGGAGGAAGCCTGCGCCGGGTGGGCGCCGACCATCCGCGCCGTCAGGTCAGGCATGCCGCCGTCCTTCAGGTCGGCCTTGCACGCCTTGGCCGTCACGTGCACGAGGTCGTTCGGGGCGAGCGCGCCGACGTTCTTCGCGCCCTCGCGGCGGACCTTCGTCTTCGCGTCGACGAGGATCGTCGCCGTGCCGGCCTGCTTGTACGCGCGGCCGTGCCTGTTCGAGTGGCTCACGGTGAGCACGAACGACGTGTCGCCGTCCTGAGGGTCGACGTCCGCCGCGAGCGTGCCCGCGAGCATGACCGTGACGGCCGGCCTGCAGCCGGCGCCGGTGGTCGGATGATGGCCCTTGCCCTGGTTGCCGGGGTGGTCCTTGGCGACTGCCGCGGACGCCGCGACGAGCGCGGACACGAGCGCGAGCACGAGAATCTTGAACCGCATCGGGGAGTACCTCCGTCTGAGGGTTGGGATTGCGCCGAGTTGACGCTGTTGTCGGCTCGATCCTGCGCCGTGGTCGCGCGAATCCCTGAAACGGGTGACGAAACGACGAAGGGCCGCCCGCGGGCGGCCCTTCGCAGCTCGGCTCGAGCGGTGCTACTTGACCTCGACGGTCGCTCCGGCCTCCTCGAGCTGCGCCTTGATCTGGTCGGCCTCGTCCTGGGCGACGCCCTCCTTGACGGGGTTGGGCGCCCCGTCGACGAGGTCCTTCGCCTCCTTGAGCCCGAGGCCCGTGATCGCGCGGACGACCTTGATCACCTGGATCTTCTTGTCGCCGGCGCCCGCGAGCACGACGTCGAACGACGTCTTCTCCTCGGCAGCGGCGCCGTCGCCGCCCGCGGCCGGAGCGGCGCCCGGCGCGGCCACGGCCACCGGAGCGGCGGCGCTCACGCCCCACTCCTCCTCGAGCTTGTTCTTCAGGTCGACGAGCTCCAGGACGGTCATCCCGCCCAGGGTCTCGACGAGCGAAGCGGTGTCGGTCTTAGCCATCCTGCTGTTCCTCCTCTTCGTCGGCCGAAGCCGGCTCGGCCTCCGCCGACGGCTCTTCGGACTCCTCTGGCTGTGGTTTCTCTGCAGGCGCCTCCGCCTGCGGCTCTTCCGACGGAACGTCCTCGCCCTGCTCCTGGAGCTGCCGGATCCTCGCGTCGAGCACGCCGACGAGATCGCGCAGCGGGGCGGTGAACAGCCCGACCACGGTCGTCAGTGGCGCGAACACCGCTCCGGCCAGCTGCGCCCGCAACACGTCGGCCGGCGGCAGGGTCGCCAGACGCTTGATCTCGTCCTCGCCGACGACGGTTCCTTCGAGCACGCCGCCGCGGATCACGAGCACGTCACGCGCCCGCGCGACCTCGTTCAGCACCTTCGCGACGGCGACGGGGTCGCCCTGGGCGTCCAGGAACGCAATCGCCGTCGGCCCTTCGATCAGCTGCAGGACGTCGGTTGTCCCGGCCTGCTCGGCGGCCAGCTTCGTGAGCGTGTTCTTGACCACGCGGAAACGCGCTCCCGCCTCGAGCAGGCGGCCGCGCAGCTCGTCGATCTCCGGCATCGTCAGGCCGCGGTAGTCGGCGACCATCAACGTCTCCGACTCACCCAGCTGCCTGGCGAGCTCCGCGACGACCCGTTCCTTGTCAGCTCTCAGCATCCGTTCACCTCCTCTTACGCGTCGAGCCCGCACGCAGGCGGGCTCGGAAGGGCGCGATGCCGTTCCCTCGCTCCGCCTCGACTGGTCTTTCGCCCGAGGGCTGCCAGTGGTCTTCGGCCGGGGCTCTCTACGCGGTCACTGCGTCTTCTGCAGGCGCTCCTTCTTGGTCGAGCTCGTCGACGATGCCTCTCGTGCGTGCCGGGTCGACATGGATCCCGGGGCCCATCGTGCTGGTCAGGGTGACCGTTTTGATGTAGCGGCCCTTCGCGGCCGCCGGCTTGGCGCGGACGATCTCGTCGACCAGCGCGGCGTAGTTCTCGAGCAGCTGGCGGTCGTCGAAGCTCTTCTTCCCGATCG
Source organism: Gaiellaceae bacterium (assembly GCA_035455605.1). Lineage (GTDB taxonomy): Bacteria > Actinomycetota > Thermoleophilia > Gaiellales > Gaiellaceae > AC-32. The sequence continues at coordinate 3,195 of DATIER010000150.1, forward strand.
TGACGTGGACGTTCGCGCCGCGGTCGGTGCGGTACTCGAGCTTTCCGGCCTTGGCCTCCCGAACGGCCTTGCCGACGTCCATCGTGACCGTGCCGGTCTTCGGGTTCGGCATCTTCCCGCGCGGCCCGAGGATGCGGCCGAGCTTGCCGACCACGCCCATCTGGTCGGGCGTCGCGACGGCGACGTCGAACTCGTCGAAGCCCTCCTCGATCCGGGACGCCAGGTCGTTCGTGCCCACCACGTCGGCGCCCGCCTCCTCGGCCTCCCGCGCCTTCTCGCCCTCGGCGAACACGGCGACGCGGGCCTCGCGGCCGGTGCCGTGCGGGAGCATCAGCGTCCCGCGCAGCTGCTGCTCGGCGTGGCGGACGTTGAGGCCCAGGTTGAAGTGCGCCTCGACGCTCTCGTCGAACTTCGCCGTCTGCGCGTCCTTCAGCATGCGCACCGCCTCGGCCGGCGAGTACAGGCGCTCGCGGTCGATCTGCGCGCGGAAGTTGCGGTAGTTCTTGCCGTGGCTCGGCATCAGAAGTCGGTCTCCACGCCCATCGAGCGCGCGGTGCCGGCGACGATCAGCATCGCCTGCTCGACGTCCCGGGCGTTCAGGTCGGGCATCTTCGTCTCGGCGATCTGGCGCACCTGGTCGCGCGTCAGCCGGCCGACCTTGTCGCGGTTCGGCTC
>DATIER010000151.1:0-14820 GCA_035455605.1 Gaiellaceae bacterium
TGCCAGCAGATGCTGTCGGCGATCCCGTCGCAGCTGGAGAGCGTCAACGCCGGCCTGACGACGCTGCAGTTCCAGAGCCTGTCGGTCAGCCCGTTCGACGTGGGCGAGCTCCAGGGCGGGACGCAGGACAACGGCACCTGGGAGAACTACGGCAGCAAGACCGAGTGGCACAACACGATGATCGGCGACGGCGGCCAGTCCGGCTTCGACGTCGCGCGGCCGGAGTTCCGGTTCCACAACTTCACGGGCGTCAGCACCGACGTGAACTTCAACAACGGCAACCTCGCCGACTGGATCTGGGTGTCCGATCCGTTCGGGGCCGCGGAGTTCTACGCGCCGGTGATCAGCGACCCGAGCGTGTCCGGCACGATGTTCGCGGGCACGAACCGGACCGCTTACCGGACGAAGACGTTCGGGCTCGGCTCGATGACGCTGGCCGAGGCCAACCAGCACTGCAACGAGTGGACCGGCGACTTCACGGTCCAGTGCGGTGACTGGGCGGAGCTCGGCCCGACGCCGCTGACTGGTGCGGCCTGGGGCACCCGCGCCGGAGGCACGATGACGTCCGTCGAGCGGACCGCCTCCGACACGAACACGGGCTGGGCGGCGACGAGCACCGGCCGCATCTTCGTGTCGAAGAACGTCGACGCGGATCCGGCGAGCGCGGTCAGCTGGACGCGCATCGACGACGCGACCACGCCGAACCGCTATCCGAGCTCGATCTACGTCGACGCGAGCGACGGGAACCACGCCTGGATCTCCTACAGCGGCTACAACTCGAACACGCCCGCGACGCCGGGCCATCTGTTCGAGGTCACCTACCACCCGGGCACGGGCACGGCGACCTGGGTCGACCGCTCGTACGACTGGGGCGACCTTCCGGCGACCGACGTTGCGCTCGACGAGGTGACAGGCAACGTGTACGCGTCGAGCGACTTCGGCGTGCTCGAGCTTCCGGCAGGAACGACGAGCTGGGAGCTCGCGGCTCCGGGGATGCCGAACGTCGAGGTCGCGGGCCTGACGATGGTCTCGAGCAAGCGGGTGCTGTACGCGGCCTCGCACGGCCTCGGGGCCTGGCAGCTCAGGCTCGGCTGATCGAAGTCCACGATCGAGGGGCCGCTGCGCGCGGCCCCTCGATCACCGCACGCTCAGATGCCCCAGCAGGGCACGTCGACCGGCGGGGGCGGCCGAACGACGAGCGTCGCGCGGTCGCCTCGTGCTCCGACGGCCTTGACGGTGACGGCCTTGCAGCGGTTCCACCGGCCCAGGCTGGCGGCGAAGGTCCCTCGGGCGGTCGTGCGCACGACCACCCGGACCTTGGCGCTGGTGGTCTCGCTCGCGGCGGTCACGCTGACCTGCTCGCGGAGCTTGAACCCAAGGCCCTGAACCTGGAGGGGCGTCCGCTTCGTCAGCTTCAAGGTCGGCGTCGCCGACGGACCGCCGAGCGCGGAGGTGGCCGCCGCTGCGAGGAACGCCGCCGGCACCACGAGAAGCAGAGATGGTCTGGTCATGCCCATCGTATGGCCCGATTGGCCGGAGACTACTCCTCCGCCCCGTCAGGCGTCCCGTGCACGCGATCTGGAGAATTCGAGCTCGGCTCGGCTGCGCTTCGAGCCGAGGGCGGCCGGGTCGCTAGTAGGCCACCGCGCCACGGCCGGTCGCGGCCGCGTGCCGCTGCTCGTCCGCGCGGTAGGAACTCCGGACGAGCGGCCCGGCGAAGACCGAGCCGAAGCCCAGCGCCTCGCCCTGCTCGCGGAACCAGCGGAACTCGTCCGGGTGCACCCAGCGGTCGATCCTGGCGTGCTTCGCGCTCGGTTGCAGGTACTGCCCGATCGTGACCACGTCCACGCCGTGGGCGCGCAGGTCGCGCATCGTCTCGACGACCTCGTCGTTCGTCTCCCCCAGGCCGACGATGATCCCGGACTTCGTCAGCACCGGGTAGTCCGCGATCTCCTTCGCACGCGCGAGCAGCCAGAGCGCCTTGTCGTAGCTCGCCTTGGCGCCGCGCATGCGCCGGTGCAGGCGGCGGACGGTCTCGATGTTGTGGTTGAAGACGTCGGGCCGCTCGACGAGGATCGTCCGCAGCGCCTCCTCCTCGACGCCGAGGAAGTCGGGCGTGAGGATCTCGATCGTCGCGTCGGGCACCTTGTGCCTGAGCGCCCGGACCGTGGCCGCGTAGTGGCCGGCGCCCCGGTCGGGCACGTCGTCACGGTCGACCGAGGTGACGACGACGTGCTTGAGGTTCATCTTCGCCGCCGTCGCCGCGAGGCGGAGCGGCTCGAGCGGGTCGGGCGGCTCCTCGGGCCGGCCCGAGTTGACGTAGCAGTAGCGGCACGCGCGCGTGCACGTCTCCCCTAGGATCTGGAAGGTCGCGGTGCCGCGGCCCCAGCACTCGGCGATGTTGGGACAGCGCGCCTCCTCGCAGATCGTGTTCAGCGAGGCGCCGTGGATCAGCTTCTTGACGTCGAAGTACGACGAGTCCGCGCTCGGCGCGCGGACCTTCATCCACTCGGGGCGGCGCGGGCGCTCGGCGACTGGCAGCGACGACTCCACTCGCAACAGTCTAAGAGCCGTAGACGACCCGGTGACGAGGCTCTCGGAACGCGCTGCTCGCCCCGATGCAGCGTCCTCAGTCGCGCCCGTAGCCTCCGGCTACGAGCACTCCCTGCGTCCTTGCCTCGGAACGACCATCACGCCCCGAGAGCGTGCACCGACTCGCCAACGGCTCCAGTAACCGGACTGGCTCGTCCGGTTCTGCTAGCGTAACCGGACTCTGTCGTCCGTTTTTCGAAGGAGCGCGATGAGCACCAGTGAAAGCAACAAGTGGGTCGTCCTCGTCCTGGTCTGCCTCGCGCAGTTCATGGTCATCCTCGACAGCACCGTGGTGAACGTCGCGTTGCCGTCGATCCAGACCGATCTGCACCTGAGCGAGGCGAACCTGCAGTGGATCGTGAACGCCTACACGCTGGTCTTCGGCGGCTTCCTGCTGCTCGGCGGCCGCGCCGGCGACCTGATCGGCCGGAAGCGCCTGTTCCTGGCCGGCCTCGTCGTCTTCACCGTCGCCTCGCTGCTGAACGGGCTCGCCGTCAACGAGGGCATGCTGATCGCCTCGCGCGCCCTGCAGGGACTGGGAGCGGCGTTCGTCTCTCCCGCCGCGCTGTCGATCATCTCGACCACCTTCGCCGAGGGGAGGGAGCGCGCCCGCGCGCTCGGCGTCTGGGCGGCGATCGCCGTCGGCGGCGCCGCGGTCGGCCTGATCCTAGGCGGCCTGCTGACGCAGCTGCTCTCCTGGCCGTGGATCTTCTTCGTCAACGTCCCGGTCGGCATCGCCACCTTCGCGCTCTCGCTGCGGCTGATCCCCGAGTCGCGTGACGAGCACGCGCACCGGACGTTCGACGTGGCCGGAGCAGTCAGCGTGACGGGCGGGCTGATGGCGCTCGTCTACGCGATCGTCAAGTCCGAGACCGCGGGCTGGGGCTCGCCGACGACGATCGGCTTCTTCGTCCTGGCCGGCGTGCTGTTGACGTCCTTCGTGGTGATCGAGCTCCGCTCGAAGGCGCCGCTCGTGCGGCTGTCGATCTTCCGCGTGCGCTCGTTGCTCACCGCGAACGTCGTCATGCTCCTCGTGGCGTGCGGGATGTTCGCGATGTTCTTCTTCAACACGCTCTACATCCAGCGCGTGCTCGGCTACGGGCCGCTGGAGGCGGGGCTCGCGTTCCTGCCCTTCACGGCCGGCGTGATGGTCTCGGCCGGCCTGGCCGCGCAGTTCGCGCCCCGCGTCGGCGTCCGGCCGGTCGCCGCGCTCGGGATGGTCGTGACCGCGCTCGGGATGCTGCTGCTCGTGCGGTTGCCCGTCGACGGCTCGTATCTCCCCGACGTCCTACCCGCGCTGATCGTGACCTCGCTCGGGATGGGCGCGGTCTTCATGCCGCTGACCCTGATCGCCACCACGGGCCTCGAGGACGAGGACCAGGGTCTGGCGTCGGGCCTCTTCAACACCTCGCAGCAGATCGGCGGCGCGCTCGGGCTCGCGATCCTCTCCACGATCGCGGCGAGCAAGACGACCGCCGCCGGCGGGCCGACCGATCCGAACGCGCTCGTCACCGGCTTCCACTGGGCGTTCGCAGGAGCCGCCGTGTTCGTCACGGCCGGCCTGGTGACGATGCTCGTCCTGCTGCGGCGGCAGCACGTCGCGCGCATCGAGGCCGAGGCGGCCACGGCGCCGAGCGCGGCATGAGCACGACCCAGCTCCGCGCGGACGCGCAGCGCAACCTGGAGCGCGTCCTCGACGCCGCAGCCGAGCTCTTCGCCGAGCGCGGCTGCGACGTCAGCGTGGACGAGATCGCGCGGCGCGCCGGCGTCGGGCACGCGACCGTCTTCCGGCGTTTCCCGACCAAGGACGCGCTGATCTCCGCCGTCGTCTCGAAGCAGATCCGCGAGCTGATCGGATTCGTCGAGACCGCGCTTGCCGAGGAGGACGCCGGCGAGGCCTTCCGCTCGTTCGTCTGGCACGCGGGCGAGATGCACGCGCGCGACCGCGGCCTCCACGAGGGCTACACCCGCTGCGCCATGCGCGACGTCGCCGAGGCGAAGGCCGAGCTGAACGCCCTCATCGATCGGCTGATCGAGCGGGCCCAGGAGGCCGGCGCGCTCCGCAGGGACGTGTCGGCGGACGACGTCTCGACGCTGGTCGGAACCGCGATCCGCGGCGCGTACGGCGCGTCCGACGCGGAGCTCTGGCGGCGGTACGTCGGTGTCGTGCTGGACGGGCTAGCCGCTCGCGGCTAGGTGCACTTCCAGGGATCCAGGTAGACGTCGTCGAGCTGGAAGGCCGCGCCGGTGCCGACCGGCGTGAACCGGAACGCGACCGCCTTCGTCCCGAGCAGGCTCGTGACGTTGCTGAGCAGGAGCGCGAGCCGCGGTGAGGGCTGCCACGTGTCGCCCGCGGAGACCGTGCCGCCGTCGAGCACCGAGAGCACGCCGAGCAGGCTCGGTACGACCACCTGGACGTGGAGCTGCCCGCGTGTCGAGCCGACGTTCCTGGCGAAGAGGCGCAGGTGCCAGTCCGCGAGCGCGAAGCACACGGTCGCGCTGGTGGCCGAGCTCCCCGAGGGCAGGAGCAGGGAGTGGCTGTCGTCTGCGTCACCCACGAAGAACGGCTCGTTACCCGAGACGATGCGTGCACCGCCGCTCAGGTTCCATCCCGTGCTCCCGCCCTCGAAGCTTCCGTTGAACAACCTCGCGTAGTACGAGGAGTCGCCCCAGGGGGCGAACACCTGGCTGGCGGTCGGATCGCAGTAGGACGCGGAGCCCGTCGAGAGCAGGCCCGCCTTCGCCGTCGAGGCCGTCGCCAGCGCCGCCACGATCGCCACGCCGGTGAGCGCCAAGAGGGTCTTCCGTACCGCAGGTGCCGCCACGCCTTCCTCCTCGCCGCTAGAGAGTGGTCTCACTTTCGCGGCAGTCGGCGCGGCTGCATCACCCGATCGGGGGCTTCGAGAGGCACTCGATCCCTCGAACTAGGGAAGCTCCCGGTGGCGGCGGCCGATGCTTGTGCGGATGTCCACTGCGGCCACGGCACCCGTGCGCTCGGCCCTCCTCGATCCCGACGAGCAGCGCGTCATCGAGGAGCAGCGGGCCCGGCGGCTGAGCCGGCTCGCGCGCCGCGAGCTGTGGTCGGTCGTCGTCTTCTCGGGCGGCTTCCTGGTCACGGCCGTGCTGCTCGCAACGCTGCTGCCGTCCACGCGCGACCCGGGGTGGACAGCCGTCGCCGTGCTCGTGCTCGCGTACGCCGCCGCCTTCCGGCTGGACTTCGAGATCGGCACCGGCTCGGCGATCCCGACCGAGCTGATCCTCGTGCCGATGCTGTTCGCGCTGCCGGTCGGGTACGTGCCGCTCGCCGTCGCAGCCGGGATCGTGCTCGGGAGCATCGACGAGTGCGTGCGCGGCTCCCTCCGCGTCGGCCGGATCCCGATGCGGCTGATGATCGCCTGGCACGCCGTCGGGCCGGCGCTCGTCCTCGGGCTGGCCGGCGAGCGTGCCCCGAAGCTGTCCGACTGGCCGCTCTACGTGCTCGCGCTGCTCTCGCAGTTCGCGCTCGACACGGCCTGCGCGGCCGGCCGCGAATGGCTTGCGCTCGGCGTGCGCCCGAGCGTGCAGCTGCGGGCGATGCTCTGGGTCTACGCGATCGACGCCGGCCTGGCACCGGTCGGGCTCGCCGTCGCGTTCGCCGCCCAGGAGTCGCCGTACGCCGTCGTGCTCGCGCTGCCGCTCGTCGGCCTGCTCTCGGTGTTCGCCCGCGAGCGGCGGGTGCGCATCGACCACGAGCTCGAGCTGCGCGACGCCTACCGGGGCACGGCGTTCCTGCTCGGCGACGTGGTCGAGGCCGACGACGAGTACACGGGCGTGCACAGCCGCGACGTCGTCGAGCTGACGATGAAGGTCGTCGACGAGCTCGGCCTGTCGGCGCGCGAGCGCCGCGACGCCGAGTTCGCGGCGCTGCTTCACGACGTCGGCAAGGTGCGCGTCCCGAACGCGATCGTCAACAAGGCCGGCCCGCTGACCGGCGAGGAGCGCGCGGTGATGGAGCGGCACACGATCGAGGGCGAGCGCCTACTGCTCCGGGTCGGCGGGCTGCTCGGCGAGATCGGCCGCGTCGTCCGTTCGTGCCACGAGCGCTGGGACGGCAAGGGCTACCCCGACGGGCTCGCCGGCGAGCAGATTCCGCTCCTCGCGCGCATCGTCTCCTGCTGCGACGCCTACAACGCGATGACGAGCGACCGTTCGTACCGCAAGGCGCTGCCGGTCGAGGTGGCGGTCGAGGAGCTGCGCAGCTGCAGCGGCACGCAGTTCGATCCGCAGGTCGTGGACGCCCTGCTCACGGCACTGCGCCGATGACCTCGTCGCCGAAGAACGAGCTGTCGATCACGTAGAAGAGCGCGATCGCTCCGAAGAGCGCGACGCTCGTGAGGGGGCTGACGAACGCGATCAGCGTGGCGGTGAGGTAGGTCGGGAAGCCCGGGAGGTAGCTACGCGTGATGCCGCTGACCGTTCGGGGATCGGCGTCCTCCCGTAGCAGCCGCCGTTCGCTGATCGCGTAGAGCCAGAGGGACAGGTAGCAGATCGACATCACGGTCATCGTTGCCCCGTACGCGAGCGCAGCGGGCTGCAGCTCGGTGCGGTCGCGCAGGTGCTCCGCAACGAGGCGGGTCGGGAACGGCAGGAACGCGACGCACATCAGCAGGAAGATGTTCAGCATCAGGAACGTTCGGTTCACGCGCCCGAGCTGGCCCATGACCGTGTGGTGGTTGGACCAGATGATCCCGATGGTGACGAAGCTCACGGCGTAGCCGATGTAGGACGGCCAGATCTCCAGGAGCTGGTGGCCGATCGCGGTGCTGCCCTCCCGCACCTGCGAGTCGACGTTCAGGATCAGCAGCGTCGCGGCGATCGCGAACACGCCGTCCGCGAACGTCTCCAGCCGCGTCGTGCTCATGCGAGCGAGTCTAGGTCCCGCGCCAGCCGTCGCGGCCGGCAATCGCCAGGGGCTGTCCCTCGAGGTCGGCCCGAACGGACACGCCGATCGTGCCGAAGGTGTGGCGAGCTGTCCACGGAAGGCGTTGAGGCGTTGGTTCCATGCGACGCTGGCGGTCGCGGATGCCTGCCGACGCGCCGAAAGCCGCCGAGGCCGGGTCGGCTACGCCTGGACCGACACCGGCACGGAGGCCGGCTCGAGCCGAAGCGAGAAGACGTCCTCGAGCGCCGCGACGGCGTACGGCCGCACCTCGTCGACGCTCACCGGCCGCCCGAGCTCGCGCGCGATCGTGGTGAACGCCGCGTCCTCGAGCCCGCACGCGGTGATCCATTCCGTGAACGGCGCCGGGTCGAGGTCGACGTTCAGCGCGTAGCCGTGCGTCGTCACCCACTTGGAGATGTGGATCCCGATGCTCGCGATCTTCCGCGGCGGCCGCTCGAGCCAGATGCCCGTCAGGCCGTCGATGCGCGCGGCCTGCACGCCGAGCGGGGCCAGCGTCCGGATCAGCGCCTCCTCGAGGTCGCGGCAGTAGCGCTTCACGTCCTGTCCGTGCCGCGTCAGGTCGAAGATGGGGTAGCAGACGAGCTGCCCGGGGCCGTGGTAGGTGGACTTGCCGCCGCGGTCGGTCTCGACGATCTCGACCTCGGCGCCGTGGGGGATGTGCAGCTCCGCGTCCTCGGTGCGCCGGCCCAGGGTGATCACGGGCGGGTGCTCGAGCAGCAGCACCGTGTCCGGCGCCTCGCCCGCCGCGACGGTTGCGGCGACGGAGCGCTGCAGCTCCCAGGCGTCGAGGTACGCCACCGGGTCGTATAGGTGGAGGACGTGTCCGGGGCGGCTCACCCGCGGAGCGTAGCGGCCTGCGCGGCGGCCAGGACTGCGAGCACCGCGACCGTGATTGCGACCACGGTTGCGCCCGCGGCCGACCAGCCTTCCACGGTGAGCAGCCACACGACGCCGGCGACGGCCGCAGCGGCGTTCCCCAGCGCGAGCTCGCTAACCCCGATCCGGCCGGCGCAGATGAGGCCGCAGAGCGTCAGCAGCGCCCAGCCGCGACGAGCAGCAGCACGACCATCCCGACCGGGTACGGGAAGTCGGAGCCGTCGAGGGCGACGGTCGCGGCGCACAGCAGCAGCACGCTTCCCAGAACCCCTCTAGGCGGCGCCGAGAAGGAGCTCGCCCTGCGCGATGCCGCCGAGGATCTCGATCCACGCGGACACCGGGTCGCCGTGCGCGGCGCTGACCTCGCCGGCCAGCGGCCCGAGGATCCGGTGCCACACCTGCGCGCGTCCGATCGGCGCGAGCAGATACGCGTGCGCGAACGCCCGCCGCAGCTCGGCGGCCGGCGCGAAACGGGTGAACGGCTCGAGGTAGGCGTCCCGCAGGCGCTCGACCTCGCGCGAGCCGGGCTCGTGGCCGGCCCGCTCCGTCGCGAAGCGAAGCGGGAGCAGCGGGCCGAGGAACGGATGCGTCACGCTCGCCTCGGCCCAGTCGATGAAGACGGGCCGACCGCCGCGGACGAAGACGTTGCCGTCGTGCGCCTCCTGGTGGACGACGCCGACCGGCACCGTCTCCCCGAGCGCCTGGGCGGCTTCGACGACGCGACCGTACTGCTCGTCGCGACCGGCGATCTCCTCGTAGAGCTGCGGGAGGCGCGCCGGCCGCTCGTCCGGCGCCCCGAGCGCCAGTGCCTCTTCCGCCATGCCTGCGAGGTCCGCGTGCAGCTCGCCGTAGAGCGCGAGCACGTCCTCCCACGACGGCTCAGCGGCGCCGGCGTCGAGGATGTCGCGAAGCCGCGGCCCGACGTCACGCGTCAGCAGACGTGGCCCCTCGTGCGCCACCACCTCCGGCACCGCGTCCGGCCGCACGCACGCGACGAGCGCGGTCAGCGCCGGCTCGAACGCGTTGCCCGCGGGGTTCTCCTTGAACCAGAGGACGCCGTCGGCCGTCGGCACGCGCGCGATCGCCGACCACGGTCGCGTCCGCTCGACCTCGACGTCCCCGACGCGCGTGGCGCGCTCGTCGATCCACGCGACCGCGCCGTCGAGCCAGCCCGGCTCGTCCCAGGGAGGCGTCGTTAGTAGGAGTCCTGGTCCCAGCTCTCGAGCCGCTGGCGCAGGTCGCGCAGGAAGCGGCCGGCGAGGGCGCCGTCCACGAGCCGGTGGTCGTACGTGAGCGTCAGGTTCATGATCGGCCGGATCGCGATCACGTCCTGGCCGCGGTCGTCCTGGATCACCCACGGCCGCTTGACGACTGCGTACGTGCCGAGGATCGCCGCCTGCGGCTGGCTGATCACGGGCGTGCCGTGGAAGGTGCCGTAGCCGCCGGGGTTCGTGATCGTGAAGGTGCCGCCCTGCACGTCGTCCGGGAGCAGCTTCTTGTCGCGGGCGCGCGCGGCGATGTCGGAGATCGAGCGCGCCATCCCGAGCAGGTTCAGGCCCTCGGCGTGCTTGACGACCGGGACGATCAGGCCCTTGCCGTCGGTGAGCTCGACCGCGAAGCCGAGGTTGACGTAGTTGCGCGTGACGATCTGGTCGCCGCGGAGCTCGCCGTTGATCCACGGATAGTCACGGAGCGTCTCGACGGTCGCGCGCGCGATGAACGACAGGTACGTCGGGTTGACGCCGTAGCTCTGCTGGTACTCCTGCTTCAGCTTCGACCGGATCGCCACCACGCGCGACATGTCGACCTCGATCGCGCTGGTGACGTGCGCCGAGGTGTCGAGCGAGCGGCGCATGTGCTCGGCGATCCCGCGCCGCATCGCGTTCACCGGCTCGTACGACTCGCCCGGCTCGGCCTCCGGCTGTGGCGCCGCCGCCTGCGGCTGCGGGGCCGGGGCGGCCGCGGCGGGTGCGGGCTCGGGCTGCACGGGCGCGGGAGCCGGAGGCTCGGGCTGCGGCGGTGCCTGCACGGGCGGCGGAGCCGCCGGCGCTGCCTGCTGCTCCGGCTGCGGAGGCGCTGCCGGCTGCTGCTGGGCGGCACCGGACTCGACGAACGCGAGGATGTCCTTCTTGGTCACCCGGCCGCCGCGGCCGGAGCCGGACACCTGGCTCACATCGACGCTGTGCTCGGAAGCGATGCGCGCGACGACCGGCGAGACGAACGTGCGATCGCCGCCGCCGTCACCGTCGGGCGCGGCCGCAGCCGCCGGCGCGGGTGCAGGCTCGGGCGGCGGTGCCGGTGCCTCGGCCGGCATCTCGCCCTCCGAGCTCGACGGAGCCTCGGCCTGCGCGGCCGCCTCCTGCGTCGCGGGCTCGGGCGGCGCGGCGGGTGGCTCCTCCTGCGCGGGCGCGGCGCCTTCGGGCGCGATCACCGCGAGCTTCGTCCCGACCTCGACCGTCTCGCCCTCCTGCACCAGGATCTGCTGCACGACGCCGGAGCCGGGGCTCGGCACCTCGGTGTCGACCTTGTCGGTCGAGATCTCGAGCAGCGCCTCGTCGGCGGCGACCGGGTCGCCCTCCTGCTTGAGCCACTTGGTGATCGTCCCCTCGGAGACCGAGACGCCCATCTGCGGCATGACGACGTCGATCGCGGCCGTCGTCGCCATCAGTACTCGGCGAGCTCCTTGATGCCCTTGGCCACGTCGTCGACCTGCGGGATGAACGCCTTCTCCAGCGGCGGCGAGAACGGCACCGGCGTGTCGGGCGCCGTGATCCGCTTGATCGGCGCGTCGAGCTCCTCGAACGCCTCCTCCGCGATCGTCGCCGCGATCTCGCCGCCGAAGCCGCCGGTGTGGGTGTCCTCGTGCAGCACGAGCGCCTTCGAGGTCTTCGACACCGACTGCAGCACCGCCTGCTTGTCCCAGGGGATCAGCGTCCGCAGGTCGACGATCTCGACCGAGATCCCGTCGCCCTCGAGTTGCTGCGCCGCCTCGGCGGCCGTGTGTACCATCGCGCCCCAGGTGATGACGGAGATGTCGTCGCCCTCGCGATGGATGCGCGCCTTGCCGAACGGCGTCTCGTAGCGCTCCTCGGGCACGTCCGCCTTCAGGCGCCGGTAGAGGTGCTTGTGCTCGAAGTAGAGGCACGGGTTCGGGTCCTGGATGGCGGTCGCGAGCAGGCCCTTCGCGTCCTCGGGCGTCGCCGGGCAGATCACCTTCAGGCCGGGGATGTGGGCGAACGAGCTCTCCGGGTTCTGCGAGTGGAACGGGCCGCCGCTGAAGCCGCCGCCGCTCGGCAGGCGAACCGTGATCGGCACGGGCGTGCCCGCGCGCCAGCGCTGCTTGGCCGCGACGGTGACCAGGTGGTCCCAGGCGCACGAGATGAAGTCCGCGAACTGCATCTCCGCGACGGGGCGCATCCCCATGATGCCGGCGCCGGTGCAGCCGCCGAGAATCGCCGTCTCCGAGAGCGGCGCGTCGATCACGCGCCACGGGCCGAACTCCTCCTGGAACCCGAGCGTGACCTTGAAGGCGCCGCCGTAGACGCCGACGTCCTCGCCGATCACGAACACGCGCTTGTCGCGGCGCATCTCCTGGCGGAGCCCGTCGGAGATCGCCTGCAGGTAGGTCATCTCGCTCATGGCTTATTCGGTGACGATCTCGCGTCTCTCGGTTGTGAGCTGCAAGCGATGCAAGGACACAGGGAGCCCGCGTGCTGGTTGCACGCGGGCGACGGAGGACGCCGCAGCGCGCCGCAGATCGCGGGCGAGAGACGCACTGATTGTTGCCGGATAAGCCATTACTTGTGGTGCGGGGTGTCGAGGTCCTCGGGGCTGGCGAAGACGCCGTCGGCGAGTGTCGACGCGTCCGGCAGCGGCGACTCCTCCGCGCGCTGAAGCGCGTCGTTGAGGAGCTTCTTCACGCCGGCCGAGATCTCGTCCTCCTGCTCCTCGCTCAGGTCGGCGTTCTGGTAGAGCCAGTTGCGGAAGCGCTCGATCGGGTCGTTCGCGGCCCACCGCTCGAACATGTCCTTCGGGACGTAGAAGGCGTCGTCGTGCACGGCGTGGCCCTCCATCCGGAGCGTCAGGCACTCGATCAGGGTCGGGCCGCCGCCGGTGCGCGCCTTCTCGATCGCGCGCTTGGCCTCGCGGTAGACGGCCAGCACGTCGTTACCGTCGACGACCACGCCCTCGAAGCCGTAGGCCTGCGCGCGGTCGGCCACATGCTCGGTGGCGTACTCGAGGTACGTCGGGGTCGAGTACGCCCACTGGTTGTTGTCGCAGACGAACACGACCGGCAGCTTGCGGACGCCGGCGAGGTTCATCGCCTCGTGCGTGTCGCCGCGTGCCGACGCGCCCTCGCCGAACCAGCCGACCGCCACGCGCCGCTCCTCGCGGATCCGGAAGGCGAGCGCGCAGCCGACCGCGACCGGGAGCATCGCGGGCAGGTGGCTGACCATCGCGAGCAGGCCCAGGCGGGAGTCGGCCATGTGGACGTTCCCGTCCCTGCCGTGGGTCGGGCCGTCAGCCCGGCCCATGTACTGCGCGAAGATCCGCCACGGCTCCACGCCGCGCGTCACGTGAACGCCCATGTCGCGGTGGAGCGGCGTGCCGACGTCCTCGGAGCCCATGGCCGTGCCGACGCCGACGGACGCCGCCTCGTTCCCGCGGCCCGTGTAGAACGAGCCCGGGATCTTGCCCTGCTTGTAGAGGATGTGGCCACGCTCCTCGATCCCGCGGGTGATCAGCATGTTGCGGTAGACCGAGAGCAGGTCCTCGTGGTCGAGGCCTGCCTCGCGGACTTCGTGCATCGAGCCGACCGGCTCGGCTTCACGCGCGATCGCCATGCCTCGCGGAACTCTAGCGATCGGTCTGGCTACAGTCGCCCGGTGAGCCGCGCGCGCAACTGGTTGCAGGAAGAACGGCGCAAGACGCTGGGCGACTGGGTCGCCTTCTGCCTGCGCTGCGGGTTCGTCCAGCGCTACTTCGAGGAGTTCGTCTCCGAGCTGTCGGCGGAGTGCCCGCAGTGCGGCGGCGAGCTCCGCTCCCGGTGTCCGAGCTGCGGCGCCCGCTTCGCGTCGGCGTTCGCCGTCGAGTGCGAGGAGTGCGGCGCCGAGCTGCGCCCGCCCGAGCAGTTCGGCGTCAGGATCCGGAAGCGCTAGCGCGCTCCAGGACGAGTGCGGCGGCCGCGGCGTCCTCGACGGCGTGGCCCATCGACTTGTAGACGGTGAGCTCGTCGTCGCTCGTGCGGCCCGGGTGGTCGCCGCTCAGGATCTGGCCCAGCTCGACGCCGAGCGAGGGGTCGAGGCCGCTCAGCTCGTGCGTGCCGGCCGGGAACGGCTGGAACGCGGCCGGCGACTCGACCACGAGCAGGCCCGCGCGCACCGTCTCCGCGTCGAGCTCCGGCCCGTCGCCGACGCCCACCGAGCAGACGTGCGTCCCCGGCGCGAGCCACTCGCGGCGCAGGACCGGCGCGTCGGCGTGGGTGCAGCAGCAGACGACGTCCGCGCCGCGGACGGCCTCCTCGAACGACTCGACCGCCGTCGCGCCCTTTTCCGCCGCGAGCGACTCGGCGTGCGCGCTCGTCCGCGACGCGATTCGCACCTCGGCGAAGTCCCGCACGCGCCGCACCGCGTCGAGGTGCGAGCGCGCCTGCACGCCCGAGCCGAGCACGGCGAGCACCTTCACGTTCTCGCGCGCGAGCGCGCGCGTGGCGAGCGCCGAGCTCGCTCCGGTGCGCACGGCGGTGATGTGGGTTCCGTCCAGCACGGCCCGCGGCGTCCCGGTTTCGGCGTCGAAGACGGCGACCAGCGCCTGGTGCGACGGCTCGTGCTCCGGGAAGACCGAGACGAGCTTCGCCGCCAGCACGCCGTCGACGTAGCCGGGCATCGCGGCGAGCAGGCCGCGCGGCGCGAAGGCCGCCTGCCGCGGCGGCACCGATGCACGTCCTGCCGAGAGCTCGACAAACGCCCGCTCCAGACGCTCGAGCAGCAGGTCGAGGTCGAGCAGGCTCGCGACCTCGTCCCGCGAGAGGACGAGCACCTAGTGGCGGATCTCGCTGAAGCGGATGACGGTGACGACGTCGTCGGTGCCGACGTCGCGGTTGTAGAGCTGCCCGAGGAACGCGGCCATCTCCTCCGGCCTGCGGATCTCCGGGTTGTCGTGCTCGATCTCGCGCGGCGAGAGCTCGCCGAGGGTCTTCACCTCGACCTTGTCGATCACGGCGTCGAAGATCTTGTGCCGGGGGCTGAACCGCGTGCCCGCGAGCACCGAGACGATCATGCCCTTGCGGTACTTGCGCGACTTGTCGCCGAGGCGGATGGTCGCCGTCTTGCGGCCGCTCCGAAGCTGGTCGGCCACCATCGGCGAGTAGAAGTTCAGGGCGTACACGGCGTCGTCGTCACCTGCCACGG
>DATIER010000152.1:0-13480 GCA_035455605.1 Gaiellaceae bacterium
CGACTGGGACGAGGTCCGCGCGCGCACCGACGGCTCCCCGTACGCGAAGGCGTTCCTGACGCTCGTCGACGAGCTGGGGGTGACGGCGTAGTGCGCGTCGCCGTCGTCGGCGCGACCGGCAACGTCGGCACGAGCGTGCTCGCCGCGCTCGCCGAGGACGCTCGCGTCGAGTCCGTGCTGGGCATCGCGCGCAGGCTGCCGCAGCTCGACCTGCCGAAGGTCGAGTGGGCGCGGGCGGACGTGACCCGCGACGAGCTCGTCCCCCACTTCCGCGGCGCCGACTGCGTCGTCCACCTGGCGTGGAAGATCCAGCCCTCACGCGACGAGGGAGCCCTGCGGGCGACGAACGTCCACGGCTCCACGCGCGTCTTCCGCGCAGCCGCCGAGGCGAAGGTGCCGTCGCTCGTCTACGCGTCCTCGGTGGGCGCGTACTCGCCGGGGCCGAAAGACCGGCGCGTCGACGAGAGCTGGCCCACGAACGGGATCCCGACGAGCTTCTACTCGCGCCACAAGGCGGAGGTCGAGCGGATCCTCGATCGCTTCGAGCACGACCACCCGGCGGTGCGCGTCGTGCGGCTCCGGCCGGGGCTGATCTTCAAGCGCGAGGCGGCGACGGGCATCCGGCGGCTGTTCGCCGGCCCGTTTCTCCCCGGGTTCCTGCTCCACCCGCGCCTGCTGCCGCTCGTGCCGGATCTGCCGCGGCTGCGCTTCCAGGCCGTCCACTCGCTGGACGTCGGCGACGCCTACCGGCTCGCGGTCGTCGGCGAGGCGCGCGGCGCCTTCAACGTCGCGGCCGAGCCCGTGCTCGACCCGCAGGAGCTCGGGCGGCTGCTGCACGCGCGGCCGGTGCCGGTCCCGGCGTCGCTCGCGCGGGCGGCCGCCGCGCTGACCTGGCGCCTCCACCTGCAGCCGACGCCGCCGGGCTGGCTCGACCTGGCGCTGGGCGTGCCGCTGCTCGACGTCACGCGGGCGCGGCGCGAGCTGGGCTGGGAGCCGCGGCGCTCCGCCGGCGACGCCCTGCTCGAGCTGCTCGCCGGCCTGCGCGAGGCGGCCGGCGTGGAGACGCCGCCGCTCGATCCCGCGGGCCGCCGGCTGCGCGAGCTCGCAGGCGGAGTCGGCTACCGCAACCCCTGACCCCGTTTCACCGACCCGTGCGACCTCTGGCCGGAACCCGCAGGAGGCACGCTCGAAAGCCGATTCGCCTGCGGGCGCGGCGGGTAGACGCCGCTCGATGAGAACGGCGCTGTTCGTCCTGCTCTGGTGGGCCGCGCTCTTCGGCTGGTGGATCGTCCTCACCGGGACGAACGCCGGGCTCGAGGAGCTGGCCGCGGCCTGCGCAGCGCTCCTCGCAGCGCTGCTCGCCTTGGGCCTGAGACGCCTGGGGCTGCTCCGCTACCGGTTCGAGGCGCGCTGGCTGCTGAAGGCGCTGAAGGTGCCGCTCAAGGTCGTGCAGGAGATCGGCATCGTCTTCTGGGCGCTCTTCCTGCACATGGCCGGCCTGCGCCGGATGAGCAGCCGCTACCGCGCCTTCGAGTTCCCGGCCGGCGGCGACGACCCGACCTCCGCCGGCCGGCGCGCGGTCGCGGTCGAGGCGGACGCCATCAGCCCGAACACCGTCCCCGTCGACGTCGACCGCGAGCGAAAGCTCCTCCTGCGGCACGAGCTCGACTCGCGGCACACGTCCGACGACATCCCGTGAACGTCTGGCTCGTCGCGGCGACGGTCCTGCTCGGCGGCCTGATCCCCTGCGGATGGGTGCTGCTCCGGGGGCGGCTGCTCGACGCAGTCGTGGCGCTCGAGCTGGCGAGCACGCTCGCGACGGTGGTGCTGCTGCTCCTCGCCGAGGGCTTCCATCGTTCCTCCTACTTCGCGGTCCCGCTCGTGCTCGCGGCGCTCAGCTTCGTCGGGTCGCTGATCTTCGTCCGCTTCCTCGCCGACCGATGGCTGTGATCGTCCACGTGCTCGTCTGGCTTGCCGTGGCGGTCGAGCTCTGCTGCTGCCTCGGCCTGGTGGTGCTGCGGCAACCGATCGACCGGCTCCATTTCGCAGGCGCGGCGACCTCCCTCGGCCCGGCCCTGGTCGCCGCCGCGGTGTGCTTCGAGGAAGGCGCCTTCACGACCAACGGCCTCGACGCGATCGCCGTCGCGCTCCTGCTGGCGCTGCTCGGCGGCGGGCTCGGCGTGGCCACGGCGCGGACGATCCGGCTCCGCGAGCGCGGCAGCCTCGAGTCGACGCAGGCGGAGCGGGAGCGCGGGTAGTGGTTCCGCTCCAGGCAATGATCATGGCCCTGGTCGCCGGCGCCGCGCTCGCGGTCGTCCTCACGCGCGACCTCGTCCGCCTGGCGCTCGTCAGCAGCGTCTACGGCCTGCTCCTCGTCGTCCTGTTCGTCGTCCTGCAGGCGCCGGACGTGGCGCTCTCGGCGCTCGTCGTCTCCGCCGTCGGCCTGCCGTTCGTGATCGCGGTCGCGATCGCGCTCGACCGCGCCGAATGATCCGCATGAGCCGCACCGTCAGGCTCGGGCTGTTCGCCGCCTCGGCGGCCGGCCTCGCGGCGCTCCTGCTCTGGGGGGTTGCGGGGCTGCCGGACTTCGGCCACTACGCCGGCCCGTACGGGTACGTGCTGAACGCCGTCGCGCCCGACGAGCGGCACGTGACGAACGTGGTCACCGCGGTCGTGTTCGACTACCGCGGCTTCGACACGCTGGGCGAGGAGTTCATCCTCTTCTCGGCGGCGATGGGGGTCGCGCTGCTGCTGCGGGACGTCCGCGAGGAGCAGGAGCCGCCGGAGCACGCCATCCGCAGCGACGCCGTGCGCCTCGTCGGCATCGCCTTCGTGCCGGTGCTGGTGGCGCTCGGCCTCTACGTCGTCGCGCACGGGTTCATCACGCCCGGCGGCGGCTTCCAGGGCGGCGTCGTGCTCGCGAGCGCGTTCGTCGTGATCTGGCTCGCGGGCGAGTACCGCGCCTTCCGGCGGGTGACGCCGACGCCGGCGGTCGACCTCGTCAAGGGCTCGGGCGCCGGCGGCTACGTCGTCGTCGGCCTCGCCGCGCTGCTGCTCGGCAACGCGTTCCTGCACAACTTCGGCCCGCTGGGCACGGCCGGCACGCTCGCCTCGGGCGGCAGCGCGCTGCTGCTGAACCTCGCCTCGGCGCTCGAGGTCGCGGCCGCCTTCGTCCTCATCTTCACGGAGTTCGGCGAGGAGCTGCTGAACGCGCGGCTGGGGGCCGGCGGGTGAGCTACCTCCCCTACGCACTCGCCGTCTGGCTGTTCGTCGTCGGCCTCTACGGCGTCGTCACCAGCCGGCACCTGATCCACCTCGCTGTCTGCCTGACCGTGATGCAGTCGTCGAGCTACGTGTTGCTGCTCTCGATCGGCTACGTGAACGGGGGGACGGCGCCGATCTTCGCCGACGTGCCGAAGGGGACGAAGGCGGTCGACCCGGTCGTGCAGGCGCTGACCCTGACGGACGTCGTCGTGAGCGTGGCGGTGGTCGCGCTGCTGCTCTCGATGGCGATGCAGGTGCGCAAGCGGAGCGGCACCGCCGACCCGGACGAGCTGCACACGGTCGAGGGCTGATGGACGTCCTCGTACCGCTGCCCGTCGCGATCCCGCTGCTCACCGCGGCCGCCCTCGCGGCGAGCGGGCACTTCCTCGGCAAGCGCGTCGACGACGTGGCCGGCATCGCCGCGGCCGCAGCGACGGCGGTCGTCTCGACGCTGCTCGTCTTCCGGACGCTCGACCACGACCTCGTCTACTGGTTCGGCGGCTGGACGCCGCGGCACGGCGTCGCCCTCGGGATCGCGTTCGACGTCGAGCCGCTGAGCGCAGCGGTCGCCGCCTTCGCCGCCGTCCTGACGACGGCGAGCTTCGTCTACGCCTGGCGCTACTTCGACGAGGCGGGCACGTTGTTCCACGTCCTGATGCTGACGTTCCTCGCGGCGATGTCGGGCTTCGCGCTCAGCGGCGACCTCTTCAACATGTTCGTCTTCTTCGAGCTGATGACCGTCTCGACGTTCGCGCTCGTCGGCTACCAGGTGCACTCCGAGGCGCCGCTGCAGGGAGCGATCACCTTCGCCGTCACCAACGCGATCGCGTCCTTCTTCCTGATCACCGGCCTGGCGCTCGTCTACGGTCGCACCGGCGCGCTGAACCTCATCCAGATCGGCCAGGTGCTCCAGGGGCACGGCCACGACGGCCTCGTGCTCGTCGCGTTCGCCCTGCTGATGGCCGGCTTCCTGATCAAGGCGGGTGTCGTCCCGTTCCACTTCTGGCTCTCCGACGCGTACGCCGTCGCCCCGATCCCCGTCTGCGTCCTGCTCTCGGCCGTGATGAGCGACCTCGGGATCCACGCCGTCGCGCGCATCTACTGGCCCGCCTTCTCCGGCGTCTTCCACGCGGACGTGCCGTCGCTGCGGGCGTTGATCGTGGGCGCGGGCATCCTGACGGCGCTGCTCGGCGCGGCGATGACCTTCTTCCAGCGCGACCTCAAGCGGATGCTCGCGTTCCTGACGATCAGCCACGTCGGCGTGTTCGTCTGCGGCATCGGCCTGCTCACCGCGCGCGGCCTCGCCGGGTCGGTGCTGTACGTGATCGGCGACGGCTTCGTCAAGGCGGCGCTCTTCCTGGCGGTCGGGATCCTCGTGCGCCGGATCGGCGACGGCGACGAGCTGCGGCTGCACGGGCGCGGCCTGCGGGCGCCGCTCGCGGCCGTCGTCTTCGTCGGGGGTGCGTCGCTCGTCGCCGGGCTGCCGCCGTTCGGGTCGTTTCTCGGCTGGGCGTTGATCGTGCGCTCGTCGGGCGACGTCGGCTACGGCTGGCTACCGCCCGTCCTCGCGCTGTGCGCGGTCGTGACGGGAGGGACGCTGCTGCGCGCCGCGGCCCGGATCTTCCTCGGCTGGGGCGACACCGACGACCCGCTCCTCTCCGCCGAGCCGCCGCCGGCCGAGGAGGAGCCGGAGGTCGCCGCCTCGCGCTTCTCGCCGCCGCTGCTGTTCGGCCCGGCGCTCGCGCTGCTGATCGTCGGCGCCGGCGTCTCGCTCACGCCCGGGCTCGCGAGCCACGCGACCGCGTGGGCGGAGCGGCTCGTCGACCGTCCGTCGCACGCGGCCGAGGTGCTGGCGGGCACGCTGCCGCCGCCCACGCCGCCGGTACCGCTGGGCGTCGGCTTCCTGCCGTACGCCTACGCGATCGCGTCGTTCGTGCTCGCGCTCGGGTTCGCGGCGTTCGGGCTCTACCGCAGGCGCCTGCCGGGCGCGCTGCGGCGGCGGGCCGGGCGGGCGCTCGACGGGCCGACCGCGGTGCTGAAGGGCCTGCACAGCGGCATCGTCGGCGACTACGTCGCATGGCTCACCTTCGGCGTCGCCACGCTCGGCGGGCTGCTCGCGTTGCTCGTGCGCTGACGCTCACGCGACCCTGTGGAAGGATCGGCACCGACTCGGCCCACTTCGGTCACACCTAGGTGCGGCCGGGGCGGGTACCGTCCCAAGCCCCCACCCACCCCGGGGGATGACGCGGCCCTCGCGCGAGCGGCGCGCGGAACGGGCGGGCTACGCGACTTTCAGGGCTTCGATCTCGCGGTTCACGGCCAGCTGCTCCAGCGCGCGCGCCTCGATCTGGCGCACCCGCTCGCGCGTCAGGCCGAGCTCCTTGCCGATCGCCTCGAGCGACTTCGGGTCGCGGTCGCCGTTCAGGCCGTACCGCCGCTTCACCACCTCGCGCTCGCGCTCCGGCAGCTGCGCCACGGCGCGCCGTAGCACGTCCTGCTCGAGGCTCACCGTCAGCTCCTCCTCCGGCTCCGCCCCCTCGGCCGCGAACAGGTCGCCGAGCGCCGCCTCGTTGCCCTCGCCGACCGGCCGGTCGAGGCTCGTGATCGCCCGCGCCGCCTGCCGCACTTCGCGCACCTGCTTCAGCGGCAGCTTGGCCTGCTTCGCGACCTCCTCCTCGGTCGGCTGCCGCCCGAGCTTCGGCGCGAGCGTGCGCTCCGCCCGCGCGATCCGCTGCTCGCGGTCGGCGATGTGCACCGGGATCCGGATCGTGCGCGCCTTGTTCGCTACGCCACGCTGCACCGCCTGGCGGATCCACCACGTCGCGTAGGTCGAGAACTTGAAGCCGCGCCGCCAGTCGAACTTCTCGACGGCGCGGATCAGCCCGATGATGCCCTCCTGGATCAGGTCGAGCAGCGAGAGGCCGTGGCCCTGGTAGCGCTTCGCGATCGACACGACCAGGCGCAGGTTGGAGTTGATCATCCGCTCCTTGGCCGCCTGGTCGCCGCGCTCGATGCGCTTGGCCAGCTCGATCTCCTCCTCCTTCGTCAGCAGCGGCCAGCGGCCCGCCTCGTTCAGGAAGAGCTGGAGCGCGTCGGTCGTCGCGACGGCGAGGTCGCCGTTGACGTACGTGCTCTCCTCGGACTCTCGGCCGCAGTCGTCGCTCAGCTCGATGCCGCGCTCCTCGAGCGCCTCGTAGACCCGCGCGACGTCGTCGTCCTCCAGCTCGTGCTCGGCGACGAGCTCGTTGAGCTGCGAGAGGTTGACGCAGCCCTCCTGCTCGCCCCGGGCGATCAGCGTCTGGATCTGCTCGTGCCCGATCTCGCTCATGCGTCCGTCGTTCCCGCTTCGCCGCGGGTTCACGCCTGTCGGGATGAGCTTAGAGCAGGCCGCAGTAGCGCGCCGTGTTGGGCCACGGCGAGTAGCCGCGACCGCTCCGCAGCGCGCGTTCGGCGACCCACAGCTGCTCGAGCGGCGTCCAGCGGTTGGCCCAGCCGCGGCGCAGCAGCACCGCCGGCGCGTAGGTCTGCATGAACGACCGGTCCATCTGCAGCCCGCCCCAGTACGGATCGCCCGAATCGGCCCAGCTGCCCTCGAGGCGATGGATGCAGAGGAGCGCCGCCTTGTGCGGCGGGTGCACCGCGAGCCAGCGTGTCCGGCGCGCCTGCCGCCGCCAGTACCGGAGGGCGCGCGGAGTCCGCAGCGCCGCGACCGACTGCGCGCGCCGGAGGCCCATCACCGCCTGCCAGCGCCAGGTAGCGCTCCGCAGGCGGCGGACGACCGCCGGGTCGACGTGCCGCAGGCGGTGGCGCGTCATCTTCGCCGCGGGCCGCGTCTTCGAGGTCGCCGGAGCCGCCGAGCGGCCGGGCACGCCCGACGCCGCCGCGAGCGCCGCGACCGCGGCCGCGCCGACCAGCGCGAGCGCGACGACGGGCAAGAGAAAGCGCTTTGGCTTCACCGCAGAAAACCCTCCTCGGGTCCGACTCAGCTCGGCTCCCCGGGCGCGTCCGCGTGACGGCGCGGTACCACGACGCTCGGGTGGCCTGGTCAATGCGACCTTTTCCAGGCAGATACGACGGCTAAACGTGCGCAGGGTTAGGCAAGGCTCGTGCCGATCGGCACGAGAGGCGCGGCCAAACGGCTTGCTACGGTCGCCCGATGCGCCGGCTCGTCGTCCTCCTCAGCGCGATCGTGGCGCTCGACATCACCTTCTTCGCGGCACTCACGCCGCTGCTGCCCCACTTCGTCAGCGCGTACGGCCTCTCGAAGGCTGCCGCCGGCGTGCTGTCGGCGAGCTACGCGGCCGGAGTGCTCGCGGCCTCGCTGCCCAGCGGGCTCGCGGCCGCGCGCTACGGCCCCCGCCGGGCCGCCCTCGCCGGTGTCGCGCTGACCGCCGCGGCGAGCCTCGGCTTCGCCTTCGCGGGGAGCGCCTGGGTGCTCGGCGGGGCCCGGCTGCTGCAGGGCGTGGGTAGCGCGCTCTCGTGGGCGGGCGCGCTGGCCTGGCTCGTCGCCGCCGCGCCGCGGGAGCGGCGGGGCGCGCTGATCGGCACGACGATGGGCGCGGCCGTCTTCGGCGCGCTGCTCGGGCCGGTGCTCGGCGCGATCGCGAGCGTCGCGGGCGTCCGAGCCACCTTCACCGGCGTCGCGCTCCTCGGCGGCTGCCTGGCGACGTGGGTCGCGCTCTCGCCGGGCGTGCCCGCGCATCCGCAGCCGATGGCCGAGCTCTTCCGCCGCGCCGACCGGCGCCTGCTCGGGGGAATGTGGCTGCTGGTGCTGCCCGCGCTCCTGTTCGGCGTGCTCGTCGTGCTCGTGCCGTTGCGGCTGCACGCCGACGGCTGGGGCGGCGTCGCGATCGGCGCGGTCTTCCTGGTGACGGCCGCTGTCGAGACGGTGCTCAACCCGGTGCTCGGCCACGTCACCGACCGCCACGGGCTGATGCTCCCGATCCGGATCGCCCTCGCCGGCTCCGTCGTCGTCTCGCTCGCGTTCGCCGTGGCCCGCTCGGCGCCGGCCGTCGCCGCGCTGGTCGTCGTCGCGGGCCTCGCGTACGGCGCCTTCTACACGCCCGGGATGGCGCTGTTGACGGACGCGGCCGAGCGCCGTGGGATCTCGGCCGCGCTCGCGTTCGGGGCGATGAACGGCGCCTGGGCCGCGGGCAACGTGGTCGGCCCCGCCCTCGGCGGCTGGCTCGCCGAGCTGGAGGGGGACGCGCTGCCGTACCTGCTGCTCGCCGCCGTCTGCTTCGTGAGCCTCGCGGCGACGATGCAGGTCAGGTCGCGCTACCTCCAGCCGAGGTCGCGTCCGAGCAGCTCGTAGAGCCGGCGGTTCGGCTCGTCGAACTCGGCCGCGAGCCGCTCGCGCGTCTCCGGCTTCATCGGCTCGTACTGCCGCTCGTAGACGCGCGGATACGAGTCGAGCCGGTGCGGCCGGACGCCGAGGAACGCGAGCACCCGGCCGTAGACGCCGCCGGGATCGGCGGCGAGGTCGTCGGTCGGCACGACCAGCAGCTGCTCCTGCGGAAAGGCGGCGAGCCAGCGCTCGAGCTGCTCGGCGTAGCGTCCGCGCGCCCTGTACGTGTGGCCCCACCACTCGCGGCTGAAGTAGCCGGGGTCGGCGAGCATTCGCTCGACCTCGCCGCGGAGCCGCTCGTCCTCGGCGTCGAGCGCCTCCTCGAACGGCAACGGCTCGCGGCCGAGCGCGACCTCGTGGTTGTAGTGCGAGAGCGCGCGGTCGACCGGGTTGCGCACGAGCGCGACCAGGCGCGCCTCCGGCACGACCTCCTGCACCCGCTCGGGCGCGAGCGGGTGGAACAGGTAGCTCGGGCTCGCCTCGCCGACGAGCACGCCGCGCGTCCGCGCCTTGTTCGGGAAGTTGCCGCGATACCAGGCGACGCCGCGCACCCAGTGCCGGTCGAAGAAGCTGACTTCCTTCCACGACGGCCCGGTGAGCTCCGGATGCCGCCGCAGGTAGGCGTACAGCGCGGTCGTCCCGGCCTTCTGTGCGCCGAGGACGAGAAAGTCCGGCAACGGCCGGAACGGCGAGGTGACGGTGCCGTACGCCCAGACCCCGCTGCGCAGGACGGCGCGGACGGGCTCAGGCAGGGTCGGGATCAGCGTGGCCGGGCTGCGCACGGCGGCGAGCCTACCCGGGTGCTCGGTAGTTCAGGGCAGGAAGATCCGCCCTTTCCCCGATTTCGGCGGCGTCGCGAGGCTCGACAGTAAACGCGGAGGCCGGAAAGGAGGCAGTCATGTACCGGACGATCGTCTGGGCGACCGACGGCTCCGCGCATGCCGACCACGCGCTCCCGTTCGCGCGCGAGCTGGTCGCGCTGACGCACGCGAGGCTCGTGGTCGTGCACGCCGACGAGATCGTCGCCGCCGGGCGCGCGAGCGGCGAGACGGTCCGCGCGGGCGAGCCCGAGCTCGACGCGCGGATCCACGAGCAGGCGAAGGCACTCGAGGCCGACGGCTTCGACGTCGAGGTGCGCATCGAGATCGGCCGCGCAGGCCCTGCGAAGCTGATCGCGAAGGCCGCGTCTGAGGTGGAAGCCGACCTGATCGTCGTCGGCACGCGCGGTCACGGCCCGCTGACCGGTGCGCTGATCGGCAGCGTCGCGCAGCACCTGCTGCACGAGGCGCACTGCCCGGTCCTCGCGGTGCCGCCCGCGGTCCGCGAGCCGGCGACCGCCTAGCGGCTACTCGGACGTGACAGCGGCTGCACGCGCCTCGCGGTAGCGCGTCGCCTCCGCGACGAGCTCCTCGAACAGGCGCATGTCCTCGCCGGCCTCGGGGTGCCAGAGCACGCCGATCGTGAAGCGTCGCGACGGATCCTCGAGTGCCTCGACGCTCCCGTCGTCGGCGCGCGCGGCCTCGCGCAGCCCCGAGCCGATGCGGCCGAAGCCCTGATGGTGGTGCGACTTGACCGGCGCGTGCTCGCCGAGCAGCGACCCCAGCCGCGTCTCGGGCGCGACCGCGACCTCGTGGTCGGCGAACTGCCCGGGGGTGTGCTTGTGCCGGTCGTGCCCCACGACCTCGGGCAGGTGCTGCACGAGGTCGCCGCCGAGCCCGACGTTCAGGAGCTGCGAGCCGCGGCAGACGGCGAGGACCGGCACGTCCCGCGCGAGCGCCGCCTCCAGCAGCGCCAGCTCGCCGCGGTCGCGCTCCTCGTGGATGCCGGCCGTCTGCGGATGGCGGTCCTGCCCGTAGAGCGACGGGTCGAGGTCGCCGCCGCCGGAGAAGATGATCCCGTCGAGGGCGTCCAGGGTCTCGTCGACGCCGTCGGTGCTCGGCGGCACGAGCAGCGGCCGTCCGCCTGCGTGCTCGACCGCTCGGACGTAGTCGACCGGCACGAGCGCCGACTCCTCCTCCCAGTCGCCGTGCGTCGCGGCCGTGACGTACGTCGTGATCCCGATCAGCGGCTTCATCCGCGGCCGAGTCTATTCCGGCACGCTCGGGATCCAGCGAGGGCGCCGGTCTGACAGACTCGCCTGCCGGTTTCCGCCCCGCCGAAGCGAGACGACACCGTCAGCGTCCCGACACCGAACCGCCGCCCGGTCTGGACTCCGGACCTCGCGGTCGAGGAGCCGCTCGTCCGCGCGCTGCTCGCGCAGTTCCCGGCGCTCGACGGCGCACCGCTGCGAAAGCTCGCCGAAGGCTGGGACAACAGCGTCTGGGTCGTCGCCGAGCGGTACGCCTTCCGGATCCCGCACCGCGAGGTGGCCGTCCCGGGCATCGAGCGGGAGCTGGCGGCCCTGCCCGGGCTCGCGCCGCGGCTGCCGCTGCCCGTCCCGTCGCCGGTCTTCGTGGGCCGGCCGGAGCGGGAGCAGGACTACGCGTGGCCCTTCTTCGGCGCAGAGCTGCTGCCGGGCGAGGAGGCCGGCTCGACTCCGCTCGACGCGGACGGCCGGCTCCAGGTCGCGCTCGACCTCGCACGGTTCCTGCGGGCGCTGCACGCCGTCGAGCCCGACGAGCGGCTGCCTCGCGATCCGAACGGCCGCGAGGACATGGCGAAGCGCACGCTGCTGGCGCGCGAGGAGCTCAGCCAACTGGAGTGGCTCGGCGTCTGGCGCGCGCCGGCGCAGGCCGAGCGGCTGCTGGCGAGCGCGGAGAGCGTGCCGCCGCCGGAGGCGCCGGCCATCACGCACGGCGACCTCCACTTCCGGCACCTGCTCGTCGACGGCGGGCGTGCGAGCGGCGTGATCGACTGGGGCGACGTCTGCCTCGCGGATCCGGCGATCGACCTGCCCCTCCTCTGGAGCTTCGTCGAGCCGGAGCAGCGCGCGGCATTCCTCGACGCGTACGGGCGCGTGACGGACGCGCAGCTCGTCCGGGCGCGCGTGCTGGCGCTCCAGCTGTGCGCAACGCTCGCGCACTACGGCCGCGTCGAGGGCAACGAGGCGGTCGAGCTGGCCGGCGTCGACGGGCTCGAGCGCACGCTCGCCGGCTAGGCCAGCGCGGCGATCCACTCCGCGAAGAGCGGGTCGACGATCGCCTGCTTGCGGCCGTCGGCCTCGAGCTCCGCGCGCGAGCGCAGCCGCTGGAGCGCCTTCTGCGCGCTCGGCTTGCTGAGCGCCAGCCGGTCGAGCACCGCCGAGCGATAGGGCGAGCCGTCGCCGGCGATGATCGCCCGCAGCGTCTTCTGCTCGGAGGTGTCGAGCCCGCGCCACTGCGCCTCGAACTCCGGCTGCAGCTCGTCCAGGGCCGCAACGTGGGCGCGCTCCCAGTCGTCGAGCGTCGCGGTGGCCTTCGGCTCGACCTCTTCCCAGAGCCGGTGCGCGAGCAGCATCGCCCGCTGCGGATGCCCCTTCGCGGAGGCGAGCAGCGGGTTGAGCGCCTCGCCGGCGTTGCGCTTCGACTCGCGGAAGCGTTCGGCGACGTAGACGGCGAGGTCGTCGTCGCGCAGCCGCCCGAGCCGCAGCGGCACGGCCGAGCCGTACAGCGGCGCCTCCTTGTGCTCGAACAGCTGCTTCATCAGCCCGGGCTCCGAGCCGGCGAAGACGTACGAGGCGACCTCGCCCTGGAACTGGATGTGGCTGCGCAGGATGCCGTCCAGCTCCGGCACCTTGCGCACGTCCTGGAACTCGTCCAGCGCGATGTAGGCGCGGAACCCGCCGGACTCCTCGAGCCGCAGCGGCAGGTCGAGCAGCGCGTGCAGCGCCGGCAGCGGGTCGGTCTTCGGCTCGAGCTGCAGCCGCGCGCTGATCCCGAACGCGCCGAGCGAGAGGCCGAGGCCGGTCTTCTGCAGGAACTCCTCCACGCGCGAGCGGATCGCGCCGCGCAGCTCCTTCGCGTACGCGCGCTCGAACCGGACGGCGACGTCGGCGAGCGAGACGACGCCGTAGAGGTCGACCAGCACGGGGATCAGGCCCTCCTGCCGCTCGCCGTCGGCCAGGGCGCGGCGCAGCAGGCTCGTCTTGCCGTACTTGCGCGGCGCGTAGAGGCGGACGTAGTGGCCGCCGACGGCGTGCTTGAGCAGCGCCCGGGTCTCGTCGTCGCGGTCGACGATCTGCTCGGGCTCGATCGGGCGCGAGTAGACGAACGGGTTCACGTCCGTGATCACGTCGTCCCGCAGGATACCTTTCGGTAGCCCGGTGAGATACCGGACAGTAGTCTCGACGCATACCGAGCTTGTGCCCGTTGCAGCGAGCGCGGCATCGGAGTACGCTCGGCCGGGAGAGTCGTCAGGGGAGCATCGCGTGGTCTCTTCGCCGCCGAGATCGCTGGTGCAGCGCGCGTCGTGGTGCGCCGCGCTCGGGCTCGCCGCGGCCTTGATGCTGCCCGGACACGCCCGCGCCGGGTTCGTGCCCCAGGTCGACCCGCCGACGGTCGCCTACACGATCGACGGCAACCTCGGGAACAACGGCTGGTACGTCGGCAGCGGGAGCACCGCGAAGTACATCGTCGTGCACTGGTCGGTCACCGGGTCGATCACCTCCACCACCGGCTGCGAGCCCGCTAATCAGATCAACGATCCCAACACCGGGACGACGCTGACCTGCACGGCCACGGGCGACGGCGGCACGACGACCGTCACGACGAAGCTGCTGAAGGTCGACGCGACCGCCCCGACCGGCCTGTCCGCGACTGCGTCCCGCGCGCCCGACCACAACGGCTGGTTCAACGGCGCGGTCGGGATCAGCTGGAGCGGCAACGACGCCACCTCGGGGATCGACCCCGCCTCGTGCACCTCGATCAACTACACGGGGCCGGACTCCGCGAC
>DATIER010000153.1:0-13215 GCA_035455605.1 Gaiellaceae bacterium
TGCAGCGCCGGCGTTTCGGCGACGTCGTCCGGCTCGAGGTCTCTGCGTCGGCGTCACGGCGCATGCTCGACCGCCTGACGGGCGGACTGGGTGCCGCGCCCGAGCAGGTGTACGAGATCGAGGGCCAGCTCGACCTCGCCGACCTGAGCCAGATCGCGGCGCTCGACCGCCCCGAGCTGAAGGACGAACCGTGGGTGCCCGTCACGCAGCCGCGCCTCGCCCGCCTGCCGGGCGGTGGCGCCTTCTTCGACGAGCTGCAGAAGGGCGACGTCCTCGTGCACCAGCCGTACGAGTCGTTCCGCTCGAGCTTCGAGGCGTTCGCGCAGGCGGCCGCCGAGGACCCGGACGTGATCGCGATCAAGACCACCGTCTACCGGACGAGCGACGACTCGACGCTGATCGGCGCGCTGATCGACTGCGCCGAGCAGGGCAAGCAGTCGGTCTGCCTCGTCGAGCTGAAGGCCCGTTTCGACGAGCGGCGCAACATCGAGTGGTCGCGCGCCATGGAGCAGGCGGGCGTCCACGTCGTGCACGGGTTCTCGGACCTGAAGATCCACGCGAAGATGGCCCTCGTCGTGCGGCGTGAGGGGAACACGCTGCGCCGCTACGTGCACATCGGCTCCGGCAACTACAACGCGGCCACGGCGCGCCTGTACGAGGACGTCGGCCTCTTCACCGCGGACGAGGACATCGCGGCGGACGTCGCCGACCTTTTCAACCACCTCACCGGCTTCGGCCGGCCGCAGCGGTTCCGCAAGCTGCTGGTCGCCCCGTTCTCGATGCGGGCGCGCCTGATCGACGAGATCCGCCGCGTCTCCCGTGCCGCCGCCGCCGGCGAGCGCACCCGGATCCGGCTGAAGCTGAACCAGCTCGTCGACCCCGTCGTGATCGACGAGCTCTACGCGGCCGCCCAGGCCGGGGTGCCGATCGAGATCTGCGCCCGGGCGATCTGCATGCTCCGACCGGGCGTCCCCGGCCTCTCGGAGGGGATCCGGGTCCGCTCGATCTTCGGCCGTTTCCTCGAGCACAGCCGCATCTACGCCTTCGAGGCCAACGGCGCCACCACCGTGCTGATCGGCAGCGCCGACCTGATGCCGCGCAACCTCGACCATCGCGTCGAGGAGCTCGTCCCGCTCGAGGACGCGTCCCTCCGCACCGAGCTGAGCTCGACCTTCAGCGCCCTGCTCGCCGACACCGCCGCCGCGTGGGAGCTGCAGCCCGACGGCGCGTGGGAGCGCGTGCGGCCGAAGAAGGACGACCGGCCGCGGTCGGCGCAGGCGACGCTGAGGCGCCGCGCCCGCCGGCGCGCCGTCACGACCCTGCCGCGTACGGGCTGACGCTCAGGTACTTGAAGCCGGTGTCGGCGGCGAGCGTGACGATCACCGCGTCCGGCCCGAGACGCTCGGCCAGCCGGTGCGCGCCGACGACGTTCGCGCCGCTCGAGATGCCGGCGAAGATCCCCTCCTCGCGCGAGAGGCGCAGCGTCATCTCGACCGCCTCGTCGTCGCCGATCGGCTCCACGTGGTCGACCTTCGACGGGTCCCAGTGCGGCATCACGACGCCGCTCCAGCCCTGGATCAGGAACGGCCCCGGCTCGCCGCCGCCGATCGCGGCGGAGGAGGCCGGCTCGTGCGCCTGGACGAACACGCCTCGCGGGCGCAGCGCGTCGGAGACGCCGTTGACGGTGCCCGCGGTGCCGAGCCCGTGGCAGAAGGCGGTCACGCGTCCGCCGGTCTGCTCCCAGATCTCGCGGGCGAGCCGCTCGCGGTGGCCGGGCGCGATGTACGGGTTGGTGAACTGGTCGGTCGCGTAGTGGCCGGGCCGGGCGGCGAGCTCGGCCGCGCGGTCGACCATGTTGCGGATGTCCTGCGGGGTCACCTTCGGCGGCCCCTCGACCGACGGGATCACGTCGAGCTCCGCGCCCAGCGCGCGCATCAGCTGCAGCCGCTCCTCGGTGAAGCAGTCGGCGATCACGATCAGCGGCCGGTAGCCCTTGGCGCGGCAGACGAGCGCGAGCGCCGGGCCGGTCGAGCCGCCGGTGTACTCGACGACCGTGTCGCCGGGCGAGATGAGCCCGTCCTGCTCGGCACCCTCGATCATCGCGAGCGCCATCCGGTCCTTGACCGAGCCGGTCGGGTTCGCGTTCTCGAGCTTCAGCCAGAGCTCGGCGCCGTTCGGCGGGGCGCAGCGCTCGAGCCTGACGAGCGGCGTGTTCCCGATCGCGTCGAGGATCGACACGCGGCGACCCTACTCCGGCCGCGTCGCCGCTCCGACCAGCAGCTCGCAGGGGGCGACGAAGCCGTCCGGGCCCTCGAACCGCCGCAGCCCGCGCTCGATCTCCGCCCAGGCGCCGTCGCGCGCCTCGTCGTCGAGGCCCGCGAGCAGCGCGTGCAGCGCGCCGAACGATTCCCGCTCGAAACGAACGCAGTCCGCGGCCGACAGGAACCGCAGCGGCGCCTCGAGCGCATGCACCTCCGCGTGCTCGAAGCCGGCTGCCTCGAGCTCCTGCTCCAGCGCGCCCGGCTGGCCCAGGCTGAACGGGCCCGGCAGCCCCGGAGCGGGAGCCGGGAGGCCGGCGGCGCGGCGGACGATGTCGAGCGGGACCGAGAAGAAGCCGTTGCGCTCCGCGGTCGAGTAGACGATCGCCGAGACGCGCCCGCCACCGCGCAGCGCGCGACGGATCTCGCCGAGCGCGCGCTCCCGGTCGGGGAAGTAGATCAGGCCGACGCGCGAGATCACGGCGTCGAACGAGCCGTCGGCGACGTCGAGATGCTCGCCGTCCATCGTGCGCGTCGCGACGTTGGCGAGGCCCGCGGCACGGGCTTCTTCCTCTGCGAGCTCGAGGATCCTCGAGGAGATGTCGGTCGCGAGGACGGCTCCGGCCGGCCCTGCGCGCCGCGCGGCCGCGAGCGTCTGGCCGCCGGCGCCGGCGGCGACGTCGAGCACCCGTGATCCAGGCTCGATCCGCGCGAGGTCGAGCATCAGCTCGGTCGCCTCGCCGAGCCACGCCTCGAGCGTCGGTCCCCAGCGGTGCCAGGCGTCGGCCGTCTCCTGCCACTGCTGCCGGGTCGTCTCCTTGTAGGCCGTCGCGTCGAACGCCATCGCGGCTATCGAATCACAGCAGCGGCGCGACCTCCTCGCCGAAGCGGCGCGTGCGGTCCTCCAGGTCGGGCGCGTCGTGGCCGAGGTTGACGACGAAGCCGTCGCAGCCGGCGGCGAGGTACTCGCGGAGGCGCTCAGCGAGCCACTCCGGCGGCCCCTCGACGGCGTGCCGGCCGCGCTCGTCCGCGCCGCGCCTCGGCTCGTCGGCGAAGTAGGCGCTGACGCGCAGGATCGTCCGGCCGCGGAAGCCTTCCCCGAGCCGCCGCAGCTCCTCCGGGCCGAGGGCGACCGGATGCCAGACGCCGGTCTTCGCCGCGCGCCGGACGCTCGCGCGGGAGACGCCGGCGACCCAGAGCTCGGGCCTGCGCACGAGCGCCGGCGCGAGCCAGCCGTCGAGCGAGAGCAGCTCGCCCTGCCACTGCACCGGGCCCGGCAGCTGCTCGAACGCCGCCTGCGCCAGCTCGAGCCACTCGTCGAGCAGCTTCCCGCGCCGCTCGAACGGCGCTCCGAGCGTGCGGAACTCGCCCTCCAGCCAGCCCGCTGCGACCGCCGTCACGACACGCCCGCCGGAGAGGAAGTCGAGCGTCGTCAGCTGCTTCAGGGCGATCAGCGGGTTGCGGGCGGGAACGATCAGCGCCGAGACGCCGAGCCGGAGCCGCTGCGTCCGCCCGGCGAGGAAGCCGAGCGAGACGAGCGCCTCGGCGATCGTGCCGTAGACGGGCGCGTGCTCGTCGGGGACGACCAGGTGGTCGGTCACCCAGCCGGAGTCGAAGCCGGACTCCTCGGCCGCGATCGCGCACGCCGCGAGCCGCTCCGCCTCGAGGCCGTCGCCGTAGTTGGGCAGGATCAGGCCGAGGTGGAGCGGCACGCGGGGAAGCTACCGCCTAGAACGAGCCCCTGACGATCTGGGCGCCGCCGGCGGTCCTGACGCTGACGGCGGTGCCGGCGCGGACGGCCGGGACGGCCGCGTTGCGCCGCTCGATCTGCGCGGAGCCGAGGGCGTTGACCTTCGCCGTGCCGAGCTTCTTGCCGCCGACGACGAACGTGACGCGCGTGCCGGCGAGCCGGCGCACGTGCTCGACCTCGACCTCGAGCTGGCGCTCGCCGGCCTTGGTCTGGAGCTTCGCGGAGCCCTTCGCAGCCGGGAACGCCTTCGCCGGCTTCAGCACGATCCGCGTCCCGTCGCCGCCCTTCGCGAGCACGGCCGGGACCGAGACGGCCAGCGCGAGCGCGGCCGCCGCGAACAGGGTGGTGATGCGCTTCATCTCGGAACCTCCTCCTTGGTGGTCGTGAACGACTTCGCCCGACAGTACGGAGGAGGCCTTCAACCCCCGTCCAGGCGGGAGCCAGGGCTGCTCAACGATTGGGTTAAGGCTTGGTAGGCGGCGCCGTTTGCCGGCTTCAGCCGCGGGAAGGACCGGCTCCCGTGACCTCGACGAGCCGGCAGGAACTCCGCGAGCTGGAGCTGCAGTTCGCCCGCTCGCGCAGGCGGGCCGCGGCCCGGCGACGGCGTCCGCGCAAGCGGAGCCCGGCCGCGTGGCGCAGCGTCCGTGCCGTCGTGCTCGCGCTCGTCCTGCTCGCCTGCCTCGCGCAGTCGACGCGCGTCGAGAGCTCGACGGCCGAGGCGCCGGCGCACGTCGCCGCCGCGCCCGTTCCCACGCTCGGGCCCGACTGCCCGGTGCCGGCCGCGTTCCGCGCGGCGTTCGCCACGGCGTCGGCGAGGACGGGAGTTGCGGCCTCGCTGCTCGTGGCCACGGCGTACGAGGAGTCGCACATGGACCCGCTCGCGCGCTCCGGCGCCGGCGCCGGCGGGCTGCTGCAGCTGATGCCGGCGACCGCGCACGCGCTTCGGCTCGACGCGAGCGACCCTGCGGCCAACGTCCTCGCCGGCGCGCGCTACCTACGGCAGCTGCTCGCCCGCTTCGGCTCGCTCGAGCTTGCGCTGGCCGCCTACAACGCCGGTCCGAGCGCGGTGGAGCGGTCGGGCGGAGCGCCGACGCTCGCGACGCTGCGCTACGTGAAGAACGTCGAGCTGCGGGCCTCGCAGCTCGCCGGCTGCTGACGAGCCGGTCGAGCGCAGGCCCGGCAGGCGGCGGGCCCGATCAGACGACGTGCGTTACGCGGTGGCGATGCGCACGCTCAGGTTCGCAGCCGGGAAGTTCCGGATCTTGCGCTTGAGGATGTCCGCAGTCATGGCTTGCCTTTCGTCCGCAGTGACAAGAAGCCAGGTGCTTGCTTCGGCGTCCCCGCCGGCCCTGGCCATCCCTCGAACGGGCGCCGTCCGCCCCCCGTTCTAGGGTTTCGCGCCGTGGCGCAGGCCGACCTCCTCAAGCGCGGAGCTGCGGAGTTCGTCGGGACGTTCACGCTGATCTTCGTCGGCGCCGGCTCGATCGTCGCCACGCAGGGAACGAACCTCACCGCGATCGGCCTCGCGCACGGTCTCGCGATCGGCGTGATGGCGTCGGCCCTCGGCCACATCTCGGGCGGCCACTTCAACCCGGCCGTCACCTTCGGCTTCGTCGTCACCCGCCGCATCGAGGCCCGGCTGGCGGCGGCCTACTGGTTCTTCCAGCTCGCCGGGGCCGTGATCGCAGCGCTCCTGCTCGCCTGGCTGCTGCCACAGTCGCAGACGGACGCCGTCAACCTCGGCGCGCCCGCGGTCGGCAACGGCATCTCCGCCGGCGCCGGCATGGTGCTCGAGCTGATCCTGACCTTCTTCCTCGTCTGGGTCGTGTTCGCGACGGCCGCCGACCCGCGCGGCGCCTTCGCGACCATCTCCGGGCTCGCGATCGGGCTGACGATCACGCTCGACATCTACCTCGGCGGCCCGTACACGGGCGCGGCGATGAACCCGGCGCGGGCGTTCGGGCCAGAGCTCGTCCAGAACTTCTGGAGAGACGCCTGGATCTACTGGGTCGGCCCGCTGATCGGGGGCGGCATCGCGGCCCTCGCCTACCACCATCTGTACCTCCGGACGCTCTCGCCCGAGCCGCCCGGGCCGCCGGAGACGGGGCTCGACGAGCCTCGGCCGGGCGACGCCGCCTCGATCTAGGGTACGTTCCCGCCGTGCTGCTCCTGGGGCTCTCGACGGGTCACAAGGCCGGGCTGGCGGTGGCCGTCTTCATCTTCGTCGGCTTCTCGCTGATCGTCTCGATGCTGGTGCCTCGCTACCGGCCGCAGTTCCCCGGACGCGGGCTCGGCGTCTTCCTGGTCGCGTGCCTGCTGCTCTTCGTGGGGATGATGGCGGCGGTCGTGACGTTCGGGAAGGAGAGCGAGGCGGCGACGGCCGAGGGCCACACGACGACGCAGGCGACCACGACGACCCAGACGACCACGACGACCACGACGACGCAGGCGACGACGACCCAGGCTGCGCAGGCGCAGAAGGTCGCCGTCAGCGAGACCGAGTTCAAGATCACGTTCGCGCAGACGCCGACGTCGGCCGGCTCGTACGAGTTCGACGTCAAGAACGACGGCAAGATCGCGCACGACTTCGTCGTCAGCGGCAACGGCGTGAACGCGAAGACGCCGCTGCTCGACCCCGGCAAGTCGGCGACGCTGAAGGTCGACCTCAAGCCCGGCACGTACGACGTCTACTGCTCGGTCCCCGGCCACAAGCAGGCCGGGATGGACGTCAAGCTGACCCTCTCCTGACGCGGTTGACGCCGCGCCGCGGCGCCCGTTAGCGTCGGCCGCTCAGTCGGACGAAGGGGGCAGGCGCATGACGGCGGCCGACGACAACCTGAAGAAGATCGACCACGTGGTCGTGCTGATGATGGAGAACCGGTCGTTCGACCACATGCTCGGCTTCCTGACGATCGAGCAGGGCCGCGACGACGTCGAGGGGCCGACGCTCGCGATGAAGAACGAGTACCGCGGCGAGGCGTTCCACGTCCATCCGGCGAGCCGCACGACGATGACGAAGGCGCAGGATCCGTGCCACTCGGGCTGGTGCGTCGACGAGCAACTGGCGCACGAGAGCGGGGGCTTCGTCTCCAACTTCATGAAGACGCGCAAGGGCGGCGGTGCGAACCCGGGCGTCGTGATGGCCTACCACACGGCGGAGCAGCTGCCCGTCTACGACTTCCTCGCGCGCGAGTTCTGCGTCTGCGACCACTGGTTCTGCTCCGTCCCCGGGGCGACGATGCCGAACCGCTGCTACGCGGCCGCCGGCACCTCGAACGGCCTGCGCGACAACATCAAGCCGAGCCGCCCGTACAACGTCCCGTCGTTCGTCCGCCACCTGAAGGACGACCAGTGGCGCTGGTACTCCCACGACTACGTGCCGACGATCTGGCTGCTCGACCCCGAGGTCGGGCTGAACGTCGAGAGCGCACCGGCGTTCTTCGACCGGCGCGACGTCTTCGGGCACCGCAGCTTCCTCGAGCGCGCCGCGAAGGGCGACCTGCCGGCCGTCTCCTGGATCGACCCCAACTTCTACGACCTCACCTTCGGGCCGGCGGGCTCGAACGACGACCATCCGCCGTCCGACCTCCGCGCCGGCCAGAAGCTCGTCCTGCAGCTCGTCGACGCCGTTTTGCAGGGGCCGGCCTGGAAGAAGACGCTGCTCGTGATCACCTACGACGAGCACGGCGGCTTCTTCGATCACGTCCAGCCGCCCCCGGCGGCGGATGACCGGCCCGCGATGCGGCGCTACGGGCCGCGGGTGCCGGCGCTCGTGATCTCGCCCTACGTCGCCGCGGGCTCGGTCGGCAAGGCCGTCTTCGACCACACGTCGATCATCAAGACGATCCTCAAACGCTTCGCGGCGAAGGCGAACGGCTCGATCCCGAACATGGGCGCCCGGGTGAAGGCCGCCAGCCATCTCGGCGAGCTCCTGACCCTGTCGAAGCCGCGGGTGATCAAGCGGGCGGCCTACCAGTCGCTGCTGGACGACGCCGCGCGCTGGCACGAGGAGATGGTCCTCGACGGCGTCCCGCAGCCCGGTGAGGGGCTCGCGATCCCGCACGAGCTGACGGACTTCCAGAAGGACTTCCTCGGCGCCAAGGCGGACATCCTCGCCGCGCGGCGTCAGCTCGACGCGGCAGGCAAGGCCGTCTTCTGAGCTACCTGAACGGCGGGTGCAGCGGCAGGATCAGCGGCCGCCGCGGCTGCTGCGTGAAGTCGAACTCCTTCGCCAGGTCGCCGAGCTCCGCGGCGTTCTCGCGCACCGACGGCCGCCGGTCGGGCCGGCCGTCCGTCTTCGGGTCGAGTCGCCGGCCGCCGAGGAAGTCGTCCTCGATGAACTTCGCGAACGCGTCGAAGCTCAGCACCTGGTGGTCGATGAAGCCGCGCTTCGCGTACGGCGAGATCATGAACGCCGGCACGCGCAGGCCGTAGCCGTTCTGGTCGACCTTCGGCGGCGCCACATGGTCGTAGAAGCCACCCCAGTCGTCCCAGGCGACGAAGATCGCGCTCGAGCTCCAGTCCTTGCTGCGCATCACCGCGTTGACGACGCTCGTGACGTAGGCCTGGCCGTTCGTGATCAGCGCGGGCGGGTGGTCGCTCACCGCCTGCGCCGGGATCACCCACGAGACGGCCGGCAGCGTCCCGCGGCGCGCGTCGCGGAAGAAGTACTTGGTCGAGACGATGTTCCGCAGCTGCTTGTTCCGCCGGACGGTCGAGAACC
Source organism: Gaiellaceae bacterium (assembly GCA_035455605.1). Lineage (GTDB taxonomy): Bacteria > Actinomycetota > Thermoleophilia > Gaiellales > Gaiellaceae > AC-32. Next base: position 8,732 of record DATIER010000153.1, read on the forward strand.
ACGGCAGCGGGTTCCAGATGCCGGGCGTCTTCGCGTTCTGCGGCACCCGGCCGCAGATCATCTCGTCCTCCTGGCAGTCGGGCTGCGCGCCCGTGAAGACGTAGTAGCGCCAGGAGACCCGGTACTTGTGCAGCAGGTAGGTGAGGTCGGTCCACGCGTAGTCGGGCACGCGGCTCGTCGGGTTCTGCGGCGAGTGCGGCGGCGCGAGCGGGTTCTCGATCGCGTTGTGGCAGCTCATCGGATCGCCGCGGCGCGAGCAGCGCGCCGACCACTCCGAGACCATGAACAGGTGGTCGGGCAGGCTCCAGGACGCGTCCGGCTGGAACATGTGGTCCTGGAGGACGAAGTGCTTCGCGTACGCCCAGTAGTTCGGGATCTCGCGCGCGTCCTTGTAGCCCATCACGTCGGGCGGCAGGCGCCGCAGGCACTGCTGCGCTCGGGGGTGCGAGCTGCAGCCGCCTCTCAGCCCGCGCCGCGCCTGGTTGATGAAGCCGGTCATCCGGCCGCCGGCGACGTCCTTGAGCGCGTCCTTGTGCTCGTGCGGGCCGCCGACGCTGCGGTTCGAGGGATCGTGGTACGGCAACGCGCAGACGTTCTTCGCGGGGTCCGGCACGCAGACGGTGAACACGCCGTTGCGCCGGGGGATGCCGTCCGCCCCCGGAAACGTGCCGAAGTAGTGGTCGAAGGAGCGGTTCTCCTGCATGACCACGATCACGTGCTTGATCTTGTGGATGCCCGAAGCGTCCGGGGCGGAGGCGCGTTCGGGCGCCGAGTAGCCGCACCCCGCCAGCGCCGCCAGCCCGAGTCCGAGCGTCGCCGCGCGGAGCGTCCCCGTCTTCCTCGCCAAGAAGGAGAACGTCTACCACGCCGCCAGGACGGCCACGGCGAGAACCGCCGCGGCCGTCGCGGCAGGACGAGGCGGAGAAGGAGGGATTCGAACCCTCGAGGCAGGGATTCTCCCCACCTAACGCCTTAGCAGGGCGCCGCCTTCAGCCACTCGGCCACTTCTCCGCGAGCGGGAAAGGATAGCCGAGGCCTGCGCCCGCTACCCTATGCCGTCCCCGGAGGGGTGGCAGAGCGGTCGAATGCGGCGGTCTCGAAAACCGTTCGGGGCGGTTTCGTCCCGCGAGGGTTCAAATCCCTCCCCCTCCGCTTCCTGAGCCGAATCGGCTTGAACAATCGCGACGGGGCGCCGGCGCCCCGTCGCGAGCTTGCAGCACACGGGACTGCTCGATGCGCCCGCCGACCGCCGCGCGACCGGCGCGCCCTCCGCTTGCCAGAAGGGGGCGGCCGTTCAGACCAGCCGCCCCCTTGGTCGCGTTGCCGGCGGTACACCGCAGTCTGTCCCGTCGGGTGCAGCCTGGATCGTCGGACGCGCGGCCGGCCCGCTAAGGACAGCCGTTGTTCGTGCCGCCGACCTGGTTCGGTCCGTCTCCCGGGTCACCAGTGATCGAGGGTGTGTTCCTCGTGCACGTCGCGTCGTGGGCGATCGTGTTGTCGTTGAACTCCAGGTAGCCGCCGGGCACGGCGCTGTTGTTCGAGAACGTCGCGTCGTTGCCCACGTGGATGTCACCCACGTCAAGCGAAGACGGCCCGAAGAACCCGGACAGCGCCTTGTCGTTTGTGACTACGAGGTCGTGGCCGACGCTGACCGGCTGGTCGGCGCTGCTGCTGCAAGCGGAGAAGGGCGGCGTCGAGTCGCCGATCGAGAAGCCCAGCGTGACCCAGCGGTTGGTCATCAGCAGGTCGTTGCCGACGCTCAGGTTGCAGATCCCGTCGAAGACGAAGGCGCCGGGATCCGGAGGACCGGGTGAGCCGTTGACGACGAAGTCGTGGCCGACGGTCACGCGGCCGACATCTGGAGGCGGCCCTGTGCCGCCGATTTGGATGCTGCCCGCGTGCGTTGCGATCAGGTCATGCCCGATGCTGGCGGGTCCTGCTCCCATGAAACCGTTGAAGCCGACCTTGACGTCGTGGCCGACCGTCGAGTGGGAGAGCGTGCCGCCTGAGTCGTTGCCCAGGGTCTCGTCGTAGCCGATCGAGGAATTCGAGACATCCGCTCCCGCGCCGTTCTGCACGACGAGGTTCTGCGTGATCGTCGCGTTGTCGATCGCGCAGTAGCCGCCCTGCGGCACGATCAGGTTGGTCGTCGTGCCGCTGAACGCTTGCGTGACCTGGTCGCAGACGGTGGTGCCATCGGAGCCGGCCGCCGCTCTCTGCAAGCCAGCGGCCAGGAACGCCGCGCAGCATGCGAGAACGACAAACACCTGCTTCGTCATCTCTGCCTCCTTTCGGATGGCCCTGTCGTTTCCGGGCCGATTCGTGACCGGCCACCGATCGTCGTCCGCCGGGCTACCGCTCGGCTACCGAGCGACTACCGTCTCCGCTGTGCTGCGCTACGGGATCCTCGGGCCGGTCGAGGCTTCGGGCGAGGACGGTGCGGTGCGCCTGGGCGCCCCCCGGCAGCGCGCGACGCTCGCCTTGCTTCTGCTGAACGCGAACAGTGTCGTCTCGATCGAACGGCTCGCCGATTCGCTCTACGCGGGGCGGCCACCCGTGACTGCCGTGACGCAGGTGCACCGGCACGTGTCGGAACTGAGGAAGGCGCTCGGTGCAGAGGCCATCGAAACGCAGGGGTCGGGCTACATGATGCGCGTCGGGCCACAGGAGCTCGACCTGACGCGTTTCGAGCGGGCGTGCGTTGATGCATCGGACAGGCTTGCGCGTGGCGACGCCGACCGTGCCGCCGGGATGTTCCGGGACGCGCTGGCGCTTTGGCGCGGTGCGCCGCTTGTTGAACTGGCGGACAACCCGGCCGCGGCGCCGCAGATCCGACGGCTGGAAGAGCTGCGGCTGGCTGCGCACGAGAGGTTGCTCGAAGCGGAGCTCGCGCTCGGCCGGCACGGCGAGGTCATCGGGTCGCTCGAGCAACTGGTGGCCGAGAACCCGCTGCGCGAGTCGCTTCGCCGTCTGCAGATTCTCGCGCTGTACCGGGCCGGCCGGCAGTCGGAGGCGCTCGAGGTCTTCCGGCAGGTGCGCTCCGAGCTGGTCGAGAGCTTCGGCCTCGAGCCGAGTAGCACGCTGCGGGAGCTCGAGCTCGCGATTCTCAGGCAGGATCCGACGCTCGAGCTCCCGGCCACGCCCGGTCGATCGCCCGATTTGACGAGAGCCGTCCTGGTGTCGGCCTCCGACGACGCGGCGCTGGGCCGCCTGCTCCCGCTTGCGGAGCCACTTACCGCGTCGCAGGAGCTGATCGTTGCGCGTCTCGTCGAGACGGAGAATGAGCTCGGCGCTGCTGCCGCGACCACGAATGCTCGCTGCGGCTTGCTCGGCAGATCCGTGCGTGTGGCCGTCTTCACGAGCACGGAGCCGCCGGAGGACTCGGCACGTCTTGCGGACTCCCATGACGTCCACCTCGTTCTCGTCGACGCGCCGCCGGGAATCGAAGGCGACCGCGTTCCATCCGACCTGAGAGCGCTCTTCGAACGCTCGCCCGCCGACGTCGGGGTCGTCGTCGGTGAGCCTGGTGTCGATGGGGATCTGTTCGTGCAGTTCGGCGGTGGGGAGCACGATTGGGCTGCGCTCGAGCTCGGTGCGTTGCTTGCAGCAGCCTCGGGCATGCCGCTCACGCTCGTCGGGACGCGAGCAGACTCCGGTACCGGACGTCGTGACGCCAGCCGCCTTCTGGCGCACGCAGGACTTGCCGCCCAACGGGTCGCAGGCGTCGAAACGCGACCGCTGCTGGCGGACCCCTCTTCTGCCGGGCTCGTGCGGGCGATCGTCGGCGCCAGGGCCGTAGTCGCAGGCGTAAGCGAGAGCTGGCAACGGTCGGGAGTCGGCGAGACGAGGCGAGCCCTGCTCGGGGCCGGTGTTTGCGTCGTCCTGGTTCACCGAGGGCCGCGCCCGGGGCTACTCGCGCCACGCGACGACTTGACGCGCTTCACGTGGACGCTGGACTACTTGCAGGCAGACTCGTTGAGGCCGACGTAGTTCGCCCAGGTCTGCGGACTGCTGTTGTGATCCTCGTGCGCCACGCCTCGAAAGAGGACGACGGCCGAGATCGTTCGCTGGTCCCCGGTCACGAACAAGATGTTCTCTCCAAGCGTCCAGGAGAAGACTTGCTTTCCGTGCGTTCCGGCCCAGGCCGGCGCCACCCGGCTGCCGTAAACCCTTCTCATTGCGGCTAGTGTCGAGCAGGGCCCGATTCCCGCTGCGGTCCGGAAGCTTCGGTTCCAAGTCGTCATGATGTGTGCCGGCTTGTGCGAGCGGTGACCGGGAAAGTAGACGGCGACCTGCGGCTGCTGGAAGTGAAGCGACGGGTAGTCGGGGCCGGACACCGTTGACGCTTGAGCGGGCCCGAGGAGACGCCTGTACCAGGATGCGTTGTGGCCGAGACGCGCGCCGTCGATCGACGTCTCTGTAATCGACGCCTTCACGTGCGCCGAGCCGGATTCGAGCGCGAGTGTCGATCCGGTCGCGGCGGC
>DATIER010000154.1:0-24376 GCA_035455605.1 Gaiellaceae bacterium
CCGCGCGCACCTGCTCGACGCTCAGGCGCTCCGCGAGCGCGAGCATCGCGTCGCGCCACCCCCAGAAGTCGTCGCCCTCCGTGCGCCCGCGCAAGGCGCGCTGGAACGCGTGCGAATGGGCGTTGACGAAGCCCGGCAGCGGGAGGGTCTCGGCCACGGCCGTATCCTTCCACCGTGGCGACACGTGCGGTTCCGGCGCCGCTGGCGCAGATCCCGAACGCGCTCACGCTGGCGCGGCTCATCCTGATCCCGATCTTCGTCGCGCTGATCCTCAGCTCCGACGGCGGCCACAGCTGGCCGGCGGCGATCGTCTTCGGCATCGCCGGGATCACCGACCAGGTCGACGGGTGGCTCGCACGCCGCTGGCGTGTCGAGTCGAGCTTCGGCAAGGTGGCCGACCCGCTGGCCGACCGGTTGATGATCGACGCGGCGGTGATCCTGCTCTGGCACGCGGGACGCCTGCCGTGGATCGCCCTCGCGATCCCGCTGCGTGACGTAGCGCTCGTCGCCGGGTACAAGCTCGTCGTGGGCCGCGGCTACGAGTTCTCCGTCAACCTCGCCGGCAAGGCGGCCACGTGGCTGCTCTACGCTGCGCTCGCCTTCGTGATGTGCACGAGCGAGGGGACGGACTGGCCGCTCTGGATCTTCTGGGCCGGCGTCGGCCTCGCGGCCGTTTCGCTCGCGGGCTACCTGCGCAAGGCGAAGCGGGAGGTGGGGGCGTGAAGGCGGTGGTGATGGCCGGCGGCGAGGGCACGCGTCTGCGGCCGCTGACGTCGAACCAGCCGAAGCCGATGGTGCCGATCGTCGGCAAGCCCTGCATGGAGCACATCCTCGAGCTGCTCAGGCGTCACGGCCTCGACGACGTGATCGTGACCGTCGCCTTCATGCCGCAGGCGATCCGCAGCTACTTCGGCAACGGCGAGGCCCTCGGCATGAACGTCGAGTACTCGGTCGAGGAGTCGCCGCTCGGCACCGCCGGCTCGGTGCAGCTCGCCGGCGAGCGGCTCGAAGAGACGTTCCTCGTCATCTCCGGCGACGCGCTCTGCGACGTCGACCTGACCGAGATGATCCGCGTCCACAGGGAGAAGGGAGCGGCGGTCACGATCGGCCTGAAGTCGGTCGAGAACCCGCTCGAGTTCGGAATCGTCGTCACCGACGAGGATGGCCGCATCGAGCGCTTCCTCGAGAAGCCGTCCTGGAGCCAGGTCTTCTCCGACACGATCAACACCGGCATCTACGTGCTCGAGCCCGAGGTGCTGCGGCACGTGCCGACCGACGGCCCCTACGACTTCTCGAAGGAGCTGTTCCCGCTGCTGCTCGAGATGGGGCGTCCGCTCTACGGCCACGTGTTCGACGGCTACTGGCAGGACATCGGAAACCTCGACCAGTTCCGGCAGGCGAACTTCGACGCGCTCGACGAGCGCGTGCAGCTCGACATCGGCGGCATCCGGCTGCGCGGCAACATCTGGCTGGGGGAGGGGGTGGAGGTCGACGATCTCGACGCGATCGAGGGGCCGGCCTACCTCGGCAACTACTGCCGCCTCGCGCCGGATGCGTCCGTCGGGCCGTACTCGGTGCTGGGCGCGAGCGTGACGCTCCTGGAGCGCGCGCGGACGGAGCGGGCCGTGATCGACGCGTCGACGCACCTCGGCCGCAGCGCGCGCGTGGAGGGCGCCGTCGTCGGCCGGGCGTGCGACATCCGCGCCCACGCGCACGTCCACGAAGGCGCCGCGATCGGCGACGAGGTGACGCTCGGCGCCCAGAGCGCGGTGCTGCCGGGCGTCCGGATCTACCCGTACAAGGAGGTCGAGACCGGCGCTCAGATCCACGAGAGCCTGATCTGGGAGTCGCGTGCGACGTCGAACCTCTTCGGCGTCGACGGCGTCGCGGGCCTCGTCAACGTCGACCTGACGCCCGAGACGGCGGTCCGGCTGGCGGCGGCGCTCGGCACGGCTCTGAAGCGCGGCGCCCGCGTCGTTGCGAGCCGTGAGTCGCCGGCGGCGTGCCGGATGATCAAGCGGGCGATGATTTCCGGCCTCAACTCGACCGGCGTCGACGTCGCCGACCTGCGCGTCCTGCCCGCGGCCGTCAGCCGGCACCTGCTGAAGACGGAGAGCTACGACGCCGGCTTCCACGTCGGCGTCAGCCACAGCGACCCTGAGATGCTCGAGATCCGCTTCTACGAGCAGCCCGGCATCCAGCTGACGGCGTCGCTGCAGAAGGAGATCGAGAAGCACTTCGCGCGGCTCGAGCTGCGGCGCGCCGCGTACAACGCCGTCGGCACGGTCACGTATCCGGCTCGCGTGCGCGAGAGCTACGCGCAGGACCTGCTCTCGAGCCTCCACCGGGAGGCGATCCGCGCCCGTGGCTACCGGATCGTGGTCGATTACGGCTACTCGGCCACCTCGTACGTGCTCCCGCTCGTGCTCGGGCCGCTCGGCGTGGAGGCGGTCAGCGCCCACGGGTTCGCGGCCGACGGCGGCGAGCAGCACACGGGCCTGCGCGAGGCGGTCGGCCAGGCGAAGCGGCTGGTGACGGCGATCGGCGCCGACCTCGGGGTCGTCTTCGACCGGGCCGGCGAGCGGCTGTTCCTGATCGACGAGCACGCCCACGAGATCCCGGTCGAGCAGACGCTGCTGCTCTTCCTGCGTCTGATGGGCTCCGACGGACGCCGCGGGAAGCTCGCGTTCCCGATCACGGTCACGAGCCACGTCGACGAGCTCGTGGAGGGCAGCGGCCTCGAGGTGATCCGGACGCCGGCTTCGCTCGCCGCGCTCACGAAGGCCGCGGCCGAGGACGACGTCATCTTCGCGGGCGCCGTCGGGGGCGGCTACGTCTTCCCGGAGTTCCTGCCGGCCTACGACGCCGTGGCGAGCCTCTGCAAGCTGCTCGAGCTGCTCGCGCCCGTCGAGCGGCCGCTCTCGGAGCTCGTGGCCGAGCTGCCGGCGAGCACGCTCGTCCACCGCCAGGTGCCGTGCCCGTGGTCGCTCAAGGGGACGGTCATGCGCGTCCTGACGGAGCGGCTGCGCGACCGCGACGTTGACCTGCTGGACGGCATCAAGGTCTTCGACGAACGGGGGTGGGCTCAGCTCCTGCCCGATCCCGACGAGCCGCTCGTCCACATCTACGCCGAGGGCCGGACCGAGGGCGCGTCGGCGGAGCTCGAGTCCGAGCTGCGCGGCATGGTCGAGGCGATCATGCAGGAGGAGGGGGCGGCGGCTCCCGCCGGAGCCTCAAGCTGAGGTTGACCCTTCGAGCACCTTCTGCTTGACTGGGTGCGGCCCGCCAGCGGACGAAAGGCTCACGTGGAACCGTTTCCCGATCTCGGCTCGCTCACCGACGCCGACCTCAAGCAGCTCATCGACGAGCTGACGAAGGAAGAGCAGGAGGTCTCGTACCGGAGGCGCATCCTGCACGGGCGCATCGACCTGCTCCGCGCAGAGCTGCAGGCACGGCTCCGCGAGAAGCCCGAGAGCATCCTCGACGAGGTCGACGTCGACCACCTCGCCGCGATCCTCGCCGGCAAGGCGGCCCCGCCCACGGAGGGCTGATTGAGCCACGTCTACTGTCCCGAGTGCGGGTTCCAGAACCTGGAGGCCGCCAACTACTGCTCGCGTTGCGGCGCGCTGCTCGTCAAGGACGAGCCGGGCTCGGAGACGACGATGAGCTACACGCCCGAGGACGCCGAGGAGGGGACGGCGCTCACGCTCGAGGAGCTGGGGACCGAGGGGCCGGCGCTCGTCGTCCGGTCTGGCGGAGGCCGCGCCGGCGAGCATTTCGTCCCGCAGGGCGACCGCACCACCATCGGCCGCTCGCCCGACTGCGACATCTTCCTCGACGACGTCACCGTCTCGCGCAAGCACGCCGTGCTCGTGCACAAGGACGACGCGTACTACATCGAGGACCAGGGCAGCCTCAACGGCACCTTCCTCAACCGCCGCCGGATCGAGTCGGGCCGGCTGGAGAACGGCGACGAGCTCCAGATCGGCAAGTACAAGCTCAGCTTCCTGGAGACATGAGCACGGCCGAGGCGACAACCGAGCGCTCCCGCCTGCTGACGATCGGCACCGTCTGCCGGCGCCTGCAGGCGGAGTTCCCGGACGTCTCGATCTCCAAGATCCGCTACTTGGAGGACCAGGGCCTGCTCGCGCCGCGCCGCACGCAGAGCGGCTACCGCCTGTTCAGCGAGGACGACGTCGAGCGCCTGGAGACGATTCTGCGCCTGCAGCGGGACGAGTTCCTGCCGCTGCGCGTGATCCGGCAGGAGCTGGCGTCGCCCTCCGGAGCCGGCAAGGAGCGCCGGCGGCGGCGCGCCGTCGGCCTCGCCGATCCCGACGACGAGCTCGACCTCGCCGAGCTGTGCGAGCGCGCGGCGATCTCGCTCGAGCTGGCGCGCGAGCTCGAGGAGTACGGGCTGCTGCACGCCCGCCGTGAGGGCGGGGAGCGGCTCTATCCGGCCGGCGACGTGGACATCGCGGTCGCCTGCGCGAAGCTGGCGCGCTTCGGCATCTCCGCGCGACACCTGCGCACCTTCCGGACGGCCGCGGACCGGGAGGCAGGCCTACTCGAGCAGCTCGTCGCGCCGTCGCTCCGCTCGCGCAACGCGGAGCGGCGCGACGCCGCCGTCCAGCAGCTCCAGAGCCTGGCAGAGGTCGCGCAGGAGCTCTCGCAGCTGCTCTTCTGGCGCGACCTGCGGCAGGTGGCGGGACAGTGATCGACACCGACGCCCTGAAGGCGAAGATCCGTGACGTCCCGGACTTCCCGGAGCCGGGGATCGTCTTCAAGGACATCATGCCGCTGCTCGCCGACCCAGCCTCGCTGCGGGAGGCGACCGATCTGCTGGTCGAGTGGGCGGAGCCGCGAAAGCCCGACGTGATCCTCGGCGCCGAGGCGCGTGGGTTCATCCTCGGGGCGGCGATGGCGTACCGGCTCGGCTGCGGCTTCGTGGCCGCCCGGCGCCCGGGGAAGCTGCCGTGGAAGACGGTCAGCTCGTCGTACGCGCTCGAGTACGGCGAGAACGCGCTCGAGCTCCATGCGGACGCGATCGCCGACGGGCAGCGCGTGCTCGTGCACGACGACGTGCTCGCGACCGGCGGCACGGCCCGGGCGATCTGCGACCTCGCCTCGCAGCTCGGCGGCGAGATCGTCGGCGTGTCCTTCGTGATCGAGCTGGACTTCCTCGAGGGCCGCAAGCAGCTCGAGGGCTTCGACGTCCAGTCGCTGATCCGCTACTAGCGCGTTCGCGCTCACGTTTGGCGTCCGCGGCGCCGACTACAACGTCGTCATGTACGACGCGCTCACGACGCGCTACACGTTCTCGTGCCCGGAGCGGGGGCAGGCGCGCGTGGCTCTCTCGTCGTTCCGCCGGCTCGAGCGCCTGCCCGGCCCGGCCCACCCGGTCGTCTTCGAGGTCGAGTTCGGCTGCGGCTGCGGCCACGAGCACCCGGGCCTCGTCTCGCACGACGAGCTCGACTGGGCGCCCCTCGGCCTCGGCGGGGAGCGGACGTTCGTGAACCTGATGACGGCCAGCGTCGACCCGCTCGAGACGGAGCTCGCCGACCTCGCTGCGCGCCGGATCCAGGCGGGAGAGTGGCCGTGGAGCTTCTTCTGCTACGCGGAGGAGCGCCCGCGGCCGGTGTTCCCCTCCGCCTTTCTCGTGCTCGCGCCGGCAGGAGAGGGGGAGGAGGTCGGGATCGCGATCCGCTGCCCGGCCTGCGGGACGATCTCGATCAACCTCGTGAGCGCACCGCATCTGGACGTGCCGTTCCACAACGACTCCGAGATCGGCGTGGTCGAGCACGTCTTCGCGGCCGACGCCGACCGCGTGCTGGCGGAGTTCGCCGCCGAGCTCGAGGCCGCGAGCTTCGACAGCCGCCGCCTGGGGCTGCAGTAGCGGGGTTCACTTCCGGCCGACCAGGGTACGGACCGCCCGGAGGTGGTGGCATGTACGGCTTGACACGTGGAGCGGTGACGCTGCTGTGCGCGGGCATCGCTGGGTTTCTCGTCTGGCTCGCGACCCGGATCAGCGACAGCTCGAACGGCGGCTACTGGGCCGTCTACGGCATCATCGCGGGCGCGGGCCTGATCATGGCGCTCTCGCAGGTCTTCGGCGGCTGGACGAAGGGAGGCTGGCCGCGGATGTCGGTCAACGTCTTCCTGCTGGCCTTCATCCCCGTGCTGATCGCAGCCGGCTGGGTGATCGTCGCGACGCAGCCGGATGCGAACTGGTTCCGTGACCACATCCGGAGCTGGTCGAGCGATATCGGCATCCAGGGCCTTGTGGCCGCGCTCGGACAGTACGTAGCCGTGCTCGGGTTCGGGATCGGCCTCGTCTTCGGCTACACGTTCGACACGTCCGGCCCCGCCGCGGAGCCCAGGCAGAGGCGCCTCGGTCGCGGGCGGCGCCGGGTGGTCGCGCCAGCCGAACGGCCGGAACCGCCCGCGGAGGACCGTCCGACCGCGCGCGAGGAACAGGCTGCGGCCGAGCAGGACGCGTCCGCGCGCGACCGCGAGACCGTCCGAACCGACTAGACCCGCACGGCCCGCTTCGCCGTCCCTCCGGTGAGGGATGAAGCGGGCCGAACGGGTTCCGATACAACGGGAGACATGAGCGCCGCCCTCAAAAGCCGCCGGCCCGAGCGCCTCGAGCTCCTGCTCGCGCAGTGCGGCGAGACCGTGTCGCGCAGGCCCGTGTTCGAGCGGTTGCGCGAGAAGCTCGGCGCCGAGCTCGCGCGGGTGCTCGTGTTCGCGCTGGCGTCTCAGCGCCGGTCGGCGCGCCGCGGCTGACGCTGCGGCTCGTCCGCGCCGTACACCAGCACCGCGACGAACGCCAGGAAGCCGATAACGGCTCCGAAGATGAAGGCGATCCCGCCGTCGACGCCGACGGCGATCCCGCCCCACCAGACATAGAGGAAGAACACGAGCGCCCAGATGAAGGAGATGACGCCGTGCGAGATCGCGGGAGCGCGGAGGTGCATCGGGTCGACTCTACCGCGCGGCGGCGCCGTGGCGCGTTATCCACAAGCTGCACGCGGTGCTGTGGAAATGTGGAAGATTGAATTTCCGCAAATTGCGGCCTCGACGTGTCTGCGACCCCTTGATCCGCCTTTGCCGCGGCCCTAGATTCTCACTTGCGCCGAGCACGGAACCGGAGTAGGTCGAAGCCGAGTTCGAGGGCACTACCCGCAAGGGAAAGGTCAGCGAAAACGGTGGACGAAACGGAAACCGGCTCGGCGAATTTTATGGTCCGGGTGCCGGGCGGGGGTGGAGCGGCCGGCAGCGGGTTTGAATTCGAGGTTGACATAACGCCCGTTATCGTGCATCGAGCCCAGAACGCCCCGGCAAGCGGGTTTGACCGGTGCGTAAACGTGGCAGGAAGCGCCTAGTGGCAGGATGTTTGTCGGGATGACCGCGGTCGAGATCGAGAACGTCTTGGCGACCCCCGAGCTGCACGAGCTGTTCGAGCAGGCCGAGCAGACAGGATCGCTGCGATACGGCGAGCTGAACGAGGTGCTCGAGCCGCTGCATCTCGATCCGCTGGAAACGGACGCCGTCTTTCGCGAGCTCGAGCAGCGCGGGATCGAGGTGCTCGAGCCGCAGCTCGACGACGCGGCGCCGCCGCCTCCACCGCCGCCGACGGTGCAGCAGCAGGAGACGACGACCGACGCGCTGCAGCTCTTCCTGCGCGACGCCGGCCGGCATCCGCTGCTCACGGCCGCGCAGGAGGTCGAGCTCGCCAAGCGCATCGAGCGCGGCGACATGGAGGCCAAGACGCGGATGATCCAGTCGAACCTGCGGCTGGTCGTGTCGATCGCGAAGAACTACCGCAACCAGGGCCTGCCCTTCCTCGACCTGATCCAGGAAGGCACGCTCGGGCTGATCCGCGCCGTCGAGAAGTTCGACTGGCGCCGCGGCTACAAATTCTCGACCTACGCGACGTGGTGGATCCGGCAGGCCGTCGCGCGGGCGCTGGCGGACAAGGCGCGCACGATCCGGATGCCCGTCCACATCGTCGAGCGGATGCAGAAGCTGAACCGCGCCGAGCGAACGCTCTGGACGCAGCTCGGGCGCGAGCCGACGCTCGAGGAGATCGCCGAGGAGGCGAACCTGCCGATCGCACAGGCGCACGAGGTGAAGGCGGCCGCGCGGGCCTCGACGAGCCTCGACCAACCCGTCGGCGAGACGGAGGACGCCGTCTTCGGGGACTTCGTCGCGGGCGACGGCCCGCTCCCGGACGAGGAGGTCGAGGTCTCGCTGCGCTGTCAGGCGCTGGCGGAGGCGCTCGGCGCGCTCAGCGAGCGCGAGCGCAAGGTGCTCGTCCTCCGCTACGGCCTGATCGACGAGGAGCCGAAGACGCTGGAGGAGATCGGCCGGCGGCTCGGGCTCACGCGCGAGCGCGTGCGCCAGATCGAGACCGAGGCGCTCAAGCGCCTGGCGCGGCTGCGCGAGATGGAAGCGGTCGCGACCTCCTGATGCCCAGCGCCGATCCGTCGAACAGCGGCGATGCCGCGTCCTCCCCCACTCGCTCCCTGACGCGCTCGTAGGCCTCGTCGAGACGCGCCGGCCGTGTCAGCCGGTGGCCGTCCGAGGCGACGACCAAGGCGACGTCCAGCAGCTCCCAGGCCAGCTCCTCGATCTCGCGCCCGTGCCGCCCGAGCAGGCTCGACGCGTTCAGCTGCAGCGGCCAGCGCTCGGCCAGTTCGCGGGCGAGCTCCGGCCGCTCTCGTACCGGCTCCGTCCGCTCCGGGTGCGCGACGAGCGGCGTCAGGCCCGCCCGCTCGATGTGCTCCGCGAGGTCGATCAGGTCGCCGGCCGGGCCGAGGAACGGCATCTCGGCGAGCACGACCTGCGTTCCCTCGAGGACGTAGCGCGCGGGATCCTCGCGCAGGAGCGGCGGCGCCGGCGTCAGCTCGAAGCCGAGCCGTAGCTCGAGCCGGGCGCGGTCGCGCAGGCGCTCGTGAGCACGCCTGATCGCGCGCTCGCGCTCCGCCGTCAGCGTCAGGTGCGGCCAGACGTGCGGCGTCGCGAACAGGATCGCCGTGCCGGAAGCCGCGGCGAGGTCGCACAGCTCGAGACCGTCCTCGAGCGTCTTGGCCCCGTCGTCGCCGGACGGCACGACGTGCGAGTGGCAGTCGACGAGCTCCACGCGGGCCAGGCTACCCGCGGGAAGCGGTCCTACTCCGCGCGGAGGTAGAGCTGCAGGCCGGGCGCGACCGAGCGCAGCTCGCGCAGGGCGCGCGACTCGAGCTGCCGCACGCGCTCGCGCGTGATGCCGAGGTCGGAGCCGACCTCCTCGAGCGTCTGCGGCGGCTCGCCGTCGAGGCCGAAGCGGCGGGTGACCACGTGCCGCATGCGCGGCGTGAGCCGTAGCAGCGCCTCCGCGAGCTCCGCTGAGCGCAGGTGCTCGGCCGTGGCCGTGTCGGGCCGGTCGGACTTCGTGTCCTCGATCAGGTCGCCGTACAGGCTCTCGCCGTCGCCGACCGGCGTCTCGAGGCTCACGGGGTCCTCGATGAGCTCCAGCAGCGTGCGGACGCGCTCGGGCGGGAAGCCGCTCTCCTTGGCGATCTCGGGCAGCAGCGGCTCGCGATTCAGCTTCTGGGCGAGCACGCGCCGCGCGCGCATCACGCGGCGGACCTGCTCGGCGACATGGACCGGCAGCCGGATCGTCCGGCCCTGGTCCGCGAGCGCTCTGGTGATCGCCTGGCGGATCCACCAGGTCGCGTACGTCGAGAGCTTGTACCCGAGCTTGTAGTCGAACTTCTCGACCGCGCGGATCAGCCCGAGGTTCCCCTCCTGGATCAGGTCGAGCAGCGGGACGCCCGCCTTCGTGTAGTTGCGCGTGATCGACATCACGAGCCGGAGGTTCGACTCGATCAGTTTCTTCTTGGCGTCCTCGTCGCCCAGGTCCTTCAGGCGCGCGAGCTCGCGCTCCTGCGCGGGCGTCAGCAGCGGCCCGTCGCCGATCTGGCGGACGTAGAGCTTGAGCGGGTCGGCCGTTTGGGGCTCGGTCGGCTCGGTCTCGACCTTCTCGGCCTCCTCGACCTCGTCACGAACGACCTCGAGCCGAGGCTCCGCGCTCTCGGTTTCGGGGAGCGCTTTTGGAAGCGGCCGCTGCTCCATGCACGCTCTATCGGTACGCCCTCTCCCTCGCTTGAGGGACGTTTCCACCCGCACGAGGGATCAGGAACCCGTGTGTCGAACCGAGGAGGCACGGGTATGCCTAACTCACAGCCGAAGCTGTCGTCAGAATCTACGGCGACCGATGTGGTCGCCGCTACGGTTGACGGGGTTTCCTGAGAAATGTGCGGTATTGCCGGATACAGCCTGAGCGCGGCCAGCGACGTCGATCGGACGCTCGCGGCGCAGGCCCTGCTGGCAGGGATCGCGGAGCGTGGCGCCGACGCCGTCGGCTACGCGTACCGGCGCGGCCCGAGCCCGACGACGATCCACAAGCAGCGCTCCGGCGCGAGCGCGCTGCTGGAGCAGGTCCTCCTGCCCGCCAGCACGACCGAGGCGCTCATCCACGTCCGCGACTACACGAAGGGCCACCCGCGGATCGAGGCCAACAACCACCCGATTCGCCACGGCACGGTCGTCGGCGTCCACAACGGGATCATCCTCAACGACGAGGAGCTGATGGAGCAGCACGGCTTCGAGCGGGCCGAGCCCGAGATGACGGTCGACTCGGAGGCGATCTTCGCGCTCGCCGAGGCGACCGGGAACGACCCGCACGCGTTCGAGCAGCTGAACGGCTCGATGGCCACCGCCTGGCTGGACGACCGCCACGTCCACACGCTCTTCCTCGGCCGGGGCGTCAACCGCCCGCTCTGGATCGGCACCGCGGACGACGAGCTGCTGTTCGCCTCCACGAAGGCGGCACTGGAAGTCGCCGAGCGGTTCCTGAGGCTCAAGCTCCGCAAGCGCGAGGTCGGCGAGGGCACCGTCGCCGTCGTGACCGAGGGCGTCGTCGTCGAGAAGCTCCGCTTCCGGCCCGACCGGGACTTCGAGGAGCGGTCGCTGCCGGCCGTTCGCGCTCCTCAGGAGGCGACGCTCAGCCTCCAGCGCCTCACGGCGCTCGCCTCGATCTCCTAGCTGGCCAGGCGCCCGTCGGGCGCGACCTCGGTTCCCGCCGCGACCAGCTTCTCGCGGACGAGGAACTGGAAGGTCGACCACGCCCCCTTGCGCCCCTCGAACATGCGGTAGATCTGCCACTCGGTCAGGAGTGACTCGTCCTGCCTGCGCGCCTCGGACCAGTCGGCGAACTTCGGCAGCCGGCCGAGGCTACGGGCAAGCTCCACGCCCTGTTCCAGCGCCCGCTCGAGCTTCTCCTCCCCCACCGGCACGTCGAACCCCGCCTCGCGCAGCGCGTTTGCGAGTGAGCCGAAGGTGTGCCAGTACAGCGACTTCGACGGCATGCGGCCGCGGTGCTCCTCGATGTCGCGCGCCGTCGGGATCCGGCCGAGCTCCGCGCCGAGCCCCCGCAGCAGGTCGAGCAGCTCCTGCCGCGTGGCGAAGCGGCGCGGGACGAGCCCGGCCTTGCGCTTCGCCTCGTTCCAGCTGCCGAAGTGCTCGATCACCGTCTGCGGGTGCACCGACGTCCCCGCGTCGGCCGCGAACTCGCGCATCGTCGGCGACCGGCCCAGCCGCTCGGCGCAGGCGGAGAGCTCGGCGAGGATCTGCTCGTCCGTGTAGCGCTTGCGGATGCCGGCCTGGAAGGCTTCGAGCGCCTTCCGGTCGATGCCCGCGAGCGCGCGGTACTGGGGCCGGCGAGGCATCGTCTGCTCCAACAAGGATAGAGCAATTGCTCCCGATCGCAAACTGCAGGCTAGCGTTTGCAGGAGCTTGCTAGAAGCGGCGAGCTAGGAGGCGACGAGGACGCGTGGGCGCTGATCCTCGTCGTCGAGGCCGTCGATCGGGAGGATTCGCTCGAGCGCCGCGACGCAGCGCGGGCAGAACTGGGTACCGGCGGCCCGCCGCAGCTCCTCGAGCGCCTCGGAGGCCGGCCGCGCGGCGCGGTAGATCCGCGTCGTCAGCATCGAGTCGAGCGCGTCGGCGACGTGGATGATGCGAGCGCCGAGCGGGATCTCCTCCCCCTTCAGGCCGTCCGGGTAGCCGGTGCCGTCGAAGCGCTCGTGGTGGTGCCGGATCGCGGGCACCGCGTCGTTCAGGAAGCCGAGGCGGTCGATGATGCGCGCGCCCTCGTCGGCGTGGCGCTGCATCAGCTCCCACTCTTCGTCCGTCAGGCTCGCCGGCTTGAGCAGGATCGCATCCGGGATCGCGAGCTTGCCGATGTCGTGGAAGAGGGCGGCGTGGCCGAGCAGGTCGAGCTCGGCCTGCGAGAGCCCGAGCTCACGGCCGAT
Source organism: Gaiellaceae bacterium (assembly GCA_035455605.1). GTDB lineage: Bacteria > Actinomycetota > Thermoleophilia > Gaiellales > Gaiellaceae > AC-32. The sequence continues at coordinate 12,360 of DATIER010000154.1, forward strand.
CGCCAGCGCGAGCTGCTGGACGCGCCGCGAGTGGCCGGCCGTGTAGGCGTCGCGGGCGTCGACGGTCGCGGAGAGGCTCTGCATGGCGGCGGTCGAGCGCTCCTTCAGCAGCCGGTTGGCCTGCTCGAGCGAGACGTTCTGGGTCTGGATCGTCTCGGCGGCCGCGCGGAGCTTCTGCGCGCTGCGCTGCGTGTGGCGCAGGTACGCCTCCTGCGTCTTGCGCATCAGCAGCAGCGGCACGGCGAAGACGGCGAGTGCCCACAGGCCCGCCGTCTGGTGGCCGACCCAGATCACGCCGCCGATGAAGCCGTACACGAGGTAGTGCGTCGCCAGCCAGGCGAAACGCTCCCTGAAGACCGCTCCCCAGCGCTCGTGCCCCTCGATCGCGACCACGCCGCTGAGCAGGCTCATGTTGACCGCGAAGTACGTCGCGCCTGCCGCGACGCCTGCGGCGACGTAGACGACCTTGCCGAGATCGCCCCCGAAGCCGGCCGTGAACACCGCGGCCGCCGCGAGCGACGACATGGTCAGCGTGCCGACGTTGAAGACGACGTAGTGGAACGGCGAGCGCCTGGCGCTCCACTCGACGGCGGCGATCGTGATCGCGATCGCGAGCGCCGCGCGGACACCGAACAACGCGGCGCCGGCGATCGAGCCGACGGCGCTGACGGAGATCGAGCCGTCGTCGACCTCGAGCGCGAGGGCCTGCCCGGCGCCGACGAGCGCCACGAGCGCGAGCAACCCGATCCAGTCGGTGCTGTTGCCGAAGATCGCCCCAAACGTGCCGGCGGCGATGCCGACCACGCTGACGATCCCGACGAAGACGGCCAGGCGCCGGGAGAGCGAGAGGAAGCGCGGGCCGTGCATCGCGTGCGGCCGTGGGTGGCGGCGCTCCGGCGTCGCCACGGCCTCGGGCGGCGGCAGCGGCACGACGTGGTCGCCGTCCTCGGGCACCGCCACGAGCCGCCCCTGCCGCTTCTCGGGCATGAGCAGTGGCTCGGAGCTAGCGTCGAGGACGCGGTTGCGCCCCTGCAGCTTCGCGCGGTAGACGGCGAGGTCGGCCTGGTGGATCAGCTCGTTCGCGTCGGAGCCGTCGCGCGGGAAGCCGGCGACGCCGATCGAGACGGTGGCGCGGATCGGCTCGCTGGAGGTCTCGACGTCGTACGCTCTCGCCGCGACGGTGCGCCGGATCCGCTCGGCGATCTCGAACGCCTGCGCCGGCGGCGTCTCGGGCAGCAGGATGGCGAACTCCTCGCCGCCGAACCGCGCCGGCACATCGTAGTGGCGCAGCTGCGAGCGGAAGACCTCCGCGATGCCCTGCAGGACCGCGTCGCCGGCGAGGTGGCCGTAGGTGTTGTTGATGTCGCGCAGGAGGTCGAGGTCGGCCATCACGAGCGAGAGCGGCCGCTCGAAGCGCTCGGCCCGCTGGAGCTCCTCGTGCAGCGCCGCCGCGAAGTGGCGCGCGTTGAAGAGGCCCGTCTTCGGGTCGACGCGCGCCTCCTCCTGCAGCTGCGGCACCGAGAGCGAGCGGTGGATCAGCAGCAGCGGCGCGACGGAGAACGGGATCAGCCAGGGGTTCCGCGTCCAGAACGCGGCCATCGCGACGCCCAGCATCGCGAGCACGAGGTCGGTCGAGAGGCTCGGGAACGAGAACAGGCCCGACTCGCGCACCGAGTGGCCGCGCGCCAGGTGGAGCATCGGCGCGAACGAGGCGTGGTTGACGGCCACCATGGCCGCGGCCGCGGAGAGGCCGGCCAGCGCGTACACGACGTCCGAGCCGGGGTCGGCGCGGACGATCGCGTGGAAGCTCGCGTACGCCGCCATCATCGAGAGCGTCCAGTTGCAGATGTTGAAGATCTGGATGTACCAGACGCTGCGCGTCTTCAGCCACTCGGGGATGTGGTAGAGGACGCCGATGAGCGCCACCAGCGCCGGCGGCAGCAGCAGCGCGGCCGGGATCAGGAACACGATCGTCGTGTGGTACGACTGGTTGCGCGGCGTGCGCACGGGAAAGAGTTGCGCGATCGCCGCGATCGTCCCGAGGACGACGAAGGTGGCCCAGCCGGGGGTGTCGAGCGATAGCCGCGAGAGGAGCGGCACGATGGTCGCCGTCGCCACGGCAGCCACGACGAAGAAGTAGGCCGCGGCCTTCGGCGCGAGCGAGGGCGCGTCGCGGCCGACCGACTCGACGTCGTGGGCGATCGCGCTCGGGACGGCGCTCACTCCGTCTCCCCCGCCCGTCTCCGGCTGCCGTCGAAGCCAGTCATTCCCCGCTACGTCTCCTCATCTCCGCGCCCCGCGCGGTGCCGCCGGAACACAAACCGTCTTCGGGGTGATGAACGCACGCAGGCCGCACCACCACTCCCGGAAGCTACGCCGCGCGCGAAGGGGTCACATCCCCCTTTTTCGGTACGGCCCGAATATCCCCCGAACGAGGGAGAGGCCGGCGGTGGCCGGCCCCTCGCTTCGTCTGGTCGCCCCGTCCGTCGCCTCTAGCCCATTCCCGGGTCGGCTGCCGGATCCGTCGCTGCCGCCGAGACGTCGGCCGGCAGCGTGCTCGGATCGGGCGCCAGCTCCGGGTCGGCCATGATCGCGGCCGCCTGCTCCGGCGTCAGCTCGTACGCGCTCGGGTCGGCGGCGGCGTCGCCCTCTGCCGCGTCCTCGTACGCCTGGTCGGCCCACGAGACGTCCGCCCACGAAACGTCGGCCCAGGAGACATCCGCCCACGAGACCGAGTCCCAGGAGACATCCGCCCACGAGACCGTGCTCCAGGCGGCGTCCGCCCACGAGACGTCGGACCAGGAGACCGAGTCCCACGAGACGTTCGCCTTCGCGACGTCCGACCAGCTGACCGCATCGAACGCGCGTCCGCCCGTCGGGTCGGTGGTCACGAACTGGTTCAGCGCCTTGTTCGGGTTCGGCGGCGTCTTGACCGCGTTGGCGTTGCTGACCTGGATCTCGCCCACTCCGACCGAGCCCAGCGGGGTTCCGTCGACCGGCTTCGTCGACACCATCAGCGCGCCCTTGACCTGGTCGGGCGTGAAGTCCGGGTGCTTCGCCAGGATCTGCGCGGCCGCAGCCGAGATCACCGGCGCCGCGAACGACGTCCCCGACAGCTGGATGTAGCCGGGTGCGACGACATTGCTCGCCTTCTCGACCGCGAGCGTCGAGCCGACCGGGACGGGCCCGACCATGTAGCGACCCGGGGCGGCGAGGTCCGGCTTCATGAAGCCGTCCGGAGTGCGCCCGTACGCCGACCACGGCGCGTTTGCGTCGTCGTGAACGGCCTTCGTGCCGCCGATGTCGACCGCGCCGACGGTGATCACGAACGGGTCGTTGCCCGGTGCGTAGAGCACGCCGCTCGGTCCGGTCGCCGAGCCGTAGTTGCCCGCCGCGGCCACGACGGTCACGCCGTTGAACCACAGCTTCTCGACCGCCTGGTCGAGCGGATCCTGGAAGAAGTGGCTCTGCGTCGTCGAGTGCAGCGAGAAGTTCGCGATCTTGATGTTGTAGGTGCTCTTGTTCGCGAGGATCCACTGGCACGCCGCGATCACGTCGCTCGTCCGCGCCACGCCGTGGTCGTCCATCACGTCCAGCGAGACGAGCGGCGCCTGGGGCGTCCCGCCCGTGTAGCCGTCCGCCGCGCCGGCGGCGATGCCGGCCACGAAGGTGCCGTGGCCGCGGCCGTCGCCGGGCGAGTCGTCCGGCAGGGTGCTGAACTTCACGCTCGCCAGGACGCGGTTGCCGAAGTCGGCGCGCCCCGGCTGGATGCCGGAGTCGACGATCGCGATCGCCGGGACCGACCCCGCCTTCGGCGCGTCACCGCCGCTCCAGCCCTTCGAGAGGCCCGTCTCGTACGGCCAGAGCTGCCCCGAGCTCAAGCCGCTCACGTGCACGGCGACGTCGGGCGTGACGATCAGGTTCGGCAGCTTCAGCAGCGCGGCGAGCCGGTTCGCCTTGATCGTGGTCGCGAGACCGTCGATCAGCGTCAGGCGCCGGTTCAGCTCGGTGCCGTCGTCCGCGAAGTTGTGCACCCTCGTGAGGGCCGACACCGCCGGCGAGATCGTGCCGTCGGTGCTCTGGATGATCACGTGCACGTACCGGTTCGGGTGCCGCTTCGCGCCTTTCAGCAGGCCGGGCGAGATCCAGGTCCGCTTCGGGGACGCCTTCGTCGCCAGCCGCGCGTGCTTGTTCGCGCTGGCCGCGAGCGGGACGCTGATGGCGAGCATCGCCACGAGCGCGGTGACCGCTCCTCGTCCGCCCTTCCCCCAGAGAGCGCTCGACCGAGACTCGCCGCCACGGTTGCCCGTGCCCCACAGCGCGCTCGACCGCGATTCTCCACGATTGCCGCCGTTCGTCCGCACCGTCCGTTTCTCCTTTCCGCGCCCTCGCGCGGGCCGCATCTTCTGCCTGTCCGCGGCGGGAACGCGCCTGCTGCCCGCCGAAATGCAGGCGGAACCTAGGGGTGCGGGCGGTGCCGCTACATCCCCCGGCAGGGTGAGCGGCCCGAAAGTTCCCTCGAACAGGTGACTCGGGGTAGCGTGCCCGCGTGCCCGCGCCGCTGCCCCTCGAGATCGCGCTCGCCCGCGCCGTCGCGCGCGTCTCGCGCCTCGCCGGCGCCGGCGGCGGAACGACGCTCCCCGGGAAGCTGCTCTGGAAGCTCGACCCCGGCGCCGTCGACCGGCTGGCCGCGCGCCTGCCGCGCGGATCGGCGCTCGTCTCGGCGACCAACGGGAAGACGACCACGGCCGCGATGGCCGCGGAGATCCTGGCGCCGTCGGTGCGGCTCGCGCACAACCGGGCGGGCGCGAACCTCGTCTCCGGCGTCGCCTCGGCCCTCCTGGCCGCGCGCGACGCGGAGCTCGGCCTGTTCGAGGTCGACGAGGCCGCCCTGCCCGAGGTGGCGCAGCGCGTGGCGCCGCGCGTCGTCTCGCTCGGGAACCTGTTCCGCGACCAGCTCGACCGCTACGGCGAGCTCGAGCTGCTCGCGGGCCGCTGGCGAGAGATGGCGCGTCGCCTGCCGCTGGCAGCGACGCTCGTCGCCAACGGCGACGACCCGCAGCTCGGCGCCCTCGCCGACGACCGGGCCGGCTCCGTCGTCTTCGGCCTCGACGATCCGCGGCACGCCGCGCCGGAGCTCCAGCACGCGGCCGACTCGAAATGGTGCGTCCGCTGCGGCACGCCCTACGAGTACGCAGCCGCCTACATCGGCCACCTGGGCGACTACCGCTGCCCCGCCTGCGGGCACGCGCGGCCGCCCCTCAACGTGGTCGCGCGCGAGATCAGCCTGAACGGGCTCAAGAGCGTCTCCTTCTCGCTGGTGACGCCCGAGGGCGACCGGCGGGTCGAGCTGCGCGTCCCGGGCCTCTACAACGTCTACAACGCGCTCGCAGCGGCGGCGCTCGCGCGCGCGCTCGGCACGCCGCTCGACCGGATTGTGGACGGGCTGCAGGGGTTCTCGGCCGCCTTCGGGCGCTTCGAGCGGATCGAGATCGAGGGCCGCTCGCTGCTCGTCCTGCTGATCAAGAACCCGGCCGGCGCGAACGAGGTCGTGCGGACGCTCGTCGCCGGTGGCACGCCGCGTCTGCTGCTGGTCGCGCTGAACGACGAGATCGCCGACGGCCGCGACGTCTCGTGGATCTGGGACGTCGACTTCGAGCCGTTGCTGGCGGGCGTCGAGCGGCTGATCGCGACGGGCGAGCGGGCGGCCGAGCTGGCGCTGCGGTTCAAGTACGCGGGGCTCGACGAGTCGGCGATCGAGGTGGTGCCCTCGCTCGAGGCGGCGCTCGACCGTGGCCTCGCCCAGACGCCGGCCGGCGGCGAGCTGGCGGCGCTGCCGACGTACACGGCGATGCTCGCGCTGCGCGAGCTCGTCTCCCGCCGGGGCTTCGTCCGCCCGTACTGGGAGCAGGCGGCGTGAGGCTCGTCGTCGGGCACCTGTTCCCGGACTACCTCAACATCTACGCAGACCGGGGCAACATCGCCGTCCTGACGCGCCGCGCGGCGTGGCGCGGGCACGAGCTCGACGTGCGACCGCTCGGCGCCGGCAGCGTCGTCGCGCCCGGCGAGCACGACCTGTTCTACGTCGGCGGCGGCCAGGACCGCGAGCAGGAGCTCATCGCGCCGGCCCTCGCCGCGCTCGGGCCGGCACTGCGGGAGGCGGTCGCCGGCGGCGCGGCCGCGCTGGCCGTCTGCGGCGGGTACCAGCTGTTCGGCCGCTTCTACCGCGACCGGACCGGCGACGAGCTGCCGGGCGCCGGCCTGCTGCCGCTGCACACGGTCGCGGGCGAGCGGCGGATGATCGGCGACGTGCTGCTCGAGTGCGAGCTCGAGCCGGGTGTCATGCGGACGCTCGCGGGCTTCGAGAACCACGCGGGCCGGACGGTGCTCGAGGACGGCGCCGAGCCGCTCGGGCGCGTTCTCGCCGGCTTCGGGAACGACGGCGAGAGCGGCTCCGAGGGCTGCCGCGCAGGGCGCGTCGTCGGCACCTACCTCCACGGCCCGCTGCTCCCCCGCAACCCGTGGCTCGCCGACTGGCTGCTCGCACAGGCGCTCGCGCACCGCCTGGGCGGCGACCCGCCGGAGCTCGAGCCGCTCGCCGACGAGCTCGAGGGCGCGGCCCACGCGGTTTCCGCAGAGCGCGCGAGGGCGCGTGGCGGCCGCTTCTAGCAAGTAACAGTCTGTTACAAGAGCGTCTTCGCGGCGGCGCTCTCGCCGTCGGGCGAGAACCCCTGGAAATCCCACCCCTTCGCGCCGGCAGAGGTCGGATCAAGTAACAGTCTGTTACTTGGGATTCCGGCCGCTACGGCACCCAGAGCGCGCCGAGGTACACGGCCGGGTCGCCGGGCGTCCAGCGTTGCAGGAAGCGGGCGATCGGCGGATGCAGGACGATCTCGTCCAGCTCGTCGGCGTTGAACAGGCGGTGACCGCGAACGGCCGCGTCCTGCGAGGTCGCCTTCTCCAGCGAGCGGCCGGTCAGGTCGCCGGCGAAGATGATGTGCACGACGTGCTTGGCGGCGAAGCTGCGGATCGGGGCGATCGAGTCGACGATCGCGACCGGGCCCTCGACCGGCACCTCGTCCTCGATCCCCACCTCCTCGAGGAGCTCACGATGCAGCGCGTCGACGAGGCTCTCGCCGGAGTCGACCCCGCCGCCCGGCAGCAGCCAGTGCTCGCGCCCGTTCTTCTCGTGCCGGCAGAGCAGGATGCTCGTCTCCCAGCGCAGGATCGCCGAGACCCGGATCCGCGGCTCGCCCACTACGCCCTCGAGGAGCCGAAGCCGCGCACGCCCCGCTCGCTCTCCGGCAGCTCCTCCACCTCGACCAGCTCGAGCTCCGGCACGGGCAGGACGACGAGCTGCGCGATCCGCATGCCGGGCTCGACGACGAACGGCTCGCTCGCGTCCGTGTTCAGCAGCACGACGCGAAGCTCGCCGCGGTAGCCGCAGTCGACGAGGCCGGGCGAGTTGACGACCGTCAGGCCGTGCCGTGCGGCCAGCCCCGAGCGCGGCTGCACGAAGCCGGCGAAGCCGTCGGGGATCGCCACCGCCAGGCCGGTGCCGACGGTCGCGCGCTCGCCGGGCGCGAGCTCGAGCCGCTCGCAGGCGCTGAGGTCGAGCCCGGCGTCGCCGGAGTACGCGCGCTCGGGCAGGACGGCCTCCTCCCGCAGGCGCCGGATCGCCAGCTCGATCACGCGCTCGACCGCGCCTCGCTCGGCGGGTCGAGGACGAGGTACCGCGCGAACCGCCGCAGCTCGCGCCGCGGCAGGCGCGCGCGAAGGTAGACGCCCTCCTCGCGGTCGTGGCGCTCGTCGACGGGCGTCCCGAGGGCATAGAGCTCCGCCAGCTTCGCGCCCTCGTCGTACGGGATCAGCAGCCGCACGGCCTCGAAGCGCTCGCCGAACCGCCCGGCCACGCGCGCCCGCAGCCCGTCCAGCCCCTCCCCGGTCCTGGCCGAGACGAGCAGCGCGTCCGGGAAGCGGTTCGCGAGCCGCCGTCGCCGCAGTGGGTCGACGGCGTCGACCTTGTTCAGGACGAGCTCGACGGGGAGCTCGCCGGCGCCGATCTCCTTCAGCACGGACTCCACCGCCGCGAGCATCGCGTCCAGCTGGTCGTCGGGTGCGGAGGCGTCGGCCACGTGCAGGACGAGGTCGGCGACCAGCGTCTCCTCGAGCGTCGCTGCGAAGCCCTCGACCAGCTGGTGCGGCAGGCGCCGGATGAAGCCGACCGTGTCGGTGACGAGGTAGCGGCGGCCGTCCACCTCGAAGCCGCGAGTCGTCGGGTCGAGCGTCTCGAACAGCCGGTCGTCGACGGAGACGCCCGCATCGGTGAGCGCGTTCAGCAGCGTCGACTTGCCGACGTTGGTGTAGCCGGCGAGCGCGATCGTCGGCACCTCGGAGCGGCGCCGGGCCTTGCGGCGCGTCGAGCGCTGCCGCGCCAAGCGCCGGAGGCGCTCGCGCAGCACGGTGACCCGCCGCCGCGCGAGCCGGCGGTCGGTCTCGAGCTGGCTCTCGCCGGGGCCTCTCGTGCCGACGCCGCCGCCGAGACGCTCGAGGTGCTGCCAGAGGCCGCGCATCCGCGGCAGGTTGTACTCCAGCTGCGCGAGCTCGACCTGGAGCTTCCCCTCGGCGCTGACGGCGTGCTGGGCGAAGATGTCGAGGATCAGCTGGGTACGGTCGACCACGCGGGCCTGGAGCGCGTCCTCGAGCGCCTTCTGCTGCACCGGCGAGAGCTCGTCGTCGACGATCAGCGACTCCGCGCCCGAGCTCTTGAACGCCTCTTTCAGCTCCTGGAGCTTGCCCTTGCCGACGTACGTGCGCGGGTCGGGGCGCTCGCGGTGCTGCACCAGCGCCGCCACGGGCTCGACGCCCGCCGTCCGTGCCAGCTCGCGGAGCTCCTCGAGCTCGTCGTCGGCGCCCTTCGGCGGAGCCGCGAGCACGAACCCGCGCTCGGGCTCGGCACCCGGCGCAGGATCCGGCTGTCGCGTCGTCACGCGGGGATTATGCCGCTCCGCAGCGAGGTCTCGATCCGGCGCGCCGCTTCCTCCAGCCGCTCGTCCGGAACGGTCATGGACAGGCGGACGAAGCCCTCGCCGCTCGGCCCGAACGACGGTCCGGGCGAGACGACGACCGCGGCCTCCTCGAGCACGAGCTCGGTGAACGAGGCCGACGTGTGGCCTGCGGGAACCGCCACCCAGAAGTACGGCGTCGCCGTCGGCGGCTGCACGTCGAGGCCGATCGCCGCCAGCGCCTCGGCGAGCAGGTCCCGCCGGCGCTCGTAGACGGCGGACATCTCCCGCGGGAACCCGCGCGCCTGGGTCAGGGCGGCGATCGTCGCACGCTGGACGGCCTCGAACATGCCGGAGTCGAGGTTCGTCTTCAGCTGCCGGTAACGCTCGACCACCGCGGCGTTGCCGCACACGAGACCCGCCCGCCAGCCGGTCATGTTCCAGCCCTTCGAGAGCGAGAAGATCTCGACACCGACGTCCTTGGCGCCTGGCGTCTCGAGGAAGCTCGGCGCGACGTAGCCGTCGTAGCAGAGCTCCGAGTAGGCGTTGTCGTGGACGACCACGAGGTCGTTCGCGCGGGCGAGCTCGACGGCCCGCTCGAAGTAGCCGTCGTGCGCCACGGCGCCCGTCGGGTTGTTCGGGTAGTCGAGGAAGAGCAGGTTCGCCCGACGGAGGACGTCCTCGGGGATCGCGTCGAGGTCGGGCAGGAACCCGTGCTCGGGCCGGAGCGGCAGGTAGTGGATCTCGGCTCCGGCGAAGAGCGGCCCGGACGTGTAGGGCGGGTAGCCGGGGTCCGGCGACAGACAGACGTCGCCGGGGTCGAGGAGCGCCAGCGCGATGTGCCCGACCGCCTCCTTGCCGCCGAGCGCCGGGACGATCTCCGAGCGCGGGTCGAGCTCGACGCCGAAGCGCTCCCGGTAGAAGTCGGCCGCCGCCGCGCGGAACGCGTCCGAGCCGTGGTTGGTCGGGTACCGGTGCGTCGCCGGATCGCGCGCGCCCGCTGCGAGCGCCTCGACCACCGGCTCCGGCGTCGGCAGGTCCGGGTCGCCGATGCCGAGGCTGATCACGTCCACGCCCGCCGCCCGCTTCTCCGCAAGCTTGCGCTCGAGCTCCGCGAACAGGTACGGCGGCACCGCGTCGAGCCGCTTGGCGAACCTCACAGGGAGAACTCCTCGGCGAGCTCGACGGTGCAGATCTCCTCCGCCGGGCCGGTCAGCGTCGCCTCGCCGTCGTGCAGCTCGACGCGCAGGTCGCCGCCGGCCAGGTGCACGGTGACCGGGCTCTCGCACCAGTCGTTCGCGACGGCCGCGGCGCTCGCGGCGACGGCGCTGGTGCCGGAGGAGAGCGTCTCGCCCGCACCCCGCTCCCAGACGCCGACGGTGATGTCGTTGCCGCCGTCGACGCGCACGAGCTGGACGTTCGTCCGCTCCGGGAAGCGCTCGTGGTGCTCGACGAGCGGGCCGAGCCGCAGCAGCTCGGCGCGATCGGGGAGCCGCCGGATGACGGCGTGTGGGTTGCCGACCGACACCGGAGTCAGCTCGACCGCCTCGCCGTCGACGTGGATCGTCTCCGGCGCGCCGACCTCGACGCGGCCCATCGCCTGCTCGACGTCGCGCTCGCCGCGCAGGCGCGCCACGACCATGCGTGGCCCGACCAGGATCCGAACCTCGTGCGCGCCCGCGCGGCGGGCCAGCCAGCGGGCGGCGATGCGCGTACCGTTGCCGGAGAGCTCGGCGACGGAGCCGTCGGGGTTCCAGATCACGACCTCGGCGCTGTCGCCGTCCGCGGAGACGACCTCGAGGATCCCGTCGGAGCCGACCCCGAAGTGGTAGTCGCAGATGCGCTTGACCCGTTCCGGCGTCAGCGGAACGGGCAGCTCCGACTGCTCGACGAGCAGGTAGTCGTTGCCGAGGCCGTGCCACTTCGAGAGCTTCATCGGGCCGGCGCCACGCTACCAAGCCGTGCCAGGACCTCCTGGGCGACCTCCTCGGAGGCGCGGTCGGCGTCGAGCAGCGCGATCTCCGGGATCCGCCGCATCCACTTGCGCTGGTAGGCGGCGTAGCGGCGCGTGCGCGTCACGAGCGCCTCGATCGCCTGCTCGCGCGGGAGGCCGGCGATGTCCTGCAGGCCGTGGATCGTCCTCGCGGTCGGGGAGATCGGCCCCGCGAGCGCCCGCCGCACCTCCGCCTCCACCCCGCGCTCGAACATCTGCCGCGTCCGTCGCTCGATTCGCTCCGCCAGCACCTCGGACGGCACCTCCAGCCCGACGATGAGCGTCGGGTGGCGCGTCTCGGCGCTCCAGAGCCGGTCCTCGCCCGGCCGCAGGCTCGAGCCGGCCTCGGCGAGCTCGAGCGCGCGCACGACACGGCGCCGGTCGTTCGGGTGCACGGCCGCCGCGCCCTCCGGGTCGCGCTCGGCGAGCTGCTCGTGCGCATGTTCCGGCCCGAGCTCGTCGTAGAGCCGCTCGAAGCGCTCGCGCGCGCCGGGCGCCGGCGGCGGCGGCAGCTCGAGCCTCGCCAGCGCCGCGCGGAGGTAGAGGCCCGTCCCGCCGACGACGACCGGCGTCCGCCCTGCGGCGAGGATCTCGTCCACCGCCACGTGGGCGAGCGACTGGTACTCGGCCACCGAGAACGTCTCGCCGAGGCCGACGAAGGCCACCAGCCGCGCAGGCCGCTCGGACTGGTTGGTCAGGATCGGCAGCCCGCGGTAGACCTGCATCGCGTCCGCCGAGACCAGCTCCGCCGGGATGCGCTCGGCGACCGCCTCGGCGACGGCGGTCTTGCCGGAGGCGGTCGGCCCGAAGATCGCGATCACGCGGCGCACGGCGCGATTGTCGTGGACGAGGGCGCGCGCCGGGGGCGGACGCCCTCGCCGCCCGCTACTTCGGCACCGGGAAAGTCACGACGCTGCGGTTGCCGTCCTTGTCGACGGCCCAGACGCCGAACAGGTAGTTGTCCTTCGTGATCCCCTTGACGGTGTAGCTGGTCACGTTCCCGACCGGGATCGTGTGCT
>DATIER010000155.1:0-28612 GCA_035455605.1 Gaiellaceae bacterium
AAGCCGCGGACCGCGTGCAGGTAGATGATCTCGAAGGGAAGGATCAGTCCGCTGCCGAAGTAGTTGAGCGCGTCCCCGCCCTGAAGAACGAGAACAGGCCTCGGTAGGCCCGTACGCCAAACGGCGAACACACGTGCGAGCGCGCTGCTCACTTTGCGACGAGTTTCTGCCTGATTCCTGGAGCGGTCGGCCATCGCAACGAGTCGGCGGATGCCAGACCGAACACCGCCGCTCCGGCGCTGAACCGCCGCCGCCCGTACCGGGCCCCGAGTGCAGCGGCACACATCAACGACACGGCGAAGCTCAGCGTGCACGCGTTCACCGTCCATTCGAGCTCGCTCAGCGGGGCTCCGAGATCGCGCCTGATCGTCGGCAGCGCCGTGGTGACGACGAGGGCGTCGAGACCGACCAGGAACGAGGCCAGCGCCGCGGCGACCAACACCCAACGTTGCTTCTCCATCAGCTCATCTCCGATTCGCGGTTGTGTCGATGTCAAAGACACCGCGACGCCGCGGAACGGATCGCGGGTCCGTTTCCGACGGACCTGGTGTCATTGATGCGATGACCGTCGATCTCGAGCGGGCCAAGGGAGGCGACGAGCGCGCGTTCGCGTCGCTGGTCGAGCCGTTCCGGCGCGAGCTTCAGCTGCATTGCTACCGGCTACTCGGCTCCGTGCAGGACGCCGAGGATCTCGTCCAGGAAACACTGCTCGCCGCCTGGCGCGGGCTCGACGGCTTCGAGGAGCGGGCGTCGCTGCGCTCCTGGCTCTACCGGATCGCAACCAACCGGAGCCTCAACGCAATTCGCGAACGCGGGCGCCGCCCCGCCACGGAGAACACCATGAGACCGTCAAGAACCCGCCACGCCGTCGAGCCCAGCTGGCTCGAGCCATACGCGGACAGCGAGCTTCCGGATCCCGCTCCCGGACCTGAAGCACGCTACGAGCAGCGCGAAGCAATCCAGCTCTCCTTCATCGTCGCGCTGCAGCAGCTGCCCGCGAAGCAGCGCGCAGCGCTCGTGCTGCGCGACGTGCTCGGCTTCCACACCGACGAAGCCGCCTCGATCCTCGAGACGACACCGCAGTCGGTCAAGGCCGCGCTCCAACGCGCACGCGCAACGCTGGACTCGTACACCGTCGAACGCGAGCAGGCGCCCCTGCCCGACTCGCTGACCGAACGGGACCTTCTCGCCACCTTCAGCGACGCCGTCGAGGCCGGCGACACGGCGCGCCTCCTGACTCTGCTCAGCTCCGACGCGCGTGTGACCATGCCGCCGCAGCCGTTCGAGCTCATCGGACACGAAGCGATCGGCGAGTTCCTCGACGACCGCGCCGAGGTTCGCGGCGCCCCGCTACAGCTACGCCCGACCCGCGCCAACGGCCAGCCGGCCTTCGCCTACTACCTGCGCTCGCAGCCTCGGGGCATGATGGTGCTCGGCTTGAGCGGCAGCAAGGTCGACGAGATCACCTTCTTCGCCGACCCCGCGCTGCCCGGCCGCTTCGGTCTTCCCGAACACATCTAGCCGAGAAGGACGGGTTCCGCGTGAAAGGTTTGGCCGCCGACATCGTCGCGGCCGGACCTCCGCCTCGAGCATCGAGACGTCGAGCGGGCAGCAGATCGGCAGCAAACGTCTCGAACCGCATCGCGTAGCCGTGCGGAGTCGTGTCGCGCGACGGCGATGAAGTCTCCGCTCGATCCGAGTCATAGGGGTGTGAACGATCTGCCGGAAAGGGAGCCGAACGTGACGGAGGAAAGGAATCTGGCTGCGATCGCGCGATCGATCGTCGACGAGAACCGATTCATGTCCCTCGGTACCGCCGATGCGAGCGGGACGCCCTGGGTCTCGCCAGTCTGGTATGCCTCGGTCTCGTACCGCGACTTCGTCTGGGTCTCGCGACCGGGGACGAGGCACTCCAGTAACCTCGCCGCGCGTCCGGAGGTCGCGATCGCGATCTACGACTCGCACCGGCCGGGCACCTGGTCCGCCCTGTACATGACGGCCGTCGCGGAAGAGCTCGAGGACGTCGACCTCGCGCTCGAGGCGTTCAACCGACGGTCCGAGGCGCAAGGGCTCCGCGCCTGGTCGCGCGCCGAGGTCGTGCCGCAGGGCGAGTTCCGGCTCTACCGCGCCGGCGCCGGCGAGCAATTCGTTCTCGGCGACCACGACGCGCGGCTTCCGGTTCATCTGGAGTAGCACGAGGGGAGGAACTTCAATGCAGGAGCTGCTGGCGGACTTCATCACCTCGCTCGACGGCTATGGGGCCGCGGAAGGCTGGCCGGGCTTCTGGGGGCTCCAGGGCCCCGAGTATCTCGCCTGGCTCGGCGAGCAGCCCGAGCGCGAGTACACGATCCTGATGGGCGCGAACACGTACCGCCTCATGTCCGGATTCGCCGCCGAGGCCGAGACACTCGGAGCCGACGAAGCTGCGTCGATGGACGAGCTCGCCAGGATGCCGAAGGTGGTGTTCTCGTCGACGCTCGAGCCCCCGCTGGCGTGGGCCAACACGCAACTCGTCGGCGGGGATGCGGTCGAGGCCGTGGCCGCGATGAAGCGGGACGGCGCCGGCCCGATGCGCACGCTCGGCAGCCTCACGCTGTGCAGGTCGCTCATCGCGGCGGGGTTGGTCGACCGTTTCCGCGTCGGCGTCTTCCCGGTGATCACCGGGAGGACGGGCCACGACCGGATCTACGACGGGTATCCCGACGTCGCCCTCGAGATGGTCGGCAGCCGAACGTTCGACGGCCGAATCCAACTGCTCGAGTACGTCCCGAAGGTGCTCACCGGGCCGCCGGGCGCGGACGGGGCTTCCTGATGTCCCGCCACCGTCCTCTACTTGCTCCGTACGGGAATTCGGGAACGCAGCCGGCCGTACCGATGAGCCAGTGCCGGCCTGTCACGCCGGAGGCCGCGGGCTCGAGTCCCGTCGCTCCCGTCCACCCTCGGGTCTTCGACCCGGCGCCGAGATTGCGTTAGGGCTTTCGGCGGTCTGGCGTCAGGTGAAGGCGAACGCTCGACGGCGGCGAGCTCGGGATCGTCGTCCTCGACGCTCCAGCCCCTCGGCCGGTGCCGGGACGAGCCTGGAGCGCGACCTCGTTCGAGGTGACGGGCCGCGCACCGCTGCACGCCGGCGTCGACGGCGAGGCGGCCGATCTGAGCCCGCCACTCCGGTTTGCGGTCCGGCCCGCAGCGCTGCGCGTCAGGATCTCCTCCCGCCATCCGGGCGTCTCGCCGTCGGGGCTGCTGCCCTGACAGCTCGCGACGAGCTCAAGTCCGATCTGCTGCGGTCGGGCACGAGGGGTTAGGTTGCGCCGGTGACGTTCGCCCGCGCACGTCAGTTCATCGAGGCCGTCGCGGCACATGACTTCGATGCGGCGAAAGAGCTACTCGATCCCGATGTCGAAACGGTGACGCCGCGCGGCACCCTGCGTGGCGTCGAAGCGTGTCGGCAAGTGCTCCAGAAGGCGGGCGGAGACGAGCAGTTCGCCTTGGAGCAGGCGAGTCCCGAGTTCGACGGCGTCGAGGGCGACGTGATCGCCCGGACGCGTGAGATCGCTCGCTGGCGTGAAACTGGCGAAGTAGCGTACGAGCGTGAGTTTGCAGTGCGCCTGACGCTCGCCGACGAACGAATCATCAGGATCGTCGTGATGCCGGGGAGCGCGCTGCCCTCGCAAGCCGGCAGCAATTCACCGGCGGACTGACGCGCCGCGCCTTCCGCAGCGTCCCTGATCACCTCCTCGGAGCCGAAAACGCTGGTCGCGTGCCGAGCTCATGCCGTCGTCTCCACCGGCTCGGCCTGCTCGACCAGCACCTGCTCGTCGAAGAACTGTCCGATCGTCGCCGGCGGGTAGGCGCCGACGAAACCGGTCACCGGCTCGCCGTGGCGGAAGACGGCGACCGTCGGGATCGACTTGATGGCGAAGCGGGCGGCGATCTCCGGCTCGGCGTCCACGTCGAGCTTGGCGAGCTCGAGCTTCCCCTCACGCTTTGCGACCTCGGCCTCGATCGCGGGGCCGAGCATGCGGCAGGGCCCGCACCAGGCCGCCCAGAAGTCGACGACGACGGGAATCTCGTGCGAGCGCTCGATCACCTCGCGCTCGAAGGTCTCGGTAGTGACATCCATCTGTTCCTCCTTGTCAGTGCGGCAGCGGCCGGCGGCCGTGCGTGTCGAAGTGAAAGAGCGCGTACAGCGGGCAGAAGCCGACGGTGGCGGTCACGCCCATCACGGCGGTGACGACGAGCAGCACGATGCCCGCGACGGACCCAGCGCCGATGACGATCGCCGCGACGAGGGCGGCGACAGCGATCAACGCGCGAACGGCGCGATCGAGGTTGCTCATGTTCTTGGACATCTCGACCTCCTAGACCGGGCCGCCGACGATCAGGGCCAGCGACTGCAGCTGCTGCTGGAGCGAGCCGCAGACCTGCTCGCAGAGGCCGAGCACGCCCTCGTCGACGATCCGGTAGTAGACGTGGTTGCCGTCCCTGCGCCGGGCGAGGATGCCCGCCTCGGCGAGAACGCACAGGTGCTTGGAGACGTTCTGCTGCCCGGCGCCCAGGTGGGCGGCGAGGTCGTTCACGGAGCGCTCGCCCTCGCGCAGCTGGTCGAGCAGGCGGATGCGGCTGGGCTCGCCGAGGACGCGGAAGCGGCGCGCGATCAGCTCGACCAGGTCGTCCGGGAGCGGGTGCGGCAAGGTCTCCATGTCGCCACTATACCACGACTTAGTTGTATGGGTGTATAGTTGTGTCCAACCTAGAAGGGAGCCCCGCAATGACGCTTCTGACCGACACCGAGTACACGCTCAGCGGCACCACGTCGCTCGCCTTCGACGCCGCCGTGGCGCGTGTTCGGGGCGCGCTGAAGGAACAAGGCTTCGGCGTGCTCACCGAGATCGACGTGCAGGCCACGCTCGAGGAGAAGGTCGGCGAAGAGATCCCGCCGTACCTGATCCTCGGTGCCTGCAACCCGCCCTACGCACATCGCACGCTCGAGCTCGAGCCCGAGCTCGGCTCGCTGCTTCCGTGCAACGTCGTCGTCTACGAGCAGCAGGACGGCACGACGCGTGTCTCCGCCGTCGATCCCGTCGCGATGCTCGGGATCGTCGGCCGCGCCGACCTCGAGCCGATTGCCGACGAGATCCAGGAGAAGCTCGAGCTGGCGCTCCAGGAGGTCTGGGCGGCGTGACGGTGTTGCGGCCGAGCCCGGAAGGCAGTAGGAAGAGCGTGTGAGCCAGCTCGCGTCGTCGGCGGCAGTTTCCGATCCGCTGTTCGACGAGCTGCGGCGAAGCGAGTTCGCCCGGCTCGACGCGAGCGGGCACGTCTACCTCGACTACACCGGCGCCGGCCTCTACGCGGATTCGCAGCTGGCCGAGCATCTCGAGCTGCTGCGCGGGAGCGTGTTCGGCAACCCGCACTCGTTCAACCCCACCTCGACCGCGATGACCGAGCTGGTCGAGTCGTCGCGGGCGGCGGTGCTGTCGTTCTTCCGCGCCCCACCGGAGGAGTACGTCGCGATCTTCACCCCGAACGCGACGGGCGCTCTCCGGCTCGTCGGCGAGGCATACCCCTTCCACGCCGGTGATCGCTTCCTGCTCAGCTTCGACAATCACAACTCGGTCAACGGCATCCGCGAGTTCGCCCGGGCGCGCGGCGCCGAGACCACTTACGTGCCGAGCGTGGCGCCGGGCCTGCGCGTCGACGAGACGCTGCTACCGCGCTACCTGACCGAGGTCGGCGGCGACCATCACAACCTCTTCGCCTACCCCGCGCAGTCCAATTTCTCGGGCGTCCAGCACCCACTCAGTTGGATCGAACAGGCCCAAGCACACGGGTGGGACGTGCTGCTCGACGCGGCCGCCTTCGTGCCGACGAACAGACTCGACCTCTCGCGGTGGCACCCGGACTTCGTGGCGCTCTCCTTCTACAAGATGTTCGGCTGGCCGACCGGCGTCGGCGCGCTGATCGCGCGCCGGGACGCGCTGGCCAGGCTCGAGCGCCCCTGGTTCTCGGGCGGGACGATCGTCGCCGCCTTCGTCCAGCGCGAGTGGTACCAGTCCGCTCCCGGCGCGGCCCACTTCGAGGACGGCACCGTCAACTTCCTCAACCTCCCTGCGGTCGAGATCGGCCTGCGCTTTCTGGATCGGATCGGGATCGATCGAGTCCACGCCCACGTGCAGGCCCATGCCGGCCGCCTCCTTCGCGTGCTCGCCGACCTGCGACATGCGAACGGAGCGCCCGCGACCACCATCTACGGCCCGGAGACGGTCGAGCGGCGCGGCGCCACAGTCGCCTTCAACTTCCTCCACCCGGACGGCAGCATCGTCGACGAGCGGTACGTCGACCGCGTCGCACGACGCCATTCCCTCTCGCTTCGCACGGGCTGTTTCTGCAACCCCGGCGCGGGCGAGATCGCCTTCACGATCTCGCCCGAGACGCTGGTGGGCGGCGAGTTCGGGGAGGGCATGAGCCTCGACGACTACGTCGAGGCGATCGGGCTTCCCTCCGGCGGCGCCGTCCGCGCCTCGCTCGGGATCTCCTCGAACGGCGCCGACATCGAGCGCTTCGCCGACTTCGCCGCTGAGTTCGTCGACCTCTCCGACGTGCCGGACGACTTGCCGCCACGCACCGGCTGCTAGAGCGGGAGGCCGCGCCTGGCTTACGGGTCGCGAGCCGGTGTCACGAGCTCCCAGATCGCGCCCACGAACGGGTCGGAGATCCTGCTCAACAGCCGAGCGAGACGCTCGACGAGCCCTCGCCCGACCGTCGTGACGAGGCCCGCGGCCCCGAGACCGACCAGGAGGCTGCTCGCCACGTCGACGGGATAGTGGACGCCGACGAAGACCCGGTCGATCGCCACCGCGGCCGCACCGAGCACCAGCATCAGCCCGTAACGCCGGTAGAAGCCGGCAACCGCAAACGCGACCGCGAACGCGACGCTGGCGTGATCGCTCGGGAACGAGTTGTCGGCCCCGTGCCGCACGAGCAACACCGTCGCGTCGGGATGGTCGACGAACGGGCGATCGTGAAACCAGAGTCGGCCGAGGACGCCGTTGGCGAGCAATGCCAGCACTGCCGCGAGCGCGGCCGAGACCGCCGCCTGCTTTGGTCGCAGCGAGCCTCCCGGCCGAGCGACGAACCAGAGCACGCCCGCCACGGCGACGAGCACGAAGAGCGCCCAGGCGTTGAATATCTGCGCGGCGTCCTGGCCGCCGTCCTGGTGACGAAGCGCGCCGTTGAGCACATGGAAGAGCGACCAGTCCACCGCAGCAGAAGGTAGCGGAGCGCATGATGGATCGAGCTGCGGGACCAAGCCCGATGAGGGCGCACGGCGGGGGCGACACCGGCAATCGGCCGCATATCGTCTCGTGGGATGGCCAAACCGCCGGGATCGGCAACCGCGCCTTCGCGCTGGCTCCGCGAGCACCTGCTGGTCGAGCCACCGCGCCCGCGGCGCATCGCCCGAGATCCCCGCGCCGCCTGGCTGACGGTCGCGACGGTGAGCGTGGGCGCCTTCATGGGCCAGCTCGACGCGAGCATCGTCAACATCGCCTATCCCAGCCTGCAGCGGTCGTTCCATGCCTCGCTCGGCGCAGTTCAGTGGGTCGGACTCTCCTACCTGCTCGTCCTGATCGCAGCCGTCGCGGCAGTCGGGCGCGTCGCGGACATGCTCGGCAGAAAGCTCCTGTACACGTACGGGTTCGCGGTGTTCGGGCTCGGGTCGGCCTTGTGCGCGATCGCGCCGAGTCTCGCCCTCCTCGACGTCTTCCGGGTCGTCCAGGCAATCGGGGCAGTGATGCTGCAGGCGAACAGCATCGCCATCATCGCCGCCTCGTTACCCCGTGAGAAGCTCGGGCGCGGCATCGGGGTGCAGGGAACGGCGCAGGCGCTCGGCCTGGCCTTCGGTCCCTTCGTCGGCGGCTTGCTGATCGGACTCGGCGGGTGGCGGCTGATCTTCCTCGTCAACGTCCCGATCGCCGCCCTCGGGCTGATCACGGCCTGGCTCTTCGTGCCGCGGAGTCGCGAGCTCGGCGAGCGGGAGCGCTTCGACTGGATCGGCCTCGCGCTCTTCACTCCGGGCCTGGCCGCTCTTCTGCTCGCGCTCTCCTTCGGCAACGAGCGCGGCTGGAGCAGCACGGAGGTCCTGGCGCTGTTCGCGGTCTCCTTCGCGGCCATCGTGGCCTTCGTCGTCCACGAAGTGAGAGCAGACCAGCCATTGATCGAGCTCGCACTGTTCCGGCGCCGCCGCTTCTCGATCGGCGTCTGCAGCGGGCTCGCCTCCTACCTCGTGCTCTTCGGCGTGCTCTTCGTGACCCCGTTCTTGCTCGAACGAACACGCGGTCTGTCGCCGGGAATGGCGGGACTGTTGCTGACAGCTCTGCCCTTGGCGATGGCGGTGGCGGCACCCTTCGCGGGTCGCATGACCGACCGGATCGGCGGCCGCTTCCCCACGATCCTCGGCATGCTGATCACAGCCGGCGGCCTCTGGCTCGCGGCCGCAAGACCCACGACCGCGGGCGTCCTCGTCGGCCTCTCGATCGCCGGCGTCGGCATCGGTCTGTTCACGCCGGCGAACAACGCTTCCGTCATGTCCAGCGTCCCTCCGCGCCGCGTCGGAGTGGCTTCTGGCGTCATCAACCTCACGCGCGGCCTCGGGGCCGCCCTCGGCCTTTCGCTGACCGCGCTCGTCTTCGATCGGGCATCCCACTTCAGCAAGACCGCAGCTGCAACCAGCGACGGCTTCACACGTTCGCTGGTCATGCTCGCCGTGATCGCGCTCGTCGCCGCCGGTCTCTCGCTTCTGCGCCGGCCGAAGGCCCAAGAGCGGGACATCCGCTGAGCGGCGCTTCGCTGGACGCCCCGCAAACCCACGGCTCGCTGCGTCGCGGGTTCGAGCACCGGCCTCAGAGGCGGAGGTGGTAGCTCCTCCGGATAACGGGTCGGCCGGGCTCGGCGGGAACGACGACGCGCGCCGTCACCGGCCCGCGCGCGGCGGTGCGCAGGCGGAAGTCGAGCAGCGCACGTGTGCGAGGGAGCAGCTCGCGCGCGCCGACCACGACGGTCGTGAGGCGGCGCGTCGACGCTGGCCCGTACACGACCGTGCGCACGTGGAGCAGCCGCTCCGTGACGTTGCCGGCGTTCACGACGGCCAGCAGGAGCGCTCGTCGTCCCGCTCGCCTCGCAACTCGCAGCCGGCCCAGCTCCAGCCGCCTGACGACGGTGCCGGGAGCGCGCACGAGCACGACGACGCCGAGCCGCAAGCGAACGGATACCTGTGCGTGGCGGCGCGGACGGGCGCTCAGGAGGACGAGCGCGTCGTGGTCTCCCGGCGCGGCGTCCGGCGGCACACGCGCCGACACCCTCAGACGCGCCGTGGCGTGGGGGCCGAGCACGAAGTGCGCCGGCCGCAGCGTCAGCCACCGTGCCGCAGACCGCGCACCCCGCCTGGGCACGATGTGCGGCCGGCCATGCAGGTCGAGGGCGAAGCCCGCGAGCGCGGCGTCCACGGCGATGCGTCTCGTTCCGACGTCCCTGACCCGGACCGTGTCGGCCCCGGTGCCGCGGAGGACGAGTCGCGCCGGAGCCGCCGTCAACGCTAGCGGCTTCGGCGGCCCGGCGCTGCCGGTGGCTCCAGCGGTAGCCACGAGCGCGAGGACGACTCCCGCCGAGACGAGGGCGAGCCTGCAGATCATCGGCCGATGGCCGTGTAGGTGACGGTGGCGGTGTAGTGGCCAGGCGTGACGAAGGGCAGGGGCGAGACGAAGCCGACGTTCGTCGCCCAGGCATCGCCCGCCGGGGCGCTCGGCGCCGACGTCGTCCCGATCAGCAGGTCGGCCGCGGGCGCAATCGGAATCGCCGCCATCGCGCCACCCACGAGCTGGCCGCCGAGCTGGCCTCCCGGCGGTGCGGACGCTGACAGGCCGAGCGGAAGGTCGGCGGGAACGAACGCCGAGCGATGGACCGTCAGCGCGTAGCCGGTCATGTGGTTGCTCGCGACGGTCACGCGTTCCGAGACGGACGCGGGAGTCTCCCCGGCCGCGGCGTGGCCGAAGCTGATGCTCGGCCGCTCGAGCGCGAGCGAGAGCACCGAGTCGACGTCGATGTCCACCGGCGCGTTCTGCGAGACGCCGCCGCTCGGGGGCGGGGGTGCCGAGCACGGCGCTGCCGTCGCGGCCGAGTTCCGCGGCGTGGGCGCGGCGGCCGAGAAGTCGCTCGAGTTGACGTCGGTGTCGGTGCAGCCGCCGTCGGCGCGCACGGCCGCGGTCGTGTTGCCGATCGCCGGCGCCGCTCCTGCTCCCTCGTAGTCCGTTGCCGAGCCGTAGCCGACGAGATCGGTCACGAGCGGGTCGGCGGAGCAGCTACCGGCCGCGGCGCCGCACGTCAGCGCCGTCGTCGCATGCGCCAGCGCCACCTTGCCCCCCGAGACGGCGAGATTCGACGTCCCGGAGGCGTCGGGCGTCGGCAGCGCAGCCCCCACCGACCCGGACGCGAGCTGGACGAGGTAGTGCCCGCCCGCCTGAACGGATCCCGAGAGCGGCGTCACCTGCCAACTCGTTCCCGATCCGGATGCGTACTGGATCGACCAGCCGCCGACGTCGACGGCACTGCTGCCGCGGTTGAAGAGCTCGACGAAGTCGTTGCTGTACGGCGCGCCCGCGTTGCCGCCGCCCGCGAAGACCTGATTGACGACCAGGTCCGGCGAGGCGCCCAAGGCGGCGGGCGCGGCCAGCAGGGCCGCGAGCGAGGCGAGGATCACTAGTCCACGAAACCGGGGCATCGGCAGCTCCAATCGGTAGGGAAGGATTCGCGTCCTTCCCTGGTACCGGCCGCCCGCCGGTCGCGAACGTGGTTGCCGCAGTTCCGGCACGAAGTTGGCGCAAAGGTGACACCGCCGAGAGCTGCGCCCCGCGCCTTCCGCTACGTCTCGCGTACCTGCGCAGGAAGAGCGTCTCGGCACGCGCCATGTGCTCGATCTCTCCGACGGGTCGACGCTCTCGTTCGGCGCGTGGATCAGGCAGAGCGGCTCCTCGACGCCGATCAACATGATCTCGGCCTCCGGGAACGTCTCCTGGAAGAGTTGCAGAGCCGATTCGTCTGGTAGAAGAGACGCGCTCTCCGCCGAACGATTTGGTCATGCGCACTCCGCGCCTGTCGAGCTTTGCAGCGACGTTCACGAGCGAGCCGCTCGGCTGGCATGCGCGTCTGTTCCGCGAGTGGGTCCTGTACAACGCGCTCGCCTTCACGATCATCCTCGCGACGGTCTACCTCCTTGCGGGAACGTCACTCGACCTCGTCGAGCAGGCGGCCGACCGGACGGCTGCCACGCTGGCCCTCGCTCTCGGCGGTGCCCTGCTCTACGCCTTTGTGCTCGGGTCCCTGCAATGGCGCGTGCTACGGCAACGCATCCGGATCCCCCGCCGGCGCTGGGTCGTCACCTGCATCGTCCCCGGCTTCCTCGCATGGGTGCTGGTCGTCCTGCCGCCGGTGGTGGATACCGCGACGGGTCACGGAAGCGTGCAGACGGCCTACCTGTTCGCGGTCAGCCAGGCGCTCGCCTTCGGGCCGTTGCTGGGCGTCGCGCAGGCCTACGCGCTGCGGACGTACACCCGCCGCTGGAGCTGGTGGATGGCAGCCAACCTCGTCTCCTGGCTCGTCGTGGATGCCGTCACCTACCTGCTGTCGCTCGCGTTCCCCGGCCTCGACGTCCTGCGCGGCGACGGATCCAGCGCCGAGCTCTACGGGATGCTGCTTCTGACGACGCCGCTCACCGGTCGCTGGGTGCTGTGGGTGACGGCCGCGGAGGCGGTGCCGCGGAGTGCTCTTGCGACCAAGCCGTGCCCGCCCGCGACGGTCGTCACCGGGCATCAGGGAATTCCCTGAGCGCGGATGCCGCTTCCTGCGGATGCGCCACGGCCCGGGCGCACGAGACGATCGAGGCGTCTGGCGTTCGACCTCGGGCGAGAGTTTGCGCGCCTGGAGGACGATGGCGGTTCTCGAGCAACAGCGCGCGGTCAAGCGGCCGCCGCGGCCGCCGGAGGCCCCTCCGAGGAAACCGTCGTGGGCGGTGCGCTGGGGCGAGTGGCTCGCCCGGCGGCGCTGGTGGGCACTCGGCGCGTGGGCCGCCGTGGTCGTCGCGAGCGCCGTCTTCTACCCGTACCTGATGTCGACGCTGGTCGCGAGCGACTACAGCGTCACCGGGTCGGACTCGCAGAAGGTCAGCCACCTGTTGCAGACGGACTTCTCGGCCGCCGGAGCCGAGCAGGACGTGATCGCCTTCGATTCGGCGACGCTGACGGTGAAGGACCCGGCGTACCGCGACGCGGTCGACAAGGTCCTCTCGGCCGTGCGCGGCCAGCCCGGCGTCGTCTCGGTGCTGGGCCCCTTCGACCAGGGCATGCAGGCCGCACTCACAAGACAATCGGCGGCGGTCGCGTCCCTGGGCCTGTCGGGCAACGACCGGCAGCGTGGCGACCGGGCGGCGCACCTGCAGGACGTCGTGCAGAAGGCGGCCGGCAGCGGTCCCGTGCGCGCCTACCTGACCGGCTTCTCGCCGTCCTCGAACGACATCACCGACGTCGAGAACGCGGACCTCGAACGGGCGGAGTCGATCGGGGTCCCGGTCGCGTTCGTGGTCCTGCTCGTGGCGCTGGCGGCGCTCGTGGCCGCGTGCATCCCGCTGCTGATCGCGCTCGTCGCGATCATGGCCACCTGCCTCGCCCTCGCCGGCCTGAGCCTCGTGATGTCGTTCGACGCGTTCCTGCTCTCGATCGTGACCATGATCGGAGTCGGGATCTCGATCGACTACTCCCTGTTCATCATGTTCCGCTACCGCGAGGAGCTCGCGCGGTCGCGGAAGGCGGGCCGGCCCGACGCGGTGCCCCACTCGGTGGGCGTCGCGATGGGGACGAGCGGCCGGACGATCCTCTTCTCCGGCACGATCGTGATGATCTCGCTCTTCTCGCTCTTCGTGGTGAACTCGCCGCTGTTCCGCGGGATCGCCCTCGGCGCGGTGCTGGTGGTCTTCTGCACGCTGCTCGTCGCCTGGACGATGCTGCCCGCGCTCCTCGCCGCGCTCGGCGACCGCGTGAGCAAGGGCAGGATCCGGCGCCTCGAGCCCGCCGAGGAGGCCGGCTCCGACCGCCCGAACGCCTGGGAGCGCTGGGCGCGCACCGTGCTCGCCCGTCCGTGGCTGGCCGCGCCCGCCGCCGCGCTCCTCCTCCTCTTCGCCCTCCCGACCTTCGGCATCAAGCTCGGGATCGACATGGGCATGTCGGCCCTGTCCGACAAGCCGTCGGGCAAGGGCGCGCTGATCCTCGAGCAGTCGTTCAGCGCGGGCGCGATGTCCCCGATCCAGGTTCTCGCCTCGCACAACGGCTCCGGCGCGCTCAGCGCAGCCGACCTGAACACGATCGACTCGTTCACGACGTCGCTCTCGAAGGATTCCCGCGTCGCCGGCGTCTTCTCCGTCGCGACGCTGCTCAGGCAGACGACCGGGACGGTCTCGCCGCAGGCGCTGCGGCAGCTCGAGCAGGTGCCGGCGGCGAAGACGATCGTCGACCAGACCGTCAACGTCTCGAACGGCGGCGACCGGACGGTGATCACGGTCGTGCCGAAGGCGCCGGTCGACTCGACCGCGGCGAGCAACCTGGTCAAGGACCTCCGCAACGACGTGATCCCCGCGCGCACGGGGCAGGCGGGGCCGCAGATGCTGGTCGGGGGCGAGACGGCGCAGTTCGTCGACCTCTCGGCCGAGACCCTGCGGGCGCTGCCGATCGTGATGACGCTCGTGCTGGCCTTCTCCTTCTTCTACCTGCTGGTGGTCTTCCGCTCGCTGCTGCTGCCGGCGAAGGCGGTGCTGATGAACCTGCTCGCGACGGGCGCGGCGTTCGGGCTCACGACCTGGGTCTTCCAGGGCGGCCACCTCGAGGGCCTGTTCGGCTTCACGAGCGTCGGCTTCGTCCAGGTGTACCTCCCGGTGATCGTCTTCGCGGTGCTCTTCGGCCTCTCGATGGACTACGAGGTGTTCCTGATCGGCCGCATGCGCGAGGAGTACCTGCGCACGCACGACAACGAGCGTGCGGTGGCGAAGGGGATCGCGCACACGGCGAGGCCGATCGCTGCGGCTGCGTTCATCATGGCGGCCGTCTTCGGCTGCTTCCTGGTCGCCGACGTGCTGGAGCTGAAGGAGTTCGGTTTCGCCCTGGCGGTGGCGGTCGTC
This sequence comes from Gaiellaceae bacterium, assembly GCA_035455605.1. Taxonomy (GTDB): domain Bacteria; phylum Actinomycetota; class Thermoleophilia; order Gaiellales; family Gaiellaceae; genus AC-32. The sequence goes on from DATIER010000155.1 coordinate 14,213, forward strand.
CTGGACGCGACACTCGTGCGGTTGCTGCTCGTCCCGGCGTTCATGAAGCTTGCGGGGACGGCCAACTGGTGGCTGCCGGGCTTCATGGACCGGCACCTGCCGCAGGTTCGCCTGGACTGAGACTCGACCCGCTACGGGATGCGGATCCTTGAGACCGTGCCCGGGACCGAGTTCGCGACCCAGACGCTTCCGCCGGCGACCGCGATGCCGCGTGGCTTCCGCCCGACCACGACCCGCCGCAGCACCTTCCCGGTGGCGGGGTCGACGCGCAGAACCTGGCCGGAGCCGTACATCGCGATCCAGAGCGACGAGCCGTCGAAGGCTACGCCCTGTGCTCCGGCGCCGATCTGCAGCCTCGCCGCCACCGCACCCGTCGCCGGGTCGATGTGCCATAGGAACTCCGAGCCGTAGTTCGTCACCCAGACGGAGCCGGGGGAGAAGCCGAGGAAGTCCGCGTCGGCGCCCGCACGGATCGTGCGCGTGACGGTCCCGGTCGCCGGATCGAGCTCGCCGATCGTGCCGTCCTCGCTCGAGATCCAGACACCGCTTTCGCCGAAGCCCACGAACTCGTGCGCGTCGCCGACGTGCGCCGTGCCGAGGATCCCTCCCGTGGCCGGGTCGAGTCGCCAGACCTCGTCGCTCGAGTTGTCTGCCGCCCAGACCGAGCCGTCGCCTGCCGCCACGCCGACGGGGCTCCCCTGGCCCAGCGGGTTGTCGAGCGTCACTCGCCACGCGACCGCGTTCGTGACCGGATCGATGCGCGTGACGGTGCCGTCGCTCAAGTTGCCGACCCAGACCGCGCCTTCCCCGACGGCGACGCCCCACGGCCGGCCGCCGATGTCGATGCGCGCGAGGATCGCGCCGGTTGCCGGGTCCAGCCGCACGAGCCCTTCGGAGACGGTCACCCAGACCGAGCCGAAGCCCACCGCCACGTTGTAAGGCGCGTCGCCGACCCGGATCGTCTGGTCGGCATGCGGAGCCGGCCGGACGACGGACACCCGGGCGAGGCTCGTGCCGCTGCTCCGCCCGCTCGGATCGACGGCGCGCACGCGTAGCGTGTGCCGTCCGAGCCGGAGCACCGTCGTGTAGCGGCCCGGACAGCGGTGCAGACGGGTGCTGTCGAAGGCGCAACGGAACCGCAGCCCGCGCGACGACAGCCCCGGCTCGCGCGAGACGAAGCGAAACGTCGGCGTGCGGTCGGTGGTGCTCCTCGGCCCGAGGATGCGCGGCGCCGTCGGCCGGACGCCACCGGCCGAGAGCGAGACGGCAGCTCCCGCAGAGGTGGCTACCGCCGTGGCCAGCGCCGTGAGGACCACGATCAGACGTCGCGTCATCGGCTACCTGCTTTGGACGACGAAACCGGCGCGAGGTTGCCGCCGGTTGCGTGGGCCGCTACGCGCGCGAGCGAGCGTGGAGCTGGCGGACCTGAGCGAGCGCGAGGCGCGGCACGTCCTCGTGGCGCCTGCCGTCTGCCGTCCACGCGGTCGCGGCCTCGACCCGCGCCGAGAGGAGCACGCCCTGCGCCCGCGGCGCGAGCGCGAGCTCGTGCAGGCCGTCCGCGGGGCTGTTCCAGTGCGCGATCACGCGCGAGCGCCGCCGCCCCGGAGGGCGGCAGCGTGCCGCCATGCCGTACGACGTCAGCGTCAGCACGGCCGAGCCGGGATCGTCCGCGAGCACGCTCGCGTAGCGGCAGGGCCAGCGCGCCGCCAGCTGTGGGCCGTCGAGCAGCACCGCGACGACGAGGCTCGGGCCCATCCGGCGCACCAGGTCGGCGACCTCGTCGAGGCTGGCGAGGTCCTCGCAGACCAGGGGAGCCGTCGTGATGCGGCCGCCGACGTCGACGACGTGGAGCGTCCGCTCGCGCACGTCGATCGCCTCCCACCAGAGCTTGCGCGGATCGAGCGAGCGCGTCAGGTGGTACTGCCGGATCTGGCCGTCGTCGAGACACCAGCGGTGGTGCTTGTCCTGCTCGAAGCGGCTCCAGCCGGTCTCGCCGAGGACGCCGAAGTGCAGGTAGTTGCGCCCGTTCCTCGACCGACGCGGCTGCTCGCGCACGCCGGCGATCAGGAAGGTCGCGCCGCGCTGCGCCAGCGTGCGCTCGAGACCGGCGAGCGCACCCGGCTCGACGGACGCCTCCGGCAGGACCACCGCGTCCACCCTCCCCGCCTGCTCCTGCGCCTCGTCGAGCAGCGCGCCGACGAGCCCGAGATCGAGCGGGTCGTCGGGTGCGAACTCGAAGAAGCCGAACCGGTCGAGATCCATGTTCTCCAGCGCGGCCGGCCGCGACGGACGGAAGTCGTGGGCGTGTACCGAGAGCGGCCAGGGCAGCAGGACGATCTCGTAGTCGCCGCGCTCGCTCGGCGCGGCGGCGTTGCCGCCCCGCCAGCGGACGTCGACGGCCTCGTAGCAGAGGGCGAGATGCCTGGACAGCGAGCGGATCGTGATCCCTCGCGGCGAGAAGTTCGTCTTCGGCACGATCCGGACGCGCAGCGGCGAGACGCGCGACAGCGAGCCGCGCACCCGGAGCAGCTCCCCGGCGCGAGCCGCGAACGGCGACGACGGCGACGACACCTCCGCGCACGCCTCGTCCGCGAGCGCATGCAGGGTCAGGAGCGCGGCGACCAGCTCCCACGCCTCGCCGCTCCGGAGCTTCGCGAGCGGCACGTCGCGCCCGCGGGTGACGGCGGCCCAGCTGCGGCGCACGAGCGGCGGAACCCGGGCGTCCGGGCAGAGGCACGTCTCCCTCCACTTGCGCGCCTCCGCGCGCACCTGCTCGCTCCAGCCCGGGAACGGAGGCCAGCGGCGACCGCGAGGCGGCGCGACCACGAAGCGGTAGCTCTCCGTGTGGTCGAGCACGAGGTTCGCGACCGCGAAGACGTCCGGCGGCCAGTCGACGAGGTCGTTCCAGGCGGGCGCCGGGGCGAACGAGTCGAAGTACGAACGCAGGCTGCGGCCCGCCTCGTCCGCCTCGACCCGGTCGAGGGGCGCGCGCTCGACGATCATCGCCGGCCGACGAGGGCGAGGCCGACCCCGGCCGCGACGAACGCGCCCCCGAGCGCGACCGTGAGCTCCGAGAGGCGGTACGCGGTGTACGCCTGCAGCAGCGCGCCCTGGAGCGTGGTCGACTGGATCCAGAGGTAGTGCTCCGGGTTCTCGAGCGGCCCGCCGGTTCGCTCGTCCTTCGCGGCGACGGACTCGTCGGCCGTCGGCTCGCCGGTGGCGTCGAGGTAGGGGTCGACCTCCGAGTAGGTACGGCCGCCGGTTGCCGCGACCGTGTGGCTCCTGATCAGCTCGGCGGTCGCCCGCACCGACGGCGCCGTCCGCACCGGCCTGCCGTCCGGGCCCGCCACGCGCTCACGTTCCAGTGCCCGCCTCGTCTCCCGCCGCGCCCAGAGCCCGACGCCGACGAAGACGGTACCGGCGAGCGCGACGGCCCCTCCCGTGGCCGCCGGCACGACCGAGCGAACGCCGTCACGACGGGCGAACATCCGTCTGCGAAGGCAACCAACGGTCGGCCGGAGCGGCATCCGTGGAAACCCTGATCCACGAACCTGGCGGAGCCGGGCTACGCCTGGTGCTCGACCGGCAGCCCCGCCTCGGCCCACGCCTTGAAGCCGCCGGCCACCTCGGCCGCGCCGTTCCTCAGCGTCAGCTTCGAGCGGACGGCGTGCTGGCAGAGGTACGCGACGCCGGGGCCTTCGGGATCGGCGACGTGGCGCAGCAGCGAGACGTGCTCGCTGCCGGGCGGCGCACCGAGCCGCCGGCGCTCGGCGGCGGTGCGCAGGTCGAGGATCCGGAGCTCGCCGGCTTCGGCGCGGCGCCAGGCCTCGGCGGGATCGAGCGACCGCACGAGCTACACCGCGTCCTGCCGTCGGCGGTAGCGGAGGTAGACGGTGCCGCCGGTGAACGCGCGCTCGTCGAGGAGCTCGAGCTCCGCCTGCACGCCGTCCGGCAGCGCCCGCTTGCCGCCGCCGACGAGGACCGGGACGAAGAACAGCTGGTACTCGTCGACGAGCCCGGCAGCGATCGCCTGCGCCGCGAGCTCCGCACCGCCGATGCTGAGGTCGCGGGCGCTCCCCGCCTTCAGCCGCCGGACCGCCTCCGCGTCGAACTCGGTCTCGATGCGCGTCCGGGGCGTCGAGGGGTCCTGCAGCGTCCGCGAGTAGACGATCTTGTCCGCCGCCTGCCAGATCGCCGCGTACTCCCGGAATTCCGGCGGCTGCGCCGACGGCTCCGGCGGGTCGTCCCAGAACCGCATCGTCTCGTACATCCGCCGGCCGTAGAGGTACGTCCCGACCGGCCGCTCGAGCTCGTTCACGAACCCGTGCACCTCGGCGTCGGGCGCCGCCCAGTCGAACGACCCGCTCGCGTCCTCGACGTAGCCGTCGAGCGAGGCGAGCGCCGAGTAGATCAGCTTCGACACGCCGTCACCGCGCGACCACGCGCCGGTACCGCCACGCCGCGAGCGGCGCGAAGACGGCGATGATCGCGAACGTCCAGACCACCGCCAGCCAGACGTTGTCTCCCGCCGGGATGCCGAGGAACAGGGCGCGCGCGGCGTTCACCATCTTCGTGAACGGGTTGTGCTCGGCGATCGGCTGGAGCCAGTCCGGCATCGACTCGACGGGGACGAAGGCGGACGAGACGAACGTCACCGGGAAGAGGATCGTGAACCCGTAGGCGTTGGCCGCCTCGGGGGAGGACGCCACGAGGCCGATGAAGGCGAAGACCCACGAGAACGCGTAGCCGATGAACAGCAGCAGCACGATTCCCGCCACGACCTCGCCCACGCTGCTGGAGAAGTTGAAGCCGACGAGCAGGCCGACGCCGAACATCACGACGAGCTGGAAGACGTTCGTCACGACGTCGCCGAGCGTCCGGCCGGTGAGGAGGGCGGAGCGGGCGATCGGCAGCGACCGGAACCGGTCCATCAGCCCCTTCCGCACGTCGTCCGAGAGGCCGAGCGCCGTCACGAAGCCGCCGAAGACGATCGACTGCACGATGATCCCGGGCATCAGGAAGTCGACGTAGTCGAAGCCCGGGGTCTGGATCGCGCCGCCGAAGACGTAGACGAACAGCAGGATGAAGAGGATCGGCTGGACCGTGAAGCCGACCAGCAGGTCGGGCTGGCGCGGGATTCGGAGCAGGCTTCGCTTCGCCAGGACGAGCGTGTCCGAGACGGCGTACCGAAAGGCGGTCACCTCGCCGCCGCCTCTGCCTCGTCGTCCGCCGTCTCGGCCGCATGCCCGGTCAGCGTGAGGAAGACGTCGTCGAGCGTCGGCGTGCTCACCGAGATGTCGTCGATCGCGATGCCGGCGTCGTCGAGGCGCCGGACGGCGTCGGCGATCGTGCCGCGCCGCTCGGCGACCGGGACCCGGACCCTGCCGTCCTCGAGGAACGGGTGCTCGCGGGCGAGCGAGGCGAGCGCCGCGACGGCCTCGTCGCCGCGGCCGCGGTCGCAGAGGTGGATCTCGAGCCGCTCGCCGCCGATCCGCGCCTTGAGCTCGTTCGACGTCCCCTCGGCGATCACGCGGCCCTGGTCGATGACCGCGATCCGGTCGGCCAGGCGGTCGGCCTCGTCCAGGTACTGCGTCGTGAGCAGCACGGTGGTGCCCGCGGAGACGAGCGCCTCGATCGCCTCCCAGAGACCGATCCGGCTGCGGATGTCCAGGCCGGTCGTCGGCTCGTCCAGGAAGAGCACCGGCGGCCGGGCGACGAGCGCCGCGGCGAGGTCGAGGCGCCGGCGCATCCCGCCGGAGTACGTCCGAACGAGGCGGCCGCCGGCATCCGCCAGGTCGAACGAGGAGAGGAGCTCGCGCGCACGCTCGCGCGCCTGTGTCCGGCCGATGTGGTAGAGCCGGCCCACCAGCTCCAGGTTCTCGACCCCGGTCAGGTTCTCGTCGACGGCTGCGTACTGGCCGGCGAGCCCGATCCGCCGCCGAACGGTGGCCGCGTCGTGGACGACGTCGTGGCCCGCGACGCGCGCAGTGCCCTCGTCCGGGAGCAGGAGCGTGGTCAGGATCCGGACGGCCGTCGTCTTGCCGGCGCCGTTCGGCCCGAGCAGGCCGAAGACGCTGCCCGTCTCGACGTGCAGGTCGACGCCACGGAGCGCCTCGACGTCGCCGTAGCGCTTGTGCAGTCGGTCGGTCTCGACGGCGAGCTCTGTCGGCACCCGGCTTACGCTACCCGCGGCAGCGCCGGGGGCGGCCGCGCTGCGGCACCATCCTCTCGTGAGCCTGACGCAGTACTACACGGCGACCTCGCTCGACGGCTTCATCGCCGACGAGCGCCACTCGCTCGACTGGCTGTTCACGCGCGACGAGGACCGCGCCGCCCCGCTGAGCTACGACCACTTCTACGAGAGGGTGGGAGCCGTCGCGATGGGCGCGACGACCTACGAGTGGATCCTCGACCACGGCGGGGAGCGCTGGCCGTACGACGTGCCGGCACGGGTGTTCACGCATCGCGAGCTGCGCTCGGTGCCCGGTGCGAACGTCGCCTTCGCGAGCGGCGACGTCGCCCCGGTGCACCAGGAGCTGGTCGAGGCCGCCGCCGGCCGCAACGTCTGGATCGTCGGCGGTGGCGAGCTCGCTGGCCAGTTCGCCGACGCCGGGTTGCTCGCCGAGGTGATCGTCTACGTCGCGCCGGTCACGCTCGGTCTCGGCGCGCCGCTCCTGCCGCGGCGCGTCGAGCTTCGGCTCGAGGAGACGGCCCGCAACGGCGACTTCGTCACCGCGAGGTACGCCGTCGTCCGCAGCTGAGCCCGGCGGCACCGTCCGCGAATGCGCGGAGCGGGAGTCAGTGACGGCCACGATGGCCGGCGCGCGAGGCGTTGCGATGCTGTGGCCCCAGCGAAAGGAGGTCGCGATGGCCGGCACGCCACGAGCAGAGACGGGCGACGTGATCGTCGTCCACGGAGACCACGTCGGGACTCCGAGCCGGACCGGCGAGATCCTCGAGGTCCTCGGGACACCGGAGCACGCACGCTACCGCGTGCGGTGGGAGGACGAGCACGAGAGCATCTTCACGCCGGGCGGCGACGTCGTGATCCGGCACGTCCGGGCCGCAGAGGACGAGCCGGTGCTGATCCACGAACCGTGACCGGTGGCACGCGAGGAGGTATGACCATGACGACGATGACGGAGCTCCGCGAGGAGCTCGACCTTGCCCACATCGACTACGACCTGATCGAGCACCGGCGCACGGAGACGGCCGGCGACGAGGCCCGGGCGATCGGCGCGACCCCTCACGAGGTCGCGAAGACGATCGTGCTCGTCAGCCGCGAGCGCTTCGTCCGCGCGGTGCTGCCGGCGTCGGAGCGGCTCGATCTCCACAAGGTCCGGACGGTGCTCGAGGACAAGCATGCGCGGCTGGCGACCGAGGGAGAGCTCGTGACGGCGTACCCGATGTACGAGCTCGGTGCCGTGCCCCCGTTCGGGGTGCCGGCCGGCGACCTCGTGCTGGTCGACCGACGCCTGGCGGAGCGAGACTCCGTCGTGGCCGAGGCGGGCTCGCATCACGAGTCGGTGCGGCTGAGGACGCGAGACCTGCTCCGGTTGGCGGAGGCGAGGATCGAGGATCTCGTCATCGCCTGACGTCGCGTCGGTCGGGCGGACCGACGCCCGTCTCAGGAGACGCGCACGACCGAGCGAAAGGGCGACCGCACGTGCTCCGGCAGCAGCTCGAGCCAGAGCACGGGGTCGTCCTCCTTCGAGACCCAGCGGTCGTGGGGCCGGTCGTGCACGCGGTAGCTCGCCAGGAACTCGGCCGCCTCGGGCTCCCCGTCGACCTCGACCGACCCGTCGGCGAGCAGCTCGGCGGTCGCCACCGTGCGCGGTGGCCGGCCGCCGAACTGCTCTCGCACCTCGAGCCTCACGGCGTCAGCTGCGCCTCGCTCCCGGGCAGGTCGTTCACGGCGCGGAAGCCTTCGTTGATCGCGCTGTGCGTGTAGGCGAAGCCCTCCGAGTCCGAGCACGCGATCGCCACGTTCGCGAACGGCACACACCCCTTCCGCTGCGGCTGCTCCGCCCACGGCCCGTACAGCGACGGGTCGAAGACCGAGCTCAGCTCGTGGGCGTAGCCGTAGTTCCAGCGGTTGATCATGATCGAGCTCACGTCGCGCTCGGGCTGGAAGTCGCCGCCCTGGGTGTTCACGACGCGGTCGATCACGTCCCACAGCGCGTGCTCGAGGTCGGCGAAGCTCATGTTCAGGAGCATGTCGCGCCCGCTCTCGTAGGCGTAGAGCTGCGGGATCGCGTCGGGCCGGTTCGGGACGACGGTGAACGTGAGCGACGCCGGTGAGGCCGGCGGCTGGTTCGGCGTCGGGCCGTAGACCGGCGCGCCCGGCGAGCCGAAGCCGGCCCCGGCGGAGATGCTCGTCGAGTCCCAGAAGAGGCTCGTGCCGCGCGGCTGGATGCTCGACACCTTCGCGTCCACCCACGCCTGCCAGTTGTTCAGGACGGCGCGGCCGTAGATCAGCGGCACCTTGCGCGCGTAGCAGAGGTTCTCGACCTGGTCCTGCGGCAGGTCGGTGACGATCCGCGCCGTCACGCGGTTCCAGCAGGCCATGACCACGTGCCGCGCGCGGACGCGCTCCGCGTCTTTCCGGTCCGGCGTCAGGTAGGTGATCTGGGCGAGGCCCTTGTTGCCGCGGCCCGGGAGCACCCGGGTGACCATGCAGTTGAGGCGGATGCGGACGTCGCTGCCCGGCCGGTCGAGCGTCGAGTAGTCGGTCTTCGACTGGAGGATCGTCTGCTGGTTCGGCGGCGCCCCGTTCACGTCCGGGTGCGAGCCCGGGATCAGGCGCGCGACGATCAGCTTCAGGAGCGAGATGTTGCCGTCGGGCCACGCCCGCGTGGGGCCGCCGGCCGACATCGAGTCCTGCTGCGGCGTGCGGCCGATGCCGGGGAAGACGATGTCGTCGGTGTCGCCGAGATCGAGCGCGTCGGGGAAGCCGGGCCGCCCGAGGATCCAGCAGTCGGAGGCCGAGACCGCCTGGCCGCCTGCGCCGAGCAGGCCGCCGGAGCCGCGCCAGTACTCGCCGAAGAAGGCGTCGTCCGGGCAGTCCCAGTAGCGCTGCAGGTACTGCTTGTACGTCATCTGCGTGAGGCGCTGGATCTTCTCCTCGCGCGTCATCGGGCCGTCCTTGGCGCTCATCACGTCCGAGTCCTCGGTCTGGATCCGGACGATCGCGTCCTTCGCGGCCTGGGAGTACGGCGTCCGCGCCATGAACGCCGTCCAGCCCGCCTGCGTGTTCGGCTCGATCCGGCTGCGCGTGACGGTGTCCGAGCCGAACTCGGCCGCCGGGAAGAGCAGCATCGTCCGCAGGCCGTACGACGACGGGATCCCGGCTGCGCCGCCGTTCGCCCACTGCGCGCTCGACGCGTAGTCGACGCCCGCCCAGCCGAGCAGGCTCACCGCCGGCTGGCCGTAGGAGCCCGGGATGTCCATCAGGCCGCCCTGCTGCTTGTTCCAGGCGCCGATCGAGTCGAGGTTCACGGTGCCACCGTTCCGGAGGATCATCACGTCCGCGTTGCCGCGGAAGCCGTCCGGGACGTGGAACTCGTTCCGGTGCGAGTTGCCGCCGAAGTCGGGCAGCTGGTCGATCAGCAGGATCTTCGAGGAGGCCCCGAAGCGGTCGCGGTAGTACTTGGCGGCGGCGAGGCCGCTCGCGCCGGCGCCGACGACGACGCAGTCGTAGTCGTCGTCGACCGGCCGCGCGCTCTGCGGCGCGAGCGTCTTGCCGTGCCGCGCGGAGTGGATGTCGTCGGGGCTCGTCGCCGGCGGGTCGACGAGGCCGACGCGCGCGACGACGTCGTCCGGCTCGCCGGTGAGGCCGGTCGCCGTCGGCGGGTAGTAGCCGGGCGGCAGAATCACCCCTGAGCCCGTGGAGCCGATCGCCGCGGCCGCGGCCTCCGCCCCGGTCAGGTAGGGCGACGCCGCCGCCGCCATCAGGCCGGCAGCAGTGATCGCCACTCAGTCGAGGAAGTCTCGCCTGGTGATGCCGTCGTCGGGTCCGAGTCCTGGATCGCCCTGGTCCGGGGGCGGGTCGCTCGTCATGGCGCTCCCCCTCCTAGGTCGCGAGCGCCGACTGTCTCAGAGACGCCGGAAGACTGTCAACGGGCGCGACTACGGAATGGGCACGCTCGCGGTGTAGAGGTCGAACTGGTGGAGCGTCCCGTCCGGGTTGTCGCCGGTGCTGTTCGAGTTGTCCGACCACGCCGGCCAGAACGTGCCCGCGACGAACGCCGCGTGCGTGTAGTCGCCGACGTCGAAGAAGCTCCCCGCGGCGACCGCGCTCGACGTGCCGCGGCTGACCTGGAAGTTCGGGCGGACGGTCGCCCCGCCGTCGGTCGTGTACGTCGCCCAGATCTGGAAGTCGTCGTTCGGGATCCCGTCGACGTCGCCGGCGCCGCCGGTGCCGAGGTCGTTGCGCGTGTCGTACCAGGAGAGGCCGACGTCGCCGCTTCCCTGGTCGAGCGCGATCGACGGGTCGTACTGGCTGTTGGCCGTGCGGTCGTCGTTCACCCTGATCGCCGGCGACCAGGTCGCGCCGTTGTCGTCGGAGTGCTGGAGCATGACGTCGGTGTTGTCGCTCTCGTTCGGGTTCTCGTCGGTCCAGACGAGGTAGACGCGGCCGGTGTGGGCACCGCCGCTGCGATCCCACGCGAGGTTCGCCTCCACGTCGATCGAGCGGTTGGGCTGCGCCGCGATGTAGTCGAAGCCGCCGACGTGGCTGTGCGCGGCCTTGCTCGGCTTGCCGAAGCCGGCCGGGCCGAGGCCGTCGGGGTCGACGGCCGTGTAGACGTCGGCGCCGCCCTGCCCGTTCTCGGCGTTCTGGTAGGTGACCATCACCTGCCCGGCGGGGCCGACGGCGGTGTCGCCGTAGTCGCCGTTGCCCGGGCTCGGGACGCTCTCGGGCGCGGTGAAGTCGCCGAACCGGCCGAGGCCGGTGACGGGCGCGCCGAAGGCCTGGACCTGCTTCCCGGGAACGGCCGTGAAGCTGACCCAGACGCTGTTCGGCCCGACCGCGATCGACGGCTGGTCGCCGAACTTCGTCTGGAGATCCTTGACCTTGCGGAAGGTGAGGCCGCCGTCGGTCGAGAGGGCGACGAGCACGTCGCCGTTCGAGTTCACGAGGTACGTCATCCAGAGGTTGCCGAAGCGGTCCCAGGCCAGCTGCTGGTCACAGCAGATGTCACCGAGCGGATCGGCCGTCGACGCGCCGATCACGCTCCTCGCCCAGGTCTGGCCGCCGTCGACGCTGACGCCGACGGCGAGGCCGGCGATGGCGTCCGAGCGTGTCGACATCGCGACGACGTTCGACGGCTGCGTCGGGTTGACCGCGATCGCGTCCTCCGCCTCGTTGCCCGGCATCGCCGTCACGTTCAGGTTCGCGACCGGCCCGGCAGCCGAGGCGAGAGTGGTGACGGCGAGCGCGGCCGCGGCGGCGACCACGACGGTCGAGGACGTCCTCGTCAAGCGCTTGCGGAGCATGTTCCCCCCTTCCCGTGGACCCACGGCGATCGTACGGGCGCGACCGCGGCCGGTCAACGGCCGGCGACCGCGAGCCCGAGCCAGTCGGCGAGGCGCTCGAGCTCCGCGTGCACGGCTGCACGGACCGCTCGCGTGAGCTTCACGTCCTCGTGGATCGCGCTCACCCGCAGCACGCCGGCCTTCCGGTCGGCGGCCGCGTCGAGCTTTCCGACCAACCGGTCGCCGTGCAGGATCGGGAGCGCGAAGTAGCCCCAGCGGCGCTTCGCGGCGGGCTTGTACATCTCGAGCGTGTACTCGAAGTCGAACAGCTCCTGCGCCCGCGCACGGTCGTAGACGAGCCGGTCGAACGGCGAGAGGAGCGCGGTGCGGCCCTCGAAGCCGCCGTCGAGGTACGCGGGGTCGACGCGCCACTCGCCCTTCGTCCCCTCGACCACCGCCGACTCGCCCGCGTCGCCGACGTGGATCGGCTCGATCGGCAGCTTCGTGCCCTTCGCCCTCGCGATCCCCAGCGAGGCGAGGCGCCGCTCGTTCTTGATCCGCTCCGCCTGCTCGACCGGCGGGCGGTCGAGGTCGGCGGGGTACACACGCTCGGCCAGGTCCCACAGCCGCTCGCGCCCGGTGCGCCCGGCGATCGCGACCTCGCCGCGCATCAGCAGGTACTCCAGCATCTGCGTGACGTTCCGGTTGTGCGTCCAGCCGCTCGACGCCCACGGAACGACGGAGGTGTCCGGAATCTCGCGCGAGCCGAGCGGACCCGACTGCTCGAGCAGCTTCAGGACGTCCCGGCGGAAGCGGTCGTTGTCGCGGAACCAGGCGCGGGCGCGCTCGTAGTCGGGGAAGCGCTCGGCGCCCGCCAGGTGGAGGCCGACGTCGTCCATCGGCCGCACCAGCGCGTCGAGCTCGAACAGCGTCCGGTCGTGCTCGAGCGCCTGCTTGAGCTGCTCCGGGCGGTAGGACGAGCCGAGCCGTGACCACGCGACCAGGTCGGCGCTCGGCGCGATCGCGGCCGTCGGGTCGATCTGGAGCAGCGTCAGGTGACGGACCAGCTCGACCAGGTCCGTCGGCCGCTGGCCGTCGAGCAGCTGCGCGCGCACGGCGATGCGCCGGGCTTGCTCCCTCGTCAGCTCGTGCACGCGCGGCAGGCTAACGTCGGCCGCGTGGCCACCGTCGGTGCGGAGATCGCGGTTCGAGACGTCTGGTTCGGGCGGACGTGGCGGGCGTTCGCGGCGCGCGTCGTCTCGAGCACGCCCGAGCTGGTCGCGCTCTGGGTGCCGAGAGGCGCACCGTCGCTGTACCCGGTCGACGCGGACGGCCTGGAGGTGCGCATCCCGCATGCGAACCCGGTGCTCGCCGAGCGCCCGGCGCCGCGCGACGGGCTCGCGCTCCAGCGGCCCGGCGGCCGTCACTCGATCTGGCTCTTCTGGGACTCCGACGGGGCGTTCCAGCACTGGTACGTCAACTTCGAGCGCACGATCGGCTGGAACGGGACGTGCTTCGACACCGTCGACGAGAAGCTCGACCTGATCGTCACCCCGGACGGCCGCCTGCGCTGGAAGGACGAGGACGAGCTCGCCCAGGCGGCAGAGGCCGGGCTGCTGGACGCGGCCGAGGTGCGGGCGGAGGCCGAGCGCGTCGTCGCGGCCTGGCCGTTTCCGACCGGGTGGGAGGACTTCCGGGCCGACCCGGCGTGGCGGCTCCCGCGCTTGCCGGGCGACTGTCTCGGCTAGCTCAGCGGCAGGCGCTGCACGCGCCGCGCAGGACGATGTCGTGGCCGGCGACGTCGTAGCCGCTGCTCTGCTCCACGTCCCGCAGCACGCGCTCGAGGCGCTGGTCGGCGAACGGCTCGATCCGCCCGCAGTCGTCGCAGACGATGTGGTGGTGGTGCTCGCCCGCGTCGCGCACCGGCTCGAAGCGGGCGACGCCGTCGCCGAGGTCGATCCGCTGCACGAGGCGCGTCCCGACGAGCGCGTCCAGCACGCGGTAGACGGTGGCGAGGCCGACGCGCTCGCCGCTCGCGAGCAGCGCCTGGTGGATCTCCTGGGCGGCGACGCAGCAGTCCTGCGCGTCGAGGTAGCCGATCACCCGCGTGCGCGCACCGCCGCGGCGATGGCCCGCCGTTCGCAGCTGCTCGAGTGCCCGCTCCGACCACGTCGTGCTCACGCGGCCATCGTAGCCGTCGGACGCGACTAATGAGAATCGTTATCGTTACGACGCGATGAGAACCGTTCCCATCTGGGCGGCCGCCGTGGCGCTGCTCGCCGGCTGCGGCTCGGCCGCCGGGTCGGACGGCAAGCGGTCGGTCGTCGCGGCGTTCTACCCGCTCGCCTACGCCGCCGAGCAGATCGGCGGCTCGAGCGTCGACGTCACGAACCTGACCCCGCCGGGGGCCGAGCCGCACGACCTCGAGCTCACGCCGCGGGAGGTCGGGCGCATCCAGTCGGCGGACGTCGTCCTCTACCTCTCGCACGGCTTCCAGCCGGCGGTCGAGCAGGCGGTGGGCGGCGCGCACGGCACCCGGGTCGACGTGCTCCGGGGGCTCGGCGTGGCCGAGCACGGCGCCGATCCGCACGTCTGGCTCGATCCCACCCTCTACGCGCGCGTCGTGCGGCGGGTCGGCGCGGCGCTCGGCCGGCCCCGGCGGGCGGCGGCGCTGGCCGCGCGCCTGCTCGCGCTCGACCGCGCCTATCGCGACGGCCTCGAGCACTGCAGGCGGCGGGAGTTCGTCACGAGCCACGCGGCGTTCGGACGGCTGGCGGCGCGATACCGCCTGCGCCAGGTCTCGATCGGCGGCATCGACCCCGAGTACGAGCCGAGCCCCCGGCGCCTGCAGGCGCTGATCGAGCTCGTCCGCCGCGAGCACGTCTCGACCGTCTTCTTCGAGCCGCTGTTCTCGCCCCGCCTGGC
>DATIER010000156.1:0-10028 GCA_035455605.1 Gaiellaceae bacterium
CCCGGCGCGAGCTGCACCTCGGTGCCGTCGTCGAGCCGGACCGACTGCGCACCGGAGATCGTCCCCGGGAGCAGGTTCGAGATGCCGAGGAAGCTGGCGACGAAGGCCGTCTCGGGCCGCTCGTACAGGTCGGACGGCGTGCCGAGCTGCTCGATCCTGCCGGCGTTCATGATCGCGATCCGATCCGCCATCGTCATCGCCTCTTCCTGGTCGTGCGTGACGTGGATGAAGGTGATCCCGACGTCGTGCTGGATCGCCTTCAGCTCGAGCTGCATCTGCTTGCGCAGCTTCAGGTCGAGCGCGCCGAGCGGCTCGTCGAGGAGCAGCACGCGCGGCCGGTTCACGAGCGCCCGCGCGAGCGCGACGCGCTGCTGCTGGCCGCCGGAGAGCTGCCGCGGCTTGCGGCGCTCCATCCCCTCGAGCCCGACGAGGTGGAGGATGTCGAGCACGCGGCCGCGGACGTCGCCCTTGCGGACGCCGCGCCTGCGGAGGCCGAAGGCGACGTTCTCGAAGATGGTCAGGTGCGGGAAGAGCGCGTACGACTGGAAGACGGTGTTGACGTCGCGCTTGTAGGGCGGCTTGCCGCTCACCGGCTCGTCGCCCAGGTAGATCGCGCCTTCGGTGGGCTGCTCGAAGCCGCCGATCATCCGCAGCGTCGTCGTCTTGCCGCAGCCCGAGGGCCCGAGCAGGGCGAAGAAGCTGCCGCGCTCGATCTCCAGCGAGAGGTCGTCGACGGCGGTGACGTCGTCGAACTGCTTCGTGACGTGCTCGAGCCGGACGTCCGAGGTGGCCGGGGCGACCGGCGCCTCCGGCTTCTCGGTCACGGCCATCAGCGCGCCGCCGCGTGCGCGCCGTTGCCGACCCGCGCGCCCCAGTCGTAGAGCTGCTTGTACAGCTCGAGGTAGAGGAAGCTCTCGCTCGAGAGCACGCCGTCGAGCTCGCGCAGCCGGCTCGTGGCCTCGAGCAGCTGCCGGCGGTCGGAGCAGACGAGCTCGACGAGGATGTCGAACTGCCCGGCGGTGATGACGACGTAGCCGGCCTCGTCCCACTGGGCGATCGCCTCGGCGACCGGCTCGGGCGCGCCGCTCGTGCGGATCCCGACCATCGCCTGTGCCTCGAAGCCGAGGCCGAGCGGGTTGGTCACGCCGGTCACCTGGAGGATGTTGTCCTGGCAGAGCCGCTGGTAGCGCGCGCGGATCGTCGCCTCGGAGACGCCCACGTCGGCGGCGATGCGGCGGAACGGCTCGCGACCGTTCTGCTGGAGGGCCTCGATCAGCGCCTGGTCGACGGCGTCGAGGCTGCGAGGAACGCTGACCGCCCCGCGCCGCAGCTGCTGCTCAGCGGTTCGCAATGCGAGGCGCTTTTACCAGTTCGGTACGGATAGCGTCAACTTCGAGCCGTTCGCAACGCCTCTGCGAAGCCGCCTTCCGCCGCCGCTACGCGATGGCCACGTGTCCAGAACGGCCACGGCCCAGGGACTGTCCCCGGGCCATGGCCGAAACGGACAGGCGGCGAAGGCTCAGTCGACCTTCGCCATCACGTGCTTGATCTGCGTGTAGTCCTCGAGCGAGTAGGCGCTCAGGTCCTTGCCGTAGCCGGACTGCTTGAAGCCGCCGTGGGGCATCTCCGAGACCAGCGGAATGTGGTCGTTGATCCAGACCGTGCCGAACTGGAGCTTCCGCGCGGCGTTCAGCGCCCGTCCGACGTCGCGCGTCCAGACCGAGGCCGCGAGCCCGTAGTTGACGTCGTTGGCCCACGCGATCGCCTGGTCGTCGTCGGCGAACCGCTGGACGGTGACGACGGGCCCGAAGACCTCGCGCTGGACGATCTCGTCCTCCTGGCCGACCTCCGCGACGACCGTGGGCTTGACGAAGAAGCCGCGGTCGCCGTTCGAGCCGCCGCCGGTGAGCACCTTCGCGCCCTCGGCGCGGTCGAGGAAGCCGAGCACGCGCTCCTGCTGCGCCTTCGAGATCACCGGCCCCATCTCGATCTCGTCGCCCTCGGCCGGGTCGCCGACGTGCAGGCCCTCGACGAGCGGCACCAGCTCCTCGAGGAGCTGGTCGTAGATCTTCGGGCCGGCGACGACGCGCGAAGCGGCCGTGCAGTCCTGGCCGGAGTTCCAGTAGCCGGCGATCTTGATCCCCTCGGCCACGGCTGCCGGGTCGGCGTCGTCGAAGACGAGCACGGGCGCCTTGCCGCCGAGCTCGAGGTGCACGCGCTTGAGCGTCTCCGCCGCCGTCCGCGCGATCTCCTTCCCGGTCGCGACGTCGCCGGTCAGCGAGACGAGGCGCACGTCGGGGTGCTTGACGATCCCCTCGCCGACGGGCACGCCGTCGCCGGTGATGACGTTGAAGACGCCCGGCGGGAGCGCCTCGGCCGCGAGCTCGGCGAAGCGCAGCGTGCTGAGCGGCGTCTGCTCCGACGGCTTCAGCACCTGGACGTTGCCGGCCGCGAGCGCGGGAGCGAACTTCCAGACCGCCATCATCAGCGGGTAGTTCCACGGCGCGATCCCGCCGACGATGCCGATCGGCTCGCGTCGCAGCATCGAGGTGTAACCGCGCATGTACTCGCCGGCCGACTTGCCCTCGAGCAGGCGCGCGGCGCCGGCGAAGAAGCGGATGTTGTCGGCCGACACCGGCATCTCGTCGCGCGCGTACGAGAGCGGCTTGCCGACGTTGCGGGACTCGATCTCGGCGAGCTCCTCGGCGTTGTCCTCGATCACGGCCGCGAGCTTGAGCAGCGCCTCCTGGCGCTCGCCCGGCGTCGTCTCGAGCCACTCGGGCAGCGCCTTCTTCGCCGCCTCGACGGCGCGGTCGACGTCCGCCTGCGTCCCGCGCGGGACCTCCGCGATCACCTCGCCGGTCGCGGGGTTCAGCACCTCCATCGTGCCGCCCTCGACCGCGTCGACCCACTCGCCCCCGACGAAGTTCTTGTGCTGCGAAACCGTCACGCTCATGGCAAAGCCTCCCGGTCGAAATCGGTGACCAGCCTACCGCGCTAGCGGCGGCGGAGGAGCCCGGAGTCCTGCGTCAGCCGCTGCGAGACCACCACCGGGATCACCGTCAGCACGACGACGAAGAAGACGACGGCGTTCACGACCGGAAGCTGCTGCCCGCGCTGGATGGTGTCGAGGATCCAGATCGGCAGCGTCGTCTGCGCGCCCGCGGTGAAGGTGGTCACGATCACCTCGTCGAACGAGAGCGCGAACGCGAGCAGGCCGCCGGCGACGAGCGCCGTCGAGAGCACGGGCCAGACCACGAAGCGGAACGTCTGCCAGCCGTCGGCGCCGAGGTCCATCGACGCCTCGATGATCGACGGCGAGCTCCGGCGGAGCCGCGCGAGCACGTTGTTGTAGACGACGACGACGCAGAAGGTGGCGTGCCCGATCACGATCGTCCAGATCGAGAAGCCGATCCCGGCGAACGTGTAGAAGGAGCTCAGCGCCATGCCGGTGATGATCCCGGGGAGCGCGATCGGCAGCAGCAGCAGGAACGAGACCGACTCGCGCCCGAAGAACTCGAAGCGGCTGATCGCGAAGGACGCCGCCGTGCCCAGGACGAGCGCGACGGCGGTCGAGATCAGCCCGATCTTGACCGAGAGCCAGAGCGCCGACCGCACCTCCTGGTCGTGCCAGGCCTCGTGGAACCAGTGGAGGGTGAGGTTCTGGACGGGCCAGGTCTGGAGCACCGAGCCGTTGAAGGCGTAGGCGAGGATGATCAGGATCGGGATCCAGAGGAACGCGACCACGAGCGCCGCGGCGATGCCGAAGCCGATGCGGGTGGCGCGCGTCTCCACCTCAGAGAGCCTCGAACGCGCCGAGGCGCTTCGCGACGACGAGGTACACGGCCATCACGATCACCGGCACGAGCGCGAACGCCGCCGCGAGCGGCACGTTGTTGCTGATGCCGACGTAGTTGTGGACGACGTTGCCGATGAACTGCGAGTTGGCGCCGCCGACCAGCGCCGGCGTGATGAAGTCGCCGAGCGTGAGCGAGAAGGTGAAGATCGAGCCGGCGACGATCCCGGGCAGGGCGAGGGGAAGGATCACCGACCTGAACGTCCGCCAGCTCCGTCCGCCGAGATCCTGCGAGGCCTCGAGGTAGCTGTCCGGGATCCGCTCGAGCGCCGCGTAGACCGGGAGCACCATGAACGGCAGCCAGACGTACGAGAAGACGATCCACATCGCGGTGTTCGTGTAGGCCAGGTTCGCGTCCGGCAGGCCGAGCCCGTTCAGCGCCCAGTTGAGCGCGCCCTCCTTGGCGAGGATCGTGCGCCAGGCGTAGATGCGGACGAGGTAGCTCGTCCAGAGCGGCAGCAGCACGAGCACGAACAGGAGCGCCCGGAGCCGCGGCGGGGCGAGGCGCGCCATGAAGTACGCGAGCGGGAAGGCCAGGACGGCGTCGGCGAGCGTGACCGCGGCCGCGATCCAGATCGTCCGGAAGGCGATCTGCCGGTAGACGGGATCGTGGACCAGCGACGAGAAGTTCGAGAGCGTCCAGGTGTGGACGACCTTCCCGGTGAAGGAGTCGACCTGCCAGAACGACGAGATGAAGAGCGCGACGAGCGAGCCGAGGTAGACGATCGCGAACGCCAGCACGGGCAGCGCCAGGAGCGCGACCACCTTCAGCCACGGCCGGCGCCACAGCTGGGCCGAGAGCCGGAGCCGGGCGCCCCGCACGGGAGCGCCCGGCTGTGCCAGCTCACTCATGCGTCAGCCTGTGATCTCGGTCCACGCCTTCTGCCAGGCGTTGTAGTCCATGCAGTCGTTCTTGCCGTTGCCGCAGTCGGCGATCGGCGTCTTCCAGAACTTGATCGTGTTGTAGTAGCTCAGCGGCTCGTTGAGGTGGTACTTGGCGCACGAGCCGGCCTGAATCTTGTTCATGAACGGGCACGCGTGCGGGTTGACGGGGGTCTCGCCGAACACGAGCGCCTGCTGGGCCTGCACCTGCGGAGTGGTCACGTACTGCATCCACTTGTAGGCGCAGTTCGGGTGCGGCGCCTTCTTGGCGAGCATCCAGGTGTCCGCCCATCCGGTCGCGCCGTCCTTGGGGATCACCTCCGTGACGGGGACCTTCTTCGCCTGCAACGCGAGCGTGTCCACCGGCCAGATCGCACCGAGCGAGACATCGCCGTTCGCGAAGGCGGACCGCCCGTCGGTGTCGTAGTTCCAGTAGAGCTTGACCAGCTTCTTCTGCTGCTTGAGCAGGTTGACCGTCGCGTCGAACTGCTTCTGGTTCAGCTCATAGGGGTCGGTGATGCCGAGGCTCGGCTGGGAGTGCTGCAGGTAGAACGCCGCGTCGGCGATCTGGATCGGGTTGTTCGGGATCGTGATCTGGCCCTTGTACTTCGGGTCGTAGAGCGCGTTCCAGTTCGTCGGGCCCGGCTTGATCTTCTGGTTGTTGTAGAGGAGCACGTTCGGACCCCACTGCAACGAGATGCCGTAGTGGACCCCGTCGACGGTGTTGTGCGCCGGCGACTTGAAGATGGGGATGAAGTTCTTCCACTGCGGGATCAGGTTGACGTTCACCGCCTTGACGTCGCCGCCCTTGATCAGCCGCAGGCTGGCGTCTCCGGAGGCCGAGACCAGATCCCACTGGCCGCCGCCGCCGCCGCCGCCCGCCCGCATCAGGGCGACCATCTCGTTCGAGGAGCCGGCGTCCTTGCGCTGGATCACGCAGCCGGTCTGCTTGGTGAACTTCTTCGCGAACGACGGATCGGAGTAGTAGGGCCACTCGATCAGGTTGAGCTTGCCCTCGCCCTTCCCGACCGAGGTCGGGAGCCCGGAGGCGTTCCCGCCGTTGGTGGTCGTGCCGCCGCTGCTACTGCTGCTGCTCCCGCCGCAACCCGCGGCGACGAGGGCCAGCGCGCCCACGACGAGGGCCGCCGCGGCCCAGCCGAGAACGTGCGTGTGCTGCTTCCTCATTGCTCTCCTTCCGTGTCCCCCGACGGTTCGATTTCGAGCTGGTGTTCTGGGCGCCACTCGAGCAGGACCTGCCGGCCGCGGGCGTCCTGCGCCTCGGCGGACGAGGTCTCGAGGTTCTGCCGGACGACCTGGAGCTCCCCGCCGCGGTCGAGCTCGACGAAGAACCGGGTCACCATCCCGGCGTAGACGACGTCGCGGATCCGCCCCGGCTCGGCGTGCATCCCGGGCGCCGGTGCCGCCGCCGCGTCGCGCAGGTGGATCTTCTCGGGGCGGACGGTGTAGCGCCTGCCGTCGCGCTCGAGCTCGTTCGAGACGCCGACGAAGTTGGCCACGAACGCGCTCTGCGGCCGCTCGTAGACCTCGGCCGGGTCGCCGAGCTGCTCGATCCGGCCGTGGTTGAAGACGGCGAGGCGGTCGCTCATCGTCAGCGCCTCGTCCTGGTCGTGCGTGACGTAGACGAAGGTGATGCCGAGGTCCTGCTGCAGGCTCTTGAGGAAGAGCTGCATCTCCTGGCGCAGCTTCAGGTCGAGCGCACCGAGCGGCTCGTCGAGCAGCAGCACCTCGGGCCGGTTGACGAGCGCGCGAGCGAGCGCGACGCGCTGCCGCTGGCCCCCCGAGAGCTGCACGGGCTTGCGGCCGCCCAGGCCGGGCAGGCGCATGCGCTCGAGCACGTCCTCGACCCGCCCCTGGCGCTCGCGCCGCGAGACGCCTTTCACGCGCAGGCCGTAGCCGACGTTCTCGGCGACCGTCATGTGCGGGAAGAGCGCGTAGTCCTGGAAGACCGTGTTGACATCGCGCGCGTACGGCGGGACGTCGGAGACGTCACGCCCGCCGAGCTCGATCCGTCCCGCGTCCGGGCGCTCGAAGCCGGCGATCAGCCGCAGCGTGGTCGTCTTCCCGGAGCCGGACGGGCCGAGCAGCGTGAAGAACTCGCCCTGCGCGATCTCCAGGTCGACGCCGTCGACGGCGACGACGTCGCCGTACTCCTTGCGGACGCGCTCGAGCCTGACGGCAGGACTCCCGTCCGTCGTGCCCTCCGCCTGCCGCTCAGTTCGCTCCTGCAGTGACACCGGCTCGCGCGATTATGGCCGGTCCGCGGCGAGGCGAGGCGCCGGGCACGACTGCGGCTCGCCTTCGCAGCAGCCGAGCTTGAACGCGCAGCGTGGGCACTGCCACGTCTGGTGCCTCCACTCCATCGGCGCGCCGCAGCGCAGGCACGGCTCGGTGTCGCGCTTCCCGTCCAGGGGCGCGACTCTAGCCCGCGCGCCTGACGCTACTCGGCGCCGACGGCCTGCGCCTGCCCGGCGAGCTCCTGGCTCAGGTCGGGCTCGACGGCACGCCTCGTGCGGAGCTCGGCGAGCCGCTTCGCGAGCGCCTCGCGGCGAGTCTTGCCGTTGTCCGGATCGAAGAAGTACGCGAGCGCGGCGCCGAGCAGGAGCAGCCGCAGCCGCCTCATCAGTCGCCCCAGTCGAAGTCGCGCGACCGGCTCCAGAGGCCCTCGGTGTCGGGCTCCGTCTCGCTCTCGTCGGTCGGCCAGGCGAGGGACGGGCGCTCGGCGGTGATGCCGCTCTCCTCCCCGTCCATCGTCTCCTCGATCCGCGCCTGCTCCTCGGTCTTGAAGAGTGGGTGGTTCTCGAAGGGGTCCTCGGTCTTGTAACGGTCGAGTGGCAGTTCGTCCTCGAGCTCCGAGTTGCGCTGCTTCAGCTCGAGGTGGTCCTGGATCACTTGTGCAAACAGCGAAGAAGTCTCCACCGGCGATGCTCCTCCCGCGGGTTCGTGGGCAGCGCGGGATTGTAACGGCTTCACCCGCGACCGTCGGCGCGGACCGGTTCAGGCGCGGGCGCGAGGACGGGCGGTGACGACGCGGTTCTTGCCGCTGCGCTTCGCCTCGTAGAGCGCGCCGTCGGCCGCCGCGACGATCCCGTCGCCGCTCGCCGCCTCCGGGAACGCGGCGACGCCGAGGCTGACGGTCACGTGGATCCGCGTCCCGTCCGGCGCGAGGATCGTCCGCTCCTGCAGCGCGACGCGCGTGCGCTCGGCGAGGCGGGCGGCGCCGTCGAGGTCGGTGCCGGGCAGCACGATCGCGAACTCCTCGCCGCCCCACCGCGCCGGGACGTCGATCTCGCGCACCGACTCGCGCAGCGTCTCGGCGAACTCGACCAGCACGCCGTCGCCGACCGGGTGGCCGAAGCGGTCGTTGATCGACTTGAAGCTGTCGAGGTCGGCGAGCACGAAGGCGACGGAACCGCCGAACCGCTCCGCGCGCATCAGCTCCCCCGCGAGCGCCTCCTCGCACTGGCGGCGGTTGGCGAGGCCGGTGAGCATGTCGACGAGCGCCTGCCGCGCGACGATCCGGTGCAGGCGAGCGTTCTCGAGCGCGATCGCCGCGTGCGCGACGAGCGTTGCGGCCGTGCGCCGCTGCTCGACGGTGAAGCCGCGGCCCGAGAGCGTCAGCGTGCCGAAGCTCTGGCGGCCGGCGGTGAGCGGCAGCTCGAAGGTCTCGCCGCGATCCGAGAGCGTCCCCGACTGCACGACCTCGCCGCCGAGCCCGACGACGAGCCCCCCGGTCGCGCCGGTCGTCTCGACCACCGTCTCGACGATCACGCGCAGGAGCTGGTCGACGTCGTGCGTCGCCGCGAGCGCCTCGCCGAAGCGGACGGTCGCCTCGCGCTGGCGCGCGCGCTCGGCGTCGAGCTCCTCCATGCGCGCCTCGAGCTGGTCGGCCATCTCGTTGAACGCGAGCCCGAGGCGGCCGAACTCGTCCTGGCCGTCCGCCTCGACCCGCTGGTCGAGGCTGCCGCGCGCGATCGCGTTGGCCGCGTTGGCGAGCCGGCCGAGCGACGCGACGATCGAGCGTCCGACCGCGTAGGCCACGATCGCGACGAGCGCGAGCGACAGGAGCAGGCCGAGGAGCAGGCGCCGGTCGGCGCGGGCGACGGCGTCGTCGACCTGCGCCTGCGGAGCCAGCAACGCAAGCGCCGGGGTGTCGGATCCTTGCTGCCTGCTGACGAGCGTGCGGTAGCGGCTTCCGCCGACGTCGAGCGTCGTCGCGTGCGCCGGCGCCGTCAGGCGGGCTCCGCGCAGGGAGGCAGGACCCGCTGCGACCCGGCCGTCGCGGAGCACCACCAGCTGGAGGCTCGCGTCCGTGCCCGACTGCTCGCGCAGGTGCGAGAGGGCTGCCGACGTCAGCGGGACGCCGGCGACGAGCGTCCCGACGACGCGGCCGCCATTGCTGATCTGGACTTTGGGGCCGTCCGCGATCATCTGCGCCGGCCCGGTGACGAAGGACGGCGTCTCGAGCCGGACCCCGCGCGCGCCCGCGACGAGGCGCCGTACCCGGGTGCGGTCGCCGCGGAGGAGCGCCTGCTGGAGCCGCCGGTTGTTGGCCAGTGCCTCCGCGCGGTGACCGGCTCCGACGACGTCGCTCTTGTACGTCGCCGACAGCGCGCGGAGCCCGTCTTCGAGGCGGACGTCGACGCGACGCGTCTCGCTGCCGCGCATCACCTCGTGCAGCGCCCAGCCCGCCGCGCCGAGCGGGAGCAGCGAGACGAGCAGGAAATATGCGACGAGCTTGAGCTTGAAGCTCATGGCTGGAAATTTAGGTTGCCGACCAGTACCGCCGATACCATGGGTCAGTGCATCGGCAGAAGAAGGGGAGCTTGTGAGACGCGGTCTCGCAATCATCGCAACGGCAGCGGTTGCGGGGACTGCCTTGGCAGCGGCCGTGACCTTGCCGGCGCTCGTCACCCTGGGCACGAGCCCGCCGCCTGAGTCGCTCCCGATCCCTGCCGGCAAGCCGGCTCCGATCGTGGTGCACGCCGCCCCGCTGCCCCCGCCGGTCGCCGAGTCCCGGCACGCCGGCAAGAAGGCGCGCACGCCGTCGATTCCGGCCGTCATCTTCACGCCGCCCGCCGGCTCGACCGCCACGTCGACGCGGACCGCTGCCGTGACCTCGGGGCCGGCGAGGCCGGTCTCGAGCGGCGGCTCGACGCCGCCTGCAGCGCCCCCGCCTCCTCCGCCGCCACCCCCGCCGCCGGCCGGGCCTCCGCCACCTCCCCCGCCTCCGCCACCTCCCCCGCCTCCGCCACCTCCCCCGCCTCCGCCA
>DATIER010000157.1:0-4334 GCA_035455605.1 Gaiellaceae bacterium
CTCTCGGACACGCGCCCGGTCTACACGCAGGGCCCCGTCTGGTACGTCGGCGGCCGAGCGGTCTAGTGCCCGACCCCGTCTCCTGGTTCCTGGTCGAGCGCGGCTGGAAGGTGCTCGGCAGCGACGGCGCCGAGCTCGGCAAGGTCGAGGAGACGCTCGGCGACGAGAACGCGGACATCTTCGACGGCCTGGCGGTGGCCACGGGCGTGCTCGGCAAACCGCGGTACGTGCCCGCGGAGCGCGTCGGCGAGATCCGCGAGGGCGAGGTGCACCTGACGATCGACCGGGACGGCTTCGAGCGGCTCGGCGAGTACGACGGCGCTGCCCCGACCGGGCGCGCCGAGCCGGACTGAGCAAGTAACAGACTGCTACTTGGAGGAGCTCGCTCAGCCGATCGCGGCGGTCAGCTCTCGGGCGACCTCGCGCGCGTTCGCGGCGGTGGCCGTGACCACCAGGCACGTGTCGTCGCCCGCGAGGGTGCCGACCACCTTCGGGTGCTCGAGCCGGTCGAGCGCCCGCGCGATCGCGGGTGCGGAGCCGAGCTCGGAGTGGACGACGACGATGTTCTCCGCAGCCGTCGCTCGCGTGCCGAACTGTCGCAGGACGCCCTCAAGAGCGGCGCGCGGGTCCGGCCGTCCGTCGCGACCCGGGAGGACGTAGCGCGGCCGGCCGAGCTCGTCGCTCGTCTTCTCGAGCCGCAGCTCGCGGATGTCGCGCGAGATCGTCGCCTGCGTGACCGGGCAGCCCGCCTTCGCCAGGGCCTCCGCCAGCTCGAGCTGGCTGCCGATCCGCCGTCGCGAGACGACGCTCGCGATCAGGCGCTGCCGCTCGGCCTTGGGGCGCGGCGTTCCGGCTTCCACCCGGTTACAGTAGCCCCAGGTTTGGCCGAGTCATCGTCAGGTAACGACCCCGGGATGCTGCGGAAGCTGCTGTGGACAGGGCTGTACGCGGGCCTCGCGGCCGGCGCGACCATGGTCGCGCGGCGCGCAGCCTCGGGCATCTGGCAGGCGGCCACGGGCGAGGAACCGCCGGTGAAGAAGTGACGAAGGGCGACCTGCTCGTCGAGCGCGGCGCCCAGCGCCTGCAGGAGCTGGCCGACAAGGCTGCCAGGCGCGGCGACGGCGTCGGCACGTGGCTCTCCGAGGAGCTGCGCACGGACGCGGCGTTCCTGCGCAAGCTCAAGCCGAGCCTCGTCAAGGCTCGCGCGAGAGGCGAGGCTCCGGCTCCGCAGGACCCTGCCCCGCCGCAGCCGACCGCGGAAGAGGCCGCCGGCGCAGAGCCCGCGGCTCCGGCGCCGCCGCCGCCGCCACCTCGGCGGGCCGCGTCGAGGCGGCGGAAGCCCAGGCCGAAGAAGAAGGCGCGCAGCGGTGGGCCGCCGCCGATCGTGATCGTCGGCGCGGCGCTCGTGGCCGGGATCGTGCTCGCGAAGGTCATCGACTGGAGGGGCCATGCACACCCACGAGACTGAGCCCGAAGCGCCGGGCCTCGGCACGAGCGCCAAGAGCGTCGCGGAGCACGCAAGCACGCTCGTCCGGCTCGAGCTGGAGCTCGCGGCGCTCGAGCTCAAGCGCAAGGCGACGAGGCTCGGCGTCGGCGTCGGGCTCCTGCTCACCGCGGCGCTGCTCATGCTCTACGCGCTGGGCTTCGGGCTCGCGGCAGCGGCCGCGGGGATCGCGACGGCACTTCCTTGGTGGGCGGCCCTGCTGATCGTCACCGGTGCGATCGTGCTGGTGGCGGCGATCCTCGGCCTGATCGGGGTCAACTCGGTCCAGAAGGGAACGCCGCCCGTGCCGGAGCAGGCGATCGAGGAAGCGAAGCTGACGACGGAGGCGCTGAAGGGCAATGGCCGCCACTAACGGACGTACCCCCGAGCAGGTGAAGGCCGACATCGAGGCCGAGCGCGACCGGCTCGCCGGCGCCGTCGACGATCTGCGCGCCGAGATGGACGTCAACGCGAAGTTGCGCCCGAAGCTGCCGCTCGCGGCGGCCGCCGCGCTCGGCGCCGGGTTCGTCCTCTCCGGCGGGATCGGCGCGACGATGCGCCTGCTGATGCGCAGGAGCCGCGAGGGGACCACGAAGGCGCGCTTCGGGCCCCTCTGGCTGATCGAGCGCGACTAGGACGTCACCTTGAAGCTGCGGCGGAGCTTCTTCGTCGCGTCCGAGCGGTACGTGTAGGTCCCTGCGCGCAGCGTCACCGTCCAGACGGCGCTGCCTCTGGCCTTCACGCCCGTCTTCTTGTTCACCCCGGGACCGCTGAGGTGGAAGTTGTCGGCCTTCGACACGTCGGAGACCGCGACCCTGAACTTGCCGGCCTTGAGCGTCTTCACCGCCGCCGAGCCGCGCTTCAACCAGATCGTCTTCTTCGGGCCGACGCCGGCGGAGAGCTTGGGCGTGGGCGGCGGTGCCGCGCCGACCTGGAACGACCCATGCATCTGAGTCGGATGGGCGTCGCATTTGAAGGTGTAGGTGCCGTCGACGAACGTCACGTTCCAGGTAGTCGTGCCGGCAACGAAGTCCGATGCCATGTCGACGCCGGGCCCCTTGAGGTGGAAGTTGTGCACGTAGTCGGTGCCCTGGGACTTGTTGTTGACCGTGATCGTGTAGTCGCCGGGCGCGAGGCGGCTCACCGCGTTGCCGCTGGAGTCGGCGAGCCTGATCGAGAAGCCGGGTCCGACGGTGGCGACGAGGTCGTTTGCGGCCGTCCCGGCGGAGCGTGCGGAACCGGGCAGCAGTACGGCAGCGAGCACGAGCGGAAGCAGCAGCAATGGACGAAACGACGACACGGGGCGACCCTCCTCGAAGATGACCATGACGCTAGCCCATACGGTTCGAAAACGCGATTCGGTTTCCCACGATGCGCGTGGGTCGTAGACTCACCGCATGCTGCGCCGCAACGAGAAGGTCGAGTGGATCAAGCACGCGCCGCTGTTCGCGAACCTGTCCAAGCGCGACCTCGCCGAGGTGGCGCACCTCGCCGACGAGATCGACCTGCGCGAGGGCAAGGAGATGACCCGCCAGGGCGCGCCGGCACGCGAGTTCTTCGTGCTCCTCGAAGGCGAGGCCGACGTCCGCAAGAACGGGCGCCGCATCAACCAGCTCGGCCCGGGCGACTTCTTCGGCGAGATCGCGCTCGTCTCCGACAGCCCGAGGACGGCGACGGTGACGGCGACCTCGCCGGTGCACGCGCTCGTGATCACCGACCGCGACTTTCGGCGGCTCCTGAAGGAGCAGCCGGACATCCAGAGCAAGGTGCTCGCCGCTGTCGCGGCGCGGCTCCAGGACGACCTCTAGGCGCGGAGCTCCGCGCCGAACCGCTCGCCGAGCGCCTCGACGATCCGGGCACGTAGCGCGGCCGCGTCCTCGTCGGTGAGCGTGCGCTCGCTGGACTGGAAGCCGACGGCGAAGGCGATCGACTTCCGACCCTGCCCGACCTGCTCGCCGCGGTAGACGTCGAACGGCCGCATCTCGCGGAGCTCCTCGCCGGCGGCTTCGCGCGCCGCCGTGACGAGATCGGCGGCGGCAACCTCTTCGCGGACCGTGAACGCGAGGTCCTGGCGCACGGCGGGGAACGAGACGACGTCGGCGTAGCGCACCTCGTCGCGGGAGGCCTCGAGCAGCTTCGTCAGGTCGAGCTCGAACACGCCCCAGACGCCTTCGAGCACCGCGGGATGAAGCTCGCCCACGACGCCTGCGGCGGTTTGCGCCGACTTGCCGGGATGCAGCAGCTCGTGCTCGACGCGCTCGTAGGTCGGCTCCGCCTTCAACGCCGCGTAGAGCGTGTCGACGACGCCTTTGGCCCGCGCCCAGCCGCCGTCGACGATCCCGCCGACGCGGGTCTCCTCGTCGGGCAGGTCGGTTCCCGCCGGCAGGTAGACGCGCGCGACCTCGAACAGGGCGACGCCCCCGGCGCCGAGCTCGACGTTCCGGCGCGCGGCCTCGACGAGGCTCGGGAGCAGCGTCGTCCGCAGCACGGCGAACTCGGCCGAGATCGGCTCGGGCAGCCGCAGCGCTCCGGGGTCGGGGTCGTCGGGCCGCAGCGACGGCGTGTACGTCTCGGTCAGGCCGAGACCCGCGAGGAGATCCTCGACCCGGCGCCGCAGCCTCTGCAGCGGTGTGAGCGTGCCGAACATCGCCCGGCGCGCCGGCAGCGTGAACGGGACCGCCTCCAGGCGGGCGCGCGCGACCTCCTCGACGACGTCGATCTCGCGCGTGACGTCGCGGGCGCGCCAGGTCGGCGCCACGACCTCGCCCTCGGTCGCGAGGAAGCCGATCCGCCCGAGCCACGCGGTCTGCTCCACCGCCGGCGTCTCGACGCCGGTCACCTCGTCCGTGCG
>DATIER010000158.1:0-17538 GCA_035455605.1 Gaiellaceae bacterium
ACCCGCACGTCGCCGCTCGTGTCGTTGAAGTAGACGAAGAAACGGTGGTTCTTCGCGTAGTTGGGGTCGAAGGCCATCGAGAGCAGGCCCTGCTCGCCGCCGGAGCGGACGCGGCTGCGGAGGTCGAGGAACGGCTGCGGACGCAGCTTGCCGTTGTCGAGCACGCGGATCACGCCCGGCTGCTCGACCACGTACAGCCTGCCGGGCTCGCTGCGCGGCGCGGTGGCGTAGACGGGCGAGTCGAAGCCGGTCGCGAACTGCCGCAGGTGCACCTGCCGACTCGCCGTCGTGGACGGCGACGAGCTCTGGCCGCAGGCAGCTCCGGGCAGAGCCGCCGCGACGAGCGCGAGCGTGACCCCGAGGACCTTCATCGAGCTTTGAGCAGGACCCTCCGCAACTCGTCTTCCCTTCCCGGCTGCAGTATCGCGAGAACCTGGTCGCCGGGCTGCAGCTCGGTCGCGCCGACGGCGATCTCGGAGCGGCCGTTGCGCATGATCGAGATCAGGCGCGATCCCTCGGGCAGGTCGAGCCGCTCGACCCGCTTCCCCGCGGCGGGCGCGCCCTCCGGGATCTGCACCTCGACGATCTCGAGGTTCTCCTTGCGCAGCTCGAGCAGGTGGACGAGGTCGTGCTCGGGCACCTCGTGCTCGATCAGCGCCATCAGGCCGCGCGTCGCCGAGACCGTCGGCGAGATCCCGAGCAGGTCGAAGTGCGCCTGGTTGCGCGGGTCGTTCACGCGCGCGATCACCTTCTGCACGCCGTACTTCTCGCGCGCGAGCTGGCAGATGATCAGGTTGTCCTCGTCGTCGCCGGTCAGCGCCGCGACGACGTCCGGAGGCCGCGCGATGCCCGCGCGCTCGAGCACGAAGAGCTCGGTCGCGTCGCCGAGCAGCACCTGGTGCTCGAACTCCTGCTCCAGGCGCTCGAAGCGGTCGCGCCGCTGCTCGACGAGCGTCACCTCGTGCTTCCCGTCGGAGAGCAGCACGCGCGCGAGGTTCGCGCCGACCTTGCCGCCGCCCGCGATCAGGATGTACATCAGCTGGCCGCTGGCTCCACCGGGCGCACCTCGCAGGCGCGCACCGAGTCGAGCAGGACGTCGATCGCGACCGACGTCGGACAGATGGTGCGGAGCCCGCGCTGGCGGTAGAACTCCGCCCGTGCGGGGTCGAGCACGCGCACGACCACGCACTGGTTGTCGAAGCGCTGCTGGGCGACCTGGCCGATGACGATGTTGGTGTTGTCGCCGTCGGTCGCGACGACGACGGCGTCGGCGTCCTCGATCCCGGCGCGGCGCAGCACCTCGATGTCCATCCCGTGGCCGAGCACGAAGCCGCCGGCCCAGTGGTCGCCGAGGCGTCCGAGCGCCTCCTCCTTCTCGTCCACGGCCGTCACCTCCCAGCCCTCGCGGTCGAGCTGCAGGGCGATGTTCGACCCCACCCTGCCACAGCCGATCACCAGCGCTTTCACGCTCGCACTCTAGCTTTGTTGGGCGCCGTCGAAGCCGTCCGCCTCCATCACGCCCTCGGGGAAAGCGACGACGAGCACCTCGCACGGTGCCTTGCGCAGGACGTACTCGACCGTCGGCGAGAAGAAGCGCGACTGACGGCGCCAGCGGGGCGCCGAGCCGACGACGATCAGGTCGGTGTCCCGGCGGCGCGCCTCCGACACGATCGCGTCGCCGATCGAGCGGGCGCGCACCGTCTCGACCGCCACCTCGACGCCGTGGTCGGCGCCGAGCAGGCGCGCCTCGGCCAGCGAGGCGGCCGCCGCCTCCTCCTGCTCGTCGAGCTCGGCCTCGAGCGGCTGGTCGAGCGGCACGCGGATCACGTACAGCGCCTCGACCAGCGCGCCGCGGTCCTGCGCGAGCTTGACGGCGGTCGCGACCATCTCCTCGCCGATCGCGCCCAGCTTCATCGGAACGAGGATGCTCGAGAACTGCGTCTCCGGCAGCTCCTCCGGCGGCGCCTGGACATGCTCGAGCAGCCCCTCGCCCCGCGTCTTGCGAACCGCGCCGTAGACGAGCAGCCCGACGGCGAGCCAGATGGGCCCGCCGTAGCGGGCGCCCGAGTGCGTCGCCATCGCGGCGACGAAGATCAGGAACGTGAGGATCGAGCCGACGATCGCCGGCAGCGGCACCTCCACCCCGCGCACGCGGACGTTCGCCGGGGCGCGATAGGGCCGCTTCAGCTCCGGCTCGGTGAAGCGCAGCCTGATCACGGCCAGCTGGGCCGCGGTGAACGCCGCGAGCACGCCGAAGCTGAACAGGCTCGCCAGGAAGGCGACGTCGTCCTTCACGAACGAGGTGCCGACCATGAGCGCCGTCGAGACCAGCGCCGCGGCGACGATCGCCTGCGGCGAGACGAGCGTGCGGCGGTTGAGGCGGCCGAACGCCCGCGGCAGCTGGCCGTGCTCGCCGAGCGAGTGCGCGAGCCGCGTGAACCCGGAGATGGAGGTCGTGACGGCGACGAGCAGGATCACCCCGCCGGTCAGGCCGACGTACACCCGCAGCGCGGTCGCGAGCCCGTGTGGGAGCGGGCCGTCGAGCGCGTCGACGATGCCCATCAGCGGCGCGCGCAGCCAGATGGTGCCGATCTCCGTCGAGCCGTTCCGCACCGGGAACGCGCTCAGGGCGACGAAGGCGATCGCGACGTAGATCACCACGACGAGGCCGATCCCGGAGAAGAGGCTCCGCGGGAGGTCGCGGCCGGGCTCGCGCGTCTCCTCGGCCAGGTTGGCGACGGTCTCCAGCCCGGTGTAGGCGAGCATCGCCAGCGGCAACGCGAACACGATCTGGTGCCAGGTCGGGTGCGTCCCGATCGAGACGCCGCGGGTGAGCGCATCGCCCGAGAAGAGGAACGCGAAGCCGAGCACCACGAGCAGCAGCTGCGTGACCAGGTCGAGGATCGCGACGAAGATCCCGTAGCGGTAGAAGGCCGACCGCCGCACCAGGCGGATCGCCGCCACGCCGAACACGACGACCACGCCGATCACGACGTCCCACGGGTTGTGCTCGAGCGAGCCCCAACTCATCGCGGCGCCGAGGTAGTGGGGCAGGAACAGCGCCGACAGCGCGATCACGATCAGGTAGTCGAGGAAGAGCGCCCAGCCGGTCAGGAAGCCGACCAGGTCGTTGAACGCGCGCCGGACGAACGTGGCCGCGCCGCCGGTCTCGGGGATCGCGGTCGTGCCCTCGGCATACGAGAGCGACACGACGAGGAAGAGGGCGCCGACGAGCGCGAGCACCGCCGGCGTCAGCCCGAGCGCGTGGAGCGCGATGATGCCGAGGGCGACGTAGATCGACGAGGCGATCTCGCCGTACGCGACGGAGAAGAGCGCCGGGGCGTCGAGGACCCGCTGCAGGCCCGGGATCTTTCTCGCCACGGGGTGAGGTTACTTCCGGCGCCAGAGGAGATACAGCCGCCCTGCGCCGAGCGCGACGAAGAGCAGGCCGATCACGTAGCCGAGACCGCCGCCGAGACGTGCGGTCTCGACGAGGATCGCGATCCCGAGGCCGATCGCGAGGACGCCGAAGACCGCGGTCGCGCCCCGGTAGCCGCTCCTCATGCGGCGCGCGGCGCCGCGGCGACCATCACCCGACACGGCGCGTTCTTGAGCACGAAGTCGACGGTGCCGCCGAAGATGCGGCCGCGCGGGCGCTGCGCGTCCCGCCTCGGAGACCCCATCACGACGATCTCGCTGTGTCGCCGGTCGGCCTCGTCCACGATCGCGCGCCCCGCGCTCCGTGCGCGGACGAGCCGCCCGACCACGGTCACACCGTAGGCGTCACCGATCGCCCGCACCTCGTCGAGCAGGTCGTTGGCCCGCTCCTCCTCTCTGGCCGGCCGCTCGGCGTCGAGCGGCAGCTCCAGCGGGACCTCGATCACCGTCAGGGCGACGATCGAGGCCCTGCGCTCGGTCGCGAGCCGACACGCGAGATCGACCGCCGCCTCCGACTCGCGGCGCCAAACGACGGGAACCAGCACGTTCCGGTACTCGAGCGCCATCGCGGGCCCGACGGCGACCGGCGCCCGCACCGTCTCCGTCAGCGGTGCGTGCACGGCGTACCTGCGGTAGAGCCAATAGACGACGAAGCCGACGGCGAGCCAGCCGAGCCCGGCATAGCGCGTTCCGGGGCTTTGCCAGACCACGACCACCCAGGCGAGCGCCGTGGCAACGCCGCCGAAGAGCGCGAAGAGCGGCCAGTCGACGCCGTGAACGCGCAGGTTCGGCCAAGCGCGGAAGGCCAGTTCCTCGTCGCGGCCGCGCCGCCGCAACTGCACGATCGAGGCGTGGGCGACCGTGAAGGAAAGCATGGCGCCGAAGGAGTACATCGTCCCGAGGAAGCTCGTCCTGCCGGGCAGCAGCACGAGGATCGAGACGAAGCCGGCGAAGACGATCAGGGACAGCCAGGGTGTCTTGAACTTCGGGTGCAGGCGTCGGAAGACCTCCGGTAGCTGCCGGTACGTCGCCATCGAGTAGGTGATGCGCGAGGCGCCGATGATGCCGGCGTTCGTGGCGATGAAGAGGATCGTCGCAGCGAGGATGCCGACGTAGACCTTCAGCACGCTGAGGACGACGCCGCTGATCCCGAGGTGCTCGACCAGGCCGAGTACGGGGTCGTTCTGGAAGCCGCCCTGCTCCGGCGGGAGTGCCAGCAGCGTCGTGTACTTGCCGTCGATCAGGTGCACCGGAAGCGCCGAGAGCGCGATCATCGGCAAGGTGAAGTAGATCGCGTAGACGGCGATCGCGACAAGCCCGATCGAGCGCGGGATGCTTCGCACCGGGTCGCGCGTCTCCTCGGCGAGGTTGGAAACCGTCTCGATTCCCGTGTAGGCGATCATCCCGACCGGGATCGCGAGGAAGAACTGGCTCCATGTCGGCGCCGCCCCCCAGTGCACGTTCGCGACCAGCGTGTGGGGGCTGAAGATGAGCGCGAATCCGAGCAGCACGAGCAGCAACTGCGTCGCGAAGTCGATCAGCGCGAGGAAGATGTTCAGCCGCGCCGACTCCTGGATCCCGACCACGTTCAGGAGAACCAGCACTACGATCACCGTCGAGCCGCCGATGATGTCCCAGGGATTCGACTTCAGCGGCTCCCAGAAGATCGACAGGTAGTGCGGCACGAAGAACGCCGAGATGGCGATCGTGATGATGTAGTTGAGCATCTGTGACCACGCGGCGCCGAACGACGCCAGCTCGTTGAATGCGTGCCGAGCGAAGCTCGACGAGCCGCCGGCCTCGGGGTAGCGAACCGTTCCCTCCGCGTACGTCAGCGCCGTCGCGCTGAAGAAGACTCCGGCGATCAGGAAGACGAGTGGCGTCAGCCCCAGCGCGAAGACGGCCGTGACGCCGAGCGCGTAGTAGATCGACGAGCCGACGTTGCCGTACGCCGTGGCGAACAGCGCCGGCGTGCCGAGGACCCGCTCGAGCCGCTGCTGCCGACGCCTGCGTGACACGGGCGGACTCTAGTGTCGTCCCCGGCGGCTCATGCCGCTACGGGCGAGATCAGACGCGTCCGCTTCGGACATGCCCCAGGGACAGTCCCTCGGCCATGGCCGAACGGGACGGCTCGCGGCGCCGCGACCGCATGGTTATGCGAGGCACGGCCGCCGCTCGTTCCCTGCCGGGGACTGTCCCTGGGACAGGGCCGTCTAGCCGTGGATCGAGACGACGAGCGGGATGATCAGGATCGCGACCAGGTTCGTGATCTTGATCATCGGGTTGATCGCCGGGCCGGCGGTGTCCTTGTAGGGATCGCCGACGGTGTCGCCCGTGACCGCGGCCGCGTGTGCCTCGGAGCCCTTGCCGCCGAACGCGCCGTCCTCGATCAGCTTCTTCGCGTTGTCCCAGGCGCCGCCGCCGGAGGTCATCGCGATCGCGAGGAAGAGGCCGGTGACGATCGTCCCGATCAAGAGGCCGCCGAGCATCTTCGCGTTGATCAGGCCGACCACGATCGGGAACGCGATCGGGATCAGCGCCGGCACGAGCATGCTCTTGATCGCCGATCCCGTGACGATGTCGATCGCGCGCCCGTACTCCGGCCGTGCGGTTCCCTCCATGATCCCGGGGATCTCGCGAAACTGCCGGCGCACCTCGGTCACGACCTGGCCGCCGACGCGCCCGACCGCCTCCATCGCGAGCGACGCGAACAGGAACGGCATCAGGCCGCCGATGAAGAGCCCCGCGATCACCCAGGCGTCGTCCAGCGAGAACGTGACCTGGAAGTTACGCACCGAGAGCCCGTTGGTGTAGCTGTCGAACAGGATCAGCGCGGCGAGCGCGGCCGAGCCGATCGCGTAGCCCTTCGTCACCGCCTTCGTCGTGTTGCCGACGGCGTCGAGTGGATCCGTGATCGCACGCACCGACTCCGGGAGGTCCGCCATTTCGGCGATGCCGCCCGCGTTGTCGGTCACCGGCCCGTAGGCGTCGAGCGCGACGATCAGGCCCGTCATCGAGAGCTGCGCCATCACCGCGACGCCGATGCCGTAGAGGCCGGCGAAGTGGTGCGCGACGAGGATTCCGGCGGCGATCACGATCACCGGCGCGGCAGTCGCCTGCATGCCGACCGCTAGGCCCTCGATGATGTTCGTCGCGTGGCCCGTGCGCGAGGCGGAGGCGATCTGCTTGACCGGCCGCCAGCGCGTGCCCGTGTAGAACTCGGTGATCGCGACGAGCAGGAACGTCACGATCAGGCCGACGAGCGCCGAGATGTAGAGATCCCAGAAGCTGAAGCGGCCCGAGTCGTACGCCAGGACGACGGGGATGAAGCCGATCGCCGAGAGCACGGTCGCGACGAGGATCGCTTTGTAGAGCGCGTTCATGATCGAGCCGTTACGGCCGACGCGGGCGAAGAACGTGCCGATCACCGACGCGAGGATCGAGATGCCGCCGATTGCCAGCGGGAACAGCTCGAGGTGGAGCCCCGGGAAGGTCTGGGAGGCGAGCAGCATCACGGCGACCGCGGTCACCGCATAGGTCTCGAACAGGTCGGCCGCCATGCCGGCGCAGTCGCCGACGTTGTCGCCGACATTGTCGGCGATCACGGCCGGGTTGCGCGGGTCGTCCTCGGGGATGCCGGCCTCGATCTTCCCGACCAGGTCGGCGCCGACGTCTGCGGCCTTCGTGTAGATGCCGCCGCCAAGACGCGCGAAGACGGAGATCAGGGAGCCGCCGAAGGCGAGACCGACGAGGTCGTCGATCGCCGAGCTGCTCGAGTGCCCGAGCCAGCCGGTGAGGATCCAGTAATACCCCGCGACGCCGAGGAGGCCCAGGCCGACCACGAGCAGGCCCGTGACCGAGCCCGCGCGGAAGGCGACGTTCAGCGCCGGCTTGAGGCCGTGTCTCGCGGCCTCCGCGGTGCGCACGTTCGAGCGCACGGCGACGTTCATCCCGATGAAGCCGGCGAGCGCCGACAGCGCCGCACCGATCAGGAAGCCGACGGCGGTTCCCCAGCCGAGCTTGTTGTAGAAGCCGAGCAGCAGGAACGGCACGATCGCCACGATCGCGATCGTCTGGTACTGGCGGCGCAGGTACGCGGCGGCGCCTTCCTGCACGGCGCGCGCGATCTCCTGCATCCGCTCGCTTCCCGCCGGCTGGCGCAGCAGCCAGTACGTCAACCCGATGCCGTACGCGATCGCCACGCCGGCGCAGAGCAGCGCGAAGAGCACCGCGTGGTTACTGAAGAAATCGATCAAGAAGCCTCCCTGACGTGACGCGCGCCGAGATTCCCCGGCGCGGGGCGGTTTTTATCACACGGGTCAGAGGCGCGCGCCGCGGAGGGCGGTGGCGCAGAGGTGCTCGTCCGGCTGCGGCGGGATCTTCGGCACGACGCGGAAGAGCAGCTCGCGCAGGCGCTCGTTGTTCTCCTCGAACACCGCCACCACCTGCTCGTGCGACACGGGCGCGGTGCCCTCGACGCCGACGTCATGGTCGGTGACCATCGAGATGTTGGCGTAGCAGAGCTCGAGCTCGCGCGCGAGGTAGCCCTCGGGGTACGCGGTCATGTTGATCACGTCCCAACCGGCCTCCTGGAACCACTTCGACTCCGCGCGCGTGGAGAAGCGTGGCCCCTGGATCGTCACCACCGTCCCGCCGTCGCGGACCGGGATCTCGAGCTCCCGCGCGGTCTCGACGAGCAACGCCCGCAGGTCGGGGCAGTAGGGGTCGGCCGCGGACACGTGCGTCGTCTCCGGCCCGTCGTAGAACGTGTCCTTGCGGCCGCTCGTGCGGTCGACGAACTGGTCGCAGACGACGAACTCCCCGAGCCGGAGCTCCGCCTTCAGCGCGCCGGACGCGTTCGGGCCGATGATCCGCCGCACGCCGAGCTCCTTCATGCCCCAGACGTTCGCGCGGTACGGGATCGCGTGCGGCGGCAGCTCGTGCCCGCGGCCGTGCCGAGGCAGGAAGGCGACGCGCGTGCCGTCGAGCTCGCCGACCACGTACGGCGCCGACGGCTTCCCGTAGGGCGTGTCGAGCTCGACCTCCTCCACGTCCTCCAGGAACGAGTAGAAGCCCGAGCCGCCGAAGATCCCGACCTGCGCGTCCGCCATCGCGGCGGGAGCCTAGCGGCCGCGGCCGGCTACTCGGACGGAGGCGACGGCTCGGCGGCCGCGGCGTACGCGAGCTGCAGGTTCGCGAGCACCTGGTTGAAGTCGCGGATCGCCTCCTCCGGCACCGCGCCGTCGAGCACCGGCACCAGCGCGCGCAGCGCCTCGATCCCGAGCCGCGCCTGGTCGAGGTCGCGTCCCTCCGGCTCGAGCCGGTGGTAGGTCAGCTGCGAGACGGAGTAGAGCGTCTGCAGGAGCAGGTCGGAGACCTTGAGCTTGGCGAGCTCCGCCTGGAGCTCCTCGATCAGCTTCCGCTCGTCCTCGCCCACGACGCCGCTCGCTGCTCGGAGTAGATCTCGTGCAGGCTCCCGCCCTGCTCGTGCCGCGCACGCTGCCGCTCGGCCGCGTTCTGCGCCGGGATCGCGAGGTGATCGGCGCAGCCGAGCTCCTCGGCCACCGGCAGCACCCACTCGACCAGGCGCTCGAGGTGGGCCCGCGCGGGCCGGACGGCGCCGGTCTCGAGGTCGATCAGCTCGCCCGAGAGGCCGTAGCGGATCGCGCGCCAGAGGTTCTCCTCGATCAGCCGGTGCGGGAGGTCGCGCGGCGGTTCGCCCTCGTCGACGGCCCGCGCGATCCGCGCGGTGAGCGCGTAGATCAGGGCCGAGAGCGCGCGCGCCTCGTTCACGTCGGGCTGCGCGTCGCAGATCCGGATCTCGACCGTGGGGAACGCGAGGTGCGGCCGCACGCTCCACCAAAGCTGCGTGTGCTCGTCGATCGAGCGCGTCTCGTAGAGGAAGCGCACGTAGCGCTCGAAGCCGTCCCAGCCGTCGTAGGCGTCCGGCACGCCGCAGCGCGGGAACATGCGGGTGAAGATCTGCGTCCGCGCCGAGTGGAGGCCGCTGTTCACGCCCTCGACGAACGGCGAGCTGGCGCTAAGCGCGAGCAGTTCCGGGAGGAAGTTGCGCAGGCCGTTGCAGACCGCGATCGCGCGGTCGGGGCCGTTGATCGCGACGTGGACGTGCAGGCCGAAGCTGTTGTTGCGCCAGACGACGTACCGCAGGAGCTCGTCGTTTCGCCGGTAGTGCGGCGTGTCGATGATCCGCTGCTCCTGCCAGGGGCTCCACGGATGCGTGCCGGTGGCGGCGAGCG
Source organism: Gaiellaceae bacterium (assembly GCA_035455605.1). GTDB lineage: Bacteria > Actinomycetota > Thermoleophilia > Gaiellales > Gaiellaceae > AC-32. The sequence goes on from DATIER010000158.1 coordinate 9,696, forward strand.
CGACGCCGATCCGCTCGGCGAGCTCGTAGAGCTGCTCGCGCCGCTCGCCCAGGAGCGCCGCCGCCTCGTCGAAGTCGTTGCAGCGCCCGGTGCGCACCTCGACCTCCGACGCGATCAGCTCCCCCACCAGGTGCTCCTCGAGCGCCGTCCCCTGCGCCGCCGCCTGGAGCTCCTCGAAGCGGTTCGTCAGGTCGAGCGTCTCCGGGTCGAGGACGGCGAACTCCTCCTCCACGGCGACCGTGAAGTCGCGCGCAGCCTCGAACTGCTCGCGCGCGAATGCGATCTGCGCTGCCGGAGTGAGCCGCTGGGAGTCGCCCATGGGGCCCGCTACCTTAGTTGAAGGGTTGCAGCAGCCTCTCTGCGACGCCCGCCCAGCTCCAGCGCTTCTCCACCGCCCTGCGCGCGGCTTCTGCAACCTGGTGGTGCTCTCGGGCAGGAAGCCCCAGCAGCTGCCGCAGCTTCCTGGTCAGGTCGCCGACGTCGCCGTTGACGAAGCTCGTCAGGTGCCGGAGCTCGGGCGGGTACTCGGCCTCGAGCCCTTCCGCGATCTCCTTCAGGCCCGAGTGGCGCGCGACGAGCGGCGGCGAGCCGGCCGCTGCGGCCTCGACTGCGACCATGCCGAACGCCTCCGGGAAGATCGACGGCACCACTGTCGCGTCGGCCAGCGGCAGCAGGTGCACGAGGTGCCGGTGCTCGAGCGGCCCGGTGAAGAGCGTGCGCGGGGGCGCGATCCGCTCGAGCTCCTCGCGGTAGTCGCCGAACCCGACGATCACCGCGCGCGCGTCGAGCTCCTGCAGCGCCTCCAGCAGGAGGTGGACGCCCTTGTTGTGGAGCAGCTTCCCGAAGTAGACGACGGTCGGCGCCGAGCCGGCCAGGAACGCGGCGAGACGGTCGGCGTTGCCGCCGTCGGGCAGTCGCTCGTTCGCGTTGCGCGGGTTCGGCGGATCGAGCCGCGCCTGTTCGAGCAGCTCGGCGAGCGCCTCCTCGCGCGGCTGTGGGCGGAACTCGTGGACGTCGACCCCCGGCGGCACCTCGTGCACGCGCTTTACGTGGCCGACGACCTCCTCGAGCACCTCGCGGATGTGCTCCGAGCCGACGAAGACGGCGGCCGCGCGCTCGAGCGACTCCCTCCCCCACGCCTGCAGCTCCGGGTGGCCCCGCATCGAGTACTCGAGCTCGGAGCCGTGCGCCTTGACCGCGTAGCGCGCGCCGCTCGCCGCGCCGACGGGGCCGCCGAGCAGGACGTGGTTGGCGAACACGAGGTCGGCCGGAAGCAGCGCGCGCACGGCCCGCGCGTTCAGCTCGACGTAGCGCTCGCGCTCGCCGCGCGTCAGCTCCGGCAGCAGCCGCGCCTCGACGCCCTCGTAGCGGTCGGGCACGAACACGGGCAGGATCCCGCCGATCTCGGGCCGCACGTGCCGTGCGCCGCCGAGGTCGTACTGCTCCGGGCGCGGCTCCTGCGAGAGGACGACCACGTCGTGCCCGGCGCGGCTCCATTCACGCGCCAGCGCCCGCGTGTAGACGTTCGACCCGGTCCCGCCGAGCAGGTACCCGTGCCAGAGCACGATCCTCACGCCTGTCCCTTCGGGCCGTGACCCAGGGACAGGCCCTGCGCGCCGGCCCGGGCGCACCCGAACGAACACGAGACCGGCTGGACGCCGCGCAAGAAGCGCCGGCCTGTCCGAAGGGGCCAGGTCCTGGGGACTGTCCCCGGGGCGTGGCGGAGACGGACGTGGCCGCTCAGGTCAAATGGAAGTAGAGCGCGTGGAGCAGGTCGACGGCCGGGTTCGAGGTGTGCACGGTCACGTCGTGCGGGACGTCGAGCAGCGCCTCGGAGTAGTTGAAGATGATCCGGACGCCGGAGTCGATCAGCTCGTCCGCGACCTGCTGGGCGTGGTCCGCGGGCACGGCGACCACACCGACGATGATGTTCTTCTCGCGGACGGCGTGCGAGAGCCGGCGCGAGTCCTCGATCTCCATCGTGCCGATCAGCCGGCCCACCTTCTCGGGGTCGTTGTCGAACACGGCCGCGATGTTGATCCCGTGCTCCGCGAAGATCGGCGAGCTCGCGATCGCGTGGCCCAGGCGCCCGGCCCCGACGAGCGCGATGTTGTGCTGCCCCTGCGTCCGCAGGATCTTGCGGATCTCGCCGAGCAGCGAGTCGATGTTGTAGCCGACCCCGCGCTTGCCGAACTTGCCGAAGGCGGACAGGTCGCGGCGGATCTGGGTCGCGTTGATGTTCGTGTAGTCAGAGATCTCCTGCGAGGAGATCCGGTCCTTGCCCATCTTCTTGGCCTGGGTCAGAACCTGGAGGTAGCGGCTCAGCCTGGCCGCCACTCCCACCGTCAGTCGTTCCGACCCGGCCGCGCTGTTCACCGTCGTTTGCAACACGCACGATGATTGTGCCTGACCGGCACCACTCCGTGCGTCAGACCGTCACAAGCTCCGCCCTCGGCCGGGACTTTGTGCGCGTGCCAGCCGGCGCCGGAGCGTCTCCTCCTGCACGTGGTAGACGAACAGCCGCTCCCCGTCGAGCTCGACGACCGGCAGCCACTCGCGGTAGCGCCGCTCGAGCTCGTGGTCGCCGTCGATCGCCACCTCGTCGAGCTCGAACCCGAGCTCGTCGCGCAGCGCGCGGAGCTGGCCGAGCGCCCGCTCGCAGAGGTGGCAGCCATCGGCGTGGAAGACCGCTACTCGGACGGGCTGCGCCACGTCGTCCAAGACTCCGTAGGAGCGGCTACGGGTAGAGCCCGCGCGTCACCGTGGCGTCGGCGACGCGCCCGACGGCGACCCCGTAGGCGGCCGCCCGCATGCTCGTCTGCCGCTCCTCGTAGACGTGCCAGGTCTCGTTGAACGCGCGCGTGGTGATGTCGCGCAGCTTCGAGTTCACCTCGGCCTCCTTCCAGAAGTACTCCTGGAGGCCCTGGACCCACTCGAAGTACGAGACGACCACGCCGCCCGCGTTGGCGAGGATGTCCGGGAGGATGAGGACGCCCTTGTCCTCGAGGATCTCGTCGCCTCCCGGCGTGATCGGGCCGTTCGCGCCCTCGCAGATGATCTGCGCCTTCACCTGGTCGGCGTTCTCGCCCGTGATCACCTGCTCCAGCGCACACGGCGCGAGCACGTCGCACTCGAGCAGCAGCAGCTCGTCGTTCGTGATCTCCTCGGCGCCCTTCAGGCCGGCCAGCGTGCCCGTCTCACGCTTGTGCGCGACCGCGGCCGCGACGTCGATCCCGTTCGGGTTGTGCAGCGCGACCTGCGAGTCCGAGACCGCGATCACCGACGCGCCCTCCTCTGCGAGGAACCGCGCGAGGAAGCTGCCGACGTTGCCGAAGCCCTGGACGGCGGCCTTCAGGTCGGACAGGCGCAGCTCCTTCTTCCGCACCGCTTCCTGGATCGTGTAGAGGGAGCCGCGCGCGGTCGCCTCCAGCCGGCCGAGCGAGCCGCCGACGTTCAGCGGCTTGCCGGTGACGACGCCGAGCACCGAGTGCCCCTTGTTCATCGAGTAGGTGTCGAAGATCCAGGCCATCACCGTGCCGTCGGTGCCGACGTCCGGGGCCGGGATGTCCTTCTCCGGGCCGATCTCGTTGATGATCTCCGTCGTGAAGCGGCGGGTCATCCGCTCGAGCTCGCCGCGCGAGAGCTTCTTCGGGTCGCAGACGACGCCGCCCTTGGCGCCGCCGAACGGGATGTTCATCAGCGCGCACTTCCACGTCATCCACATCGAGAGCGCCTTGACCTCGTCGAGCGTGACGTCCGGGTGGTAGCGGATCCCGCCCTTCGACGGGCCGCGCGCGATGTTGTGCGTCACGCGGTAGCCCTCGAACGCCTGGATGGAGCCGTCGTCCATCGTGACCGGGATCGAGACGACGACCGCCTTCTTGCACTCCTGCAGCACGTTCACCAGGCGCTGATCGATCTCGAAGATGTCGGCCACGCGGCGAAGCTGCTCGCGGGCGATGTCGAACGGGTTCTCGCGGAGGTGGGATTGGGGGGCTTCGACGGTGGTCACGGGGCCGCTCCTAGGTCGAAAAGTCGCTGGAAACCTGCTGAGTATAGGTCGCTACTTGATGCGGAACTCGATCGTCCGGCTCGTCGTCGGACCGTCCGCGGTCGGTCTGGCCACGAGTTGCACGCGATACCGACCCGCCGGCAACGGCGTGCCGTCCGGGCCGCGTCCGGTCAGACCGTACGAGGCCGTGCCCGGCAGCAGGTCGCGCATCCGCGCCAGGAGGCCGAGGCGGTCGCGGCCGCGCCAGAGCCAGATGTCGAGACGCAGGACCGGCTGCACCTCGGTGCCGCTCGGATGCGGCACCACGAGCCCCGCCTGGAACGAGAGCACCGCCGGGGTCGCGTCGGAGAGCTTGAACGCGGTCTGGGAGAGCGCGACGCCCGAGATCAGGTCGCGCCGCGGCGCGCCGAAGGTGATCGCCCATGGGAGCCGCAGCGCTGCCGAGCCGCGCGGCACGAGCAGGACGGCGCCTTCGGCCGAGCCTTCCGTCGGCGGTGTGCCGGCGAGCTTCGCCTGCAGGGTGACCGGCGCGTGCCCGCCCGGCTTGAGGCGCACCCAGCGCGGCTTCGGCGTGACCACGAGCCCGCCGCTGCCGCCGTTGCGGATACGGACGAGCAGCGTCCGGGTCGAGACGTTGCGGATGTCGACCTGCTGCGAGGCGTGCCAGCCGTCGCCCTCGGCGTGGCCGAACGCGAGCGTCGTCGGATCGGCGGTGATCTCGCCGCTCACCGCGGCGCCGAGGTCGACGAGCCCCGCACCCTGCGCGGCGACGCTCGTGTCGCGCACCGGCCGCGCCGTTCCCGCGAGCAGGCTCTTCAGGTCGCGGGCCCGGAGGCCGGGACGCGCCTGGGCGAGGACAGCCGCGGCCCCGGCGACGACGGCCGCGGCCGGGCTCGAGCCGTTGACGGTGCCGTAGCGCGGCGTGCCGTCGTCGTTCCTGCCCGGCTCGGAGGTCGTGATCGCGACCCCGGGCGCCGACAGGTCGGGCTTCACGCGCCCGTCGAACGCGAGGCCGCGCGACGAGAACGGCGCGATCGCGCCGGTGCCGGCGTTCTGCACGACCCTCGGCACGCCGATCGAGATCGCCGGGTGCTCGCGGTTGTGGATCGCCGTCAGCGCGATCTGCGCCACCCGCCGCGGCACGCTCACCACCGGGACGGCGACCGACTCGTCGAGCCCGAGCCCGCCGGCCGGTAGCTGCGTGCCGTAGACGACGACGGCCGCCGCTCCGGCTCGCGCCGCGTCCTCGACCTCCCGCTGCGGATCGACGCCGCCGTCGACGAGCGCCGCGCGGCCCGCGACGAGGCTGCGACCGCGCCCGTCGAAGAAGCCGTGGATGCCCGACGCGTCCGGGGCCGCGAGCTCGAGCTCCGCCGGCGGCTTCGACACGACTGCGCCCGCGAGCGGCACGTAGCGGTCGAGGACGAGGTCAAGGCCGGCGCGCACGGCGACCGGCACCTCCTCGGCGCGCTTGCGCAGGTCGGCGGCGCCGACGCTCAGCGCGTCCGGCGCGCCGCCGGGGCTCGAGACGCTGCCATACGCCGGGCCGGCGGGGCCGTCGTTCCCCACCGGCGCGACGACGAGCGTGTCCAGCTCGGTCGCGCCCTGGATCGCGCGCGCCTCGGGCGAGTCGGCGAAGGCGCCGTACGAGACCGCCTCGCCGATCAGCGCGACGCGGGCGGCGTCGTGGGCGTCGCCGTCGAGGTTCGGGTCGACCGCGCGCTCGAGCCCCGCGATGAGCTGGTCGGTCCGCGCGTAGACGGCCGAGCCGCCGGTCGCGTCGGGCTGCCAGCCGGCGATGCGGATCGGCAGCACCGACGCGCCCGGCGCGATCCCGGAGATCGCGCCTGGCCCGCCCGCGCCGACGAGGATGCCGGCCATCTCGGTGCCGTGGCGCTCGAGCCGGCCGCCGCCGCTCGGGTCGCTCGCCGCCGTCGCGTCGGGGTCGCCGCCGACGACGTCGATGCCCGGCTGCAGGCGGCCGCGCAGGTACGGATGCGCGCGGTCGACGCCGGTGTCGAGCAGCGCGATCGTCACGCCGCGGCCGTCGTATCCGGGCAGCCGGAGCGCCGGCAGCGCGCTCGCGCCGAGGGCAATGCTCCCGGACCCCAGCAGCTGCGACGACACGGACGCCGGATAGGCAGCGCGCACGGGGTAGACGCCGGCGACCTCGGGCCGCCGCTCGAGCACGGCGATCGCACGCGCGTCGAGCGGCGCGGAGAAGCCGTTCAGGACGCGCGAGTAGCTGAACTGGACCCGCGGCCGGATGCCGCGGGTGCTCAGCTCGGCGAGCAGCTGGCGCTGCGACGCGAGCGCGATCCGCGTCCAGGTGCGCTCCTTCTGCTGGCTCGCGACTCCGCCGTTCATCGCCACGCGCTGCGCCATCGAGGGCGAGCGCAGCACGACGAGCACGCGCTGCCCCGTCGAGACCGACGAGTGCGCGCCGCCGACGAGGCCGCGCCAGGAGAAGGCCTCGGAGCCGAGCGGGCGCTGCTTGGCGGCGCCGACGCCGAACCCGACCGCCAGTCCCGCGACCGCGAGCGCCAGGATCGCGAGCGCAGCCTCAGAGAGCCGACGCGTAGGCATCGAGCGCAAGATAGCCGGGCGGCGGGATCGCCTCGACGTACCGCGCCGCGGACGCGATCATCGCCGCGTTGTCGGTGCAGAGCGCGAGCGGGGGTGCCGTCGCCTCGGGAAGGGCCGTACGCAGCTCCGAGTTCGCGGCGACGCCCCCGACGACCGCGACCCGCTCGGCCCCCGTGCGCTCCGCCGCCTCGAGCGTCCGCCGGACGAGCGCCTGGACGATCGCGCGCTGATAGCTCGCCGCGAGGTCCGCCTTGCGCGCCTCGAGCTCGCCGCCCAGGTCGCGGACGGCGTACAGGAGCGCGGTCTTGACGCCGGAGAACGAGAAGTCGAGCCCCGGCACGCGCGCCACCGGGAAGGCGAACGCCTCAGGATCGCCCTCGCGCGCGAGCCGGTCGATCTCGGCCCCGCCCGGGTAGCCGAGCCCGAGCAGCCTCGCGCCCTTGTCGAACGCCTCCCCGGCCGCGTCGTCGAGCGTCGTGCCGAGCACGTCGAACGCACCGCGCTCCGGCACGTCGACGAGCAGCGTGTGCCCGCCGCTCGCGAGCAGGCAGAGGAACGGCGGCTCGAGCGGATCGGGCTCGAGGTAGAGGGACGCGACGTGCCCGTGCAGGTGGTTCACCGGGCGGAGCGGCAAGCCCCGCCCCCACGCCAGCGCCTTCGCCGCGCTCAGCCCGACGAGCAGCGCGCCGATCAGGCCCGGGCCCTGCGTGACCGCGACCTCGTCCACGTCGTCGAGCGAGGCGTCCGCCTCGCCGAGGGCCTCGCGCACGACCGGCAGCACGAGCTCGAGATGCCGCCGCGACGCGACCTCGGGGACGACGCCGCCGAAGCGCGCGTGCAGGTCGGCCTGCGAGGAGACGACGGTCGAGCGGATCGCGCCGCCGTCGACGACCGCCGCCGCCGTCTCGTCGCAGCTCGTCTCGATCCCAAGGATCACGCCGGTGTCAGGCACGACGGCGGAGTTCCGCTAGTCGTTCGCGACGACGTCGCGGACGATCGGGTCCTTCCACATGATCAGCGCGTCCTCGCGGTTGTCCGTGTAGTAGCCGCGCCGGACACCGCGGGGGCGGAAGCCGAGATCCTCGTAGAGCTTGATCGCGCCCACGTTCGAGACGCGAACCTCCAGCGTGTAGCCGCGCCGGCTGCGGCCGGCGGTCAGCTCGAAGAGCCGGTTCAGCAGCAGCGACGCGATCCCCTGCCGGCGGCGGTCCGGCGCGACGGCGACGTTCATCACGTGCCAGGCGT
>DATIER010000159.1:0-2122 GCA_035455605.1 Gaiellaceae bacterium
CGGTCGTCGGCCTTGCCGTACATCTGCTTCAGCTCGAGCAGCTCCTCGCGGATCAGCCCGTCGATGCGCGCCTCGTCGCCGAGGATCGTCCGCAGCTCGGCGATCCGCTCCTGCAGGTCGGCGAACTCGTCCTCGATGCGCTTGCGCTCGAGCCCGGTCAGCCGCTGCAGGCGCAGGTCGAGGATCGCCTGGGCCTGGATCTCGGAGAGGTCGAAGGTCTCCATCAGGCCGGTGCGAGCCGCCTCCGGGTCGGCCGACGCGCGGATCAGCGCGATCACGGCGTCGAGGTTGTCGAGCGCGACCAGGTAGCCCTGCAGGACGTGCGCGCGGGCCTCGGCCTTGCGCAGCTCGAACTTCGAGCGGCGGGTGATGACCTCGCGCTGGAAGTCGAGGTAGTGCAGCAGCAGGTCGCGCAGCGGCAGCGTCCGCGGGACGCCGTCGACGAGCGCGACCGCGTTGTAGCCGAACGTCGTCTGCAGTGACGTGTGCTTGAAGAGCTTGTTCTGGACGACCTGCGGGACGGCGTCGCGCTTGAGCTCGATCTGGATCCGCATCCCCGACTTGTCGGAGAGGTCCTTCACGTCGGCGATCTCGGGGATCACCTTCTCGTTCACGAGCGTCGCGATCTTCGTGATCACGCCCTCGTCGCCACCCTTCTTGACCGAGTAGGGCAGTTCGCTGACGACGATCGCGGTGCGCCCGCCGCGCAGCTCCTCGATGTGGGTGCGCGCGCGGACGACGATCCGCCCGCGGCCGGAGCGGTAGGCCTCGCGGATCCCCTCTCGGCCGACGATGATCGAGCCGGTCGGGAAGTCAGGGCCCTTCACGTGCTTGACGAGCCGGTCGACGTCGATCGTCGGCTCGTCGATCATCGCCACGAGCGCGTCCACCACCTCGCCGAGGTTGTGCGGCGGGATGTTCGTCGCCATCCCGACGGCGATCCCGGCCGAACCGTTCAGCAGCAGGTTCGGCAGGCGCGACGGCAGGACCTCCGGCTCCCGGCGCGACTCGTCGTAGTTCGGCTTGAAGTCGACGGTGTCCGCGTCGATGTCGCGGAGCATCTCGGTGGCGATACGAGTGAGCCGGCACTCCGTGTAGCGCATCGCCGCGGCCGGGTAGCCGTCGATGTTGCCGAAGTTGCCCTGGCCGTCGACGAGCGGGTAGCGCATCGAGAACGGCTGCGCGAGCCGTACCAGCGTGTCGTAGATCGCCTGGTCGCCGTGCGGGTGGTAGGAGCCCATCACGTCGCCGACCACGCGGGCGCACTTGAGGCGCTGGCGGTTCGGCTGCAGCCCCGCCTCGTGCATCGCGTAGAGCACGCGCCGGTGGACCGGCTTGAGGCCGTCGCGCACGTCGGGGAGCGCACGCGCGACGATCACGCTCATGGCGTAGTCGAGGAAGCTCGAGCGCATCTCCTGCTCGAGCTCGCGCGGCTCGATCCGGCCCGGGCCCAGTGGCTCTACGGTCGCCATGCGCTAGACGTCGAGGAAGCGAACGTCCTTCGCGTTCTGCTCGATGAACAGGCGGCGTGGCTCGACCTGGTCGCCCATCAGCATCGAGAAGACCTGGTCGGCGGCCGCGGCGTCCTCGACCTCGACCTTGATCAGCATGCGCCGGGTCGGGTCCATCGTCGTCTGCGCGAGCTCCTCGGGGTCCATCTCGCCGAGGCCCTTGAACCGCCGCGGCTTGAGGCCTTCCTTCGCCAGCTCGAGCGCATGGTCCCGGAGCTCCGTGAACGTCTCGGCCTCCGCGGTCTTGTTGCCGAGCTTGAGTGCGAACGGCGGCGAGCCGACGATCTCGACCAGTCGCGCGTAGGTCTTGCGCAGCCCGGCGTACACCGGCGAGGCGAGCAGCTCAGCCGGCAGCACGACGTTCGCGGCGGCGCTCGTGTCGCGCTCGACGACGCGGATCTTGGCGCCCTCGTCGCCGATCTCGGCCAGCGACACCTCGTAGCCGTTCGGCGCGATCGTGCCGAGCGCGGCCTCGAGCTCGTCCAGCGAGCCGGCCTCGGTCTCGACCAGCCGGTGCGCCGTGACGAAGTTCGCGGGGCCCGCGCCGAAGTCGGCGCGCAGGCGCGAGACCCAGCCCTCGTACTCGTGCAGCGCCCGGCTGAAGCGCGCGT
>DATIER010000160.1:0-3769 GCA_035455605.1 Gaiellaceae bacterium
TTCGCGCCGAGCCACTGCTCGTAGTCGATCCCCCAGAGCTTGTGCACGAGTGCCGCGAGCTTCAGCGAAGCGAACATGTCGAGGCCGTCGTTCGAGGACATCCCGTCCGTCCCCAGCGCGACGTTCACGCCCTCGGCCAGCAGCCGCGGCACCGCCGCCAGGCCGGAGCCGAGCTTCAGGTTCGAGGCCGGGTTGTGCGCGATCGTGACGCCGCGGTCGCGGACGAGCTCGATGTCGCCGGGGGTCAGCCAGATCCCGTGCGCGAAGTTCACCCGCGGCGAGAGGAACCCGATCGCGTCCATGTGCTCCACGAGCGTCTTCCCGTACATCCGCCGGCCCGAGACGGCCTGCATCCGGGTCTCGAGCACGTGGATGTGGATCACGAGGTCGAGCTCGTCGGCGAGCGCGGCGCAACCGGTCAGCAGCTCGTCGGTGCAGCGCTGCGGCCCCGACGGACCGAGCGCGATCGAGATCCCCTCGTCCGGCCGGTGGAAGCGCTCGACGGCGTCGCGGCAGAAGCGCTCCCACTCGTCCCAGGTCGGCGGCCTGTCCTGCTCGAGCCGCGAGATCAGTTCGGCGGAGACGAGCCCCTGCTCGAGGATGACCGTCTCGTGGTAGGCGCGGTCGCCGATCCCGAGCGCGATCAGGGCGCGCAGGCCGGTGTCGCGATAGGCGCGCACGACCGCGTCGAGTGACTCCGTCGTGAACCCGTCGAGCTCGTAGATGAAGTCGACGACGCAGGTCGCCCCCGAGCGGAGCTGCTCGATCGCGCCGACGACGGTGCGCAGGTAGATCTCGTCCGGTGACTGCGCCGGCGCCGCGAGCGCCGGGTACGAGAAGAGCATCCAGGGCTCGAGCGGCAGGTTGTCCCACAGGCCGCGGAACCAGTTCTCGTTCGAGTGGTTGTGCGCGTTGACCATCCCCGGGACGACCAGCCGGCGGGAGCAGTCGACCCGCTCGGCGCCCTGGGGGGCCGACCCGACGAGTCGACCGCCGTCGACGAACACGTCCTGCCGCCGGAACTCTCCGCCGCCGGTGTCGACGAGCCCGCCCTCGAGGATCAACCGCACGCTGCGGACTCTACGACGCCCGCAGGACTTGCCGTCCGTCCTGCGGAAGCCCGAGAATCGGGCTCGGCAGTCGGTCTGTCGTCACCTAGGAGGAAGCATGGAGCAGGCTGCAAGACACGACGCCGAGTTCCAGTTCGACGAGCACGGCATCGAGCCGATCCCCGACGCGGATCGCGACTCGACGCCGCTGCGCCAGTTCTGGATCTGGGCGGGCGCGAACATCGCGCCGATCAACTGGATCCTCGGCGCGCTCGGGATCATCCTCGGCCTCAGCCTGGTCGAGACGCTGCTGGTGCTCGTGATCGGCAACGCCATCGGCTGTGCCCTGTTCGGGTTCTTCTGCATCATGGGCCACCGCACCGGCGTCAATCAGATGGTGTTGTCGCGCGCGGCGTTCGGCCGGCGCGGCGCCTACCTGCCGGCCACGGCACAGCTGCTGATGACGATGGGCTGGCTCGGCGTGAACACCTGGGTCGTGCTCGACCTCGTGCTCGGGATCTTCAAGGAGATCGGCTACGACAACCCGGGCCAGGGGACGAAGTACGCCGTCGGGATCACGATCATGGCGATCCAGGTCGTGATCGCGATCGTGGGCTTCTACCTGATCCAGTCGTTCGAGAAGTACACGGTGCCGATCGCGGCCGCGTTCATGATCGTGATCTCGATCCTGGCGTGGACGAAGGTGGATGTCGTCTGGAGCCACTCCACCGTCAGCGGAGGCGACAAGTGGACGGCGATCACGCAGCTGATGACGGCGATCGGCGTCGGCTGGGGGATCACGTGGCTGACGTGGTCCTCGGACTACACGCGCTTCATCAGGCCGGGGACGCCGGACCGGAAGGTGTTCTGGTCGACCTCGCTGGGCGTCTTCATCCCGACGGTCTGGCTCGGCTTCGTCGGCGCCTCCGTCGCCAGCTCGGCCGCGACCGCCGACCCCGCGACGCTCGTCAGCGCCGCCTTCGGGACCGGCATCTCGATCCTGGTGCTGTTCGTCGTCTGCCACGGGCCGGTGGCGACGAACATCCTCAACCTCTACTCGGCCTCGCTGGCGGCGCTGTCGCTCGACATCAAGGCCAAGCGGTGGATCGTGACGATCATCGTCTCGCTGGTCGGGACGGCGACGCTGATCGCGTTCATCGAGCGCGACAGCTTCGCGCACGACTTCGACAACTGGCTGGCGTCGGTCGTGGTCTGGATCTCGGCCTGGGGCGGCGTGATGCTCGTCGACTACTACGTCTTCCGGCGCGGCCGCGTCGACATACAGGCGCTGTACGCGGATCCCGACCGGTCGATCTACGGCGACGTCAACTGGGCCGCTGTGATCGCCGCGATCGCCGGCCTCGTCGCGGGGTGGGCCTGGGAGTACGGGCTCGTCTCGTTCATGCAGGGGCCGATCGCGAAGGCGACCAACAACACGGACATCTCCTGGCTGACCGCCTTCGTCGTCTCGGGAGGCCTGTACTACCTGCTGCGGCCGATCCTTGCGCGGCGCGAGTCGCCGCAGGCGGCTCCGACTCACTGAGCCGCGAGGCGGAGGGCGGCCGCGCGCCCCCCTCCGCCCGCCACGCCTACGCGATCACGGTCTTCGGGCGCAGCTCCTTGCCGAAGCGCGCCCGCGGCACGTACTGCCCGATTCCGGGGGAGGCCACCAGCTCGTCCCCGTCGACGAGCACGTTGCCGCGCAGGAGCACGACCTCCGGCGTCCCGGTCACCTCGGTGCCCTCGTAGAGGTTGTAGTCCGTCCGCGAGTGCTGGTTCGCCGCGGTGATCGTGAGCTTGCGCTCAGGGTCGAAGACGACGATGTCGGCGTCGGAGCCGACGCCCAACGTGCCCTTCTTCGGGTAGAGCCCGAACAGCTTCGCGGGGTTCGTCGCCAGCAGCTCGACCATCCGGTTCAGCGAGATCCGCCCGGAGCGGACGCCGAACTCGTGGATCATGTGCAGCCGGTTCTCGAGCCCCGGCCCGCCGTTCGGGATCTTCGAGAAGTCGTCCCTGCCGAGCGTCTTCTGCCCGTCCCAGGTGAAGGCGCAGTGGTCGGTCGAGATCGCGGAGAGGTCGTCGTTGCGGACGGCGTTCCAGAGCACCTCCCAGTTCGCCTTGTCGCGCACCGGCGGCGAGTAGACGTACTTCGCCCCCTCGAAGTCCGGCTTGGCGATGTCGTCGAGCGAGTTGAAGAAGTACTGGGTGCAGGTCTCGCCCCAGACGTCCCAGCCCTTCTCCCGGGCCACCGCGATCGGCTCGACGGCCTCGCGGCAGGTGACGTGGACGACGTAGAGCGGCGCGCCGGCGAGGTGCGCGAGCTGGATCGCCCGGTTCGTCGCCTCGCCCTCGGCCTCGGGGGGCCGCGTGAGCGCGTGGTAGAGCGGCTCGGTGTTACCGGCCTCCAACGCCTCGCGCACGAGGACGTCGATCACGTCGCCGTTCTCGGCGTGGACCATCACGAGCGCGCCGGTCTGCGAGGCCGTCTCCATCGTCCGGAAGAGCGTCTCGTCGTCGACCATCAGCGCGCCCTTGTAGGCCATGAAGAGCTTGTAGGAGGTGATGCCCTCGTCCGGCAGCGACGCGAGCTCCTCGAGCGAGCCGCCCTCGTCGAGGTCCGTGACCGCCATGTGGTAGCCCATGTCGATCACCTGCTTGCCGTTGGCCTTCGCGCGCCACTCGGCGATCGCGTCGGCGAAGCTCGAGCCCTGCGGCTGGAT
>DATIER010000161.1:0-4200 GCA_035455605.1 Gaiellaceae bacterium
CGAGTGCCGGTAGACCTCCTCGTAGCGGCCCATCGAGATCCTCCCCCGTCGCCGGCGACCGTGGAACAGAGCGAAGCTAGCGCCGGGAGCCCACAGGGTCAACGCGAGTGGCGCGCGTCGATCACCGCCGGCGGTAGCCGACGATTCACGCCGTCCGGTGCCACGGCGCACGGCGAGCCTGCTCGCACGCGTCGCGGCTGGGCTATGCGTCGCTGCCTGGGGCGGCACAACTGGGGCACGCGGCTTCAGTTGTGCCGGCGGCGCGCGACGGCGTGGACGTAGCGTGCGACGGCGTCGGCCTGTGCCGGCGTCAGCGGCGGCCGGACCGGCATCACGCGCGCGAAGCTCGCGAGATCGCGGACGGAGAGGTTCGTGTTAGCTAGGTCGCCGCCGGGCGCGCCGCTCTCACGGCCGGTGAGCGTGTGGCAGCCGACGCAGGAGCGCGTGAAGATCTCGTGGCCGCTGCGCACGGTCGGAGGCGTGGACGCACGCCGGTCGCCGCAACCCGTGGTCGCAGCGCTTGCCGCGGCAACGACCAGCGCCACGGCAGCTGTGCCGGCCTTGCTCAGCGAAGGATGCCCGTGTGCCCGAGCGAGTAGCGGCCGGGCTGCGGCCAGACACAGAGGCCGTGCGGCCCGGCGCCGACGGGGATGCGGGCGAGCAGGCGGCCCGTGCGGGTCGAGATCGCGTACACCTCCGAGTTGTAGCGGCCGGAGAGCCACAGCACCTTCCCGCCGGCCGAGACGCCGCCCATGTCCGGGCTGCCACCCGGGATCCGCCAGGTCGCGACGATCCGCCGGGTCGCGAAGCTGACGACGGAGACCGTGCCCGCGCCGCGGTTGCTGACGTACAGCAGCCTCGCGTTTCGGCTCGGATAGAGGCCGTGCGCACCCGTGCCCGTGGGCAGGAAGTGGAGTACGCGGTACGTCCGGGCATCGATCTCCCAGACACCGTTTGCGTGCATGTCCGCGACGTAGTAGATGCGACCGTCCGGCGCGAGCTTGACGTCCTGCGGCATCCCGGACGGGCCGTCGGGCAGCGCGATCGTGCGCACGACGCGCTGGCGTGCGACGTTCACGACCAGCATCTGCCCGGAGAACTCGCAGCTCGCGAGCAGGTAGCGACCGTCGGCGCTGAAGTCCATGTGGTCGACGCCGCGACACGGCACCGCGAGCGAGTGGCGGAGCCTGAAGCTGTGCGGGTCACGGAAGTCGAGTCGCTGCAGGCGCTCGGCGACGACGATCGCGTAGCGGCCGTCGGGCGTGAAGTACATGTTGTACGGGTCGTCGACGGGGATGGTGGGACCGGCCTTTCCCGTGCGGGGATCGATGGCCGTCAGGCTGTTGCCGGTGTCGTTGGTGACGTACAGCGTGCGCAGGTCCCAGGCCGGGACGACGTGCTGCGGCAGCCCGCCGACGGCGAAATGGCCGACGATCCGCAGGGTGCGCTGGTCGATCACGTCGACGGTGTCGCTGTTGCTGTTGGGAACGTAGACGAGGGCGCGCGCGAGTCGGGCCGCGCCGGTCAGGCGGTTGGCGGCGTCGTAGGCGTAGACGTTCCCGGGCGGCGTCGCGGGCAGCGCGCGGGTGGACCTGGAGGGCTGGGCGGCGGCGACTCGCGGCGACAGCTCGCTGATCCCGGCCTCGGTGCCGCCCACGCCTCGTCCGCCCGCGAGCAGGATGTGACCGCCGACCTGCACGGCGGCGAGGTCGGAGCGCGGCGAGCGCAGCGCACCGGCGGCGCGGATCCGGCCCGCGGTCGGATCGACGGCGACGATCCGGGCGGTCGGCGAATCGAGGGCTGCGCCGCGACCGCCGATCACGTACGCGTGGCCGCCGAGTGGGGCCGCGGCAGCGTGGGTGGTCGGAGCCGGCAGCCGCCCGAGCCGGACGACCCGCTGCGATCCGGGTCGGTACGCGAGGACGACAGTGCTCGCGGTGCCGTTCTCGAGCGAGCCGCCCGCGATCACGAGCCGCCCGGCGACGGCGGTCACCGCCGCATAGCGGAGCGAGAACGGCAGGCGGGCGACCACCCGCGCAGGGCCGCCGGGCCGCCAGGCCACGATCGTGTCGAGCCAGCGCGCGCCCGTGTACCCGCCCACGATGTACGCGGTTCCGGCGATCGCCGCGGCCGACTGGTCCGAGCTCGGCGCCGGCAACTGCCCGATCGTGCGCGCGGCCCCTCCGCCGGCAGGGACGCGCAGGATCGCGTCGCTCTGGGTGTTCGCCCCTGTGCCACCTCCGAACAGGTACACGGCGTCGCCGATTCGCACGGCCGCGGTGTCGTGCAGCGCGGTCGGCAGACGACCGGCCGCGCGATCCCCGCCGGCGGTCGCGATCCGGATGTCGGTGCGCGACGTGTCGGCCGCCGTCAGGCCGCCGAGCAGCATCGCCGCCCGCCCGACCGGAGCGCCGGCCGCATCCTGCAGCGGCTCGGCGAGCGTCCCGGTCGTTCGCTCGACCAGGTGCACCGGCCGCGGCTTCGGTCGCTTGCGTGTTGCCGGCGCCGCGCCGGTCGTGCCGCTGGTCGTCGCCGCCGAGGGCGACCCGGAGTCGCCCGTGGCCCGCATCACGAGCGCGGCCAGCGCGACCGCCGCCAGGACGGCGACCACGACGACGAGCGGCGACAACCACCGCCTGCGCCGACGACGGCGCCTCGGGACCGGATTCAGGGGGCCGCTCAGAATCTGCACGATGCCTGATCGGGTGGACCGACCGTGCGTTGACCGTCGCCGACGCACCGTGAATCGTTTCTTCTGCTATACATCTATACAACTAAGTCGTTGTTAACAAGTAGGAGAAGCGATGCCCCTTCCTCACCCGATTCCGACCGAGCTCGCCGAGCTGGTCGCCCGCCGCTTCCGGCTGCTGGCGGAGCCGATGCGCATCCGCGTGCTCGACCGTCTTCGCGAGGGCGAGGCGACCGTCGGCGAGCTGGCCGACGCCCTCGAGACGTCGCAGCAGAACGTGTCCAAGCACCTGGCGGTGCTCGCCGACGCCGGCCTGCTCGGCCGGCGCAAGGACGGCAACCGCGTCTACTACCGGATCGTCGACGCGAGCGTGTTCGCGCTCTGCGAGCAGGTCTGCGACGCCGCCCAGCAGCAGCTGCACGCGCTGCACCAGCTCGTCGCGGGGGTGACGGCATGATGGCCGCGCGCTGGCCGCTCGAGCGAGTGCTGTTCGCGCTCGCCGGCTCCATCATCCTCCTGAGCGTGCTCCTGGCGGTGCTCGTCTCTCCCTGGTTCCTGCTCCTGACCGTCTTCGTCGGGCTCAACCAGTGGCTGTTCGTCGCCGCCGGCTGGTGCCCCGCCTCGCTGGTGCTCGAGCGCGCGACCGGTCTCGAGAAGGGGTGTCGCCGATGAGCACGCTGACGACCGCCGTCCGTCCGAGCGCGCCCGCCGCCGGGCAGCGTCTCGACGTCGGCCCGCTGGGCCGCCTGGGCGGCTGGACGGCCGACCACGTGCGCACGGTCTCGATCGCGTGGCTGGTCGTGGCGGTGGCGCTCGCCGCCTTCGCGCCGAAGGTCGAGACGGCGCTCTCCGGCGCGGGCTGGCAGGCGAACGGCTCGCAGTCGGTGCAGGCGCGCGGGTTGATCCAGCGCAACTTCGCCGGCCTCTCGAGCTCCGCGCTGATGGTGGTCGTGCACTCGGCAGGCCAGACGACGGGAGACCCCGCGTTCCGGCAGACGGTCACGCGTGTCGAGCGCGTCCTCGCCGGCGACCCGCGCGTCGCCTCCGTCCAGCCGCCGCGACCGGGAGCGAGCATCTCCGCGGACGGTCACACCGCCGTCGTCACGGCCGGCGCGAAGCGCGACCCGACGGCGATGGTCGCCGCGGCCGACAAGCTCAAGTCGAAGCTGAAGGCCGCTGGCGCCGCCGGCGTGAGCGTCTCGTTGACCGGCGCCTCCGGTATGTGGAGCGACTTCAACGCCGCGAACCGCAGCGCGATGATGAAGTCTGAGCTCTTCTCCTGGCCGGTGACGATGGGCATCCTCGTGCTCGCGTTCGGCTCGCTGGTCGCCGCAGGCCTGCCGCTCCTGCTGACGATCGTCGGCCTGCTTGCCTCGGCCGGGCTGCTGACGCTCCTGACCCACGGCTTCGAGATCTCGATCTGGGCGATGAACTTCGCGCTCATGTTCGCGCTCGCCCTCGGGATCGACTACGCGCTGTTCGTCGTGCACCGCTTCCGCGGCGCCCTCTTC
>DATIER010000162.1:0-3890 GCA_035455605.1 Gaiellaceae bacterium
GTGCACGTCGGGGTTCAGCACGGGGAGCTCGAGCAGGCGACCCGGCGCCGTCAGGCCCTCGTACGCGCCGGTCCCTCTGTAGGCGGCGGCCGCGTCGTAGATCGAGACGCGCAGGTCGGCCGCCACGGCCACCAGCAGCACCGCCACGACGATCCAGCGCAGCCGCGCCACCGCGACGGCGACGAGCGCTGCGAGGCACAGGCATGCGACCGGCATGAAGCGCTCGGGCACGCGTGGGTAGCGCAGCGGCGCGAGATGGTGCCAGAGCGGCGAGTAGAGCGGGAAGTGCGTCCCTAGCGCGAGCAACATCGGCACGAGCGCGCCGACCACCAGCACGACCACGAGCCACCAGCGGCGCGCCAGCACGAGCAGCACGAGCCCGGCCAGCGCGAGCAGCGGCACGAGCCAGCCGAGGAAGACGAAGCTCTCGAGCCCGTGCCGCGGGTGACGGGTGACGAAGTCGAGCCCGGTCGCGGAGTAGTGCGCGACCTCGCGCAGGGAGCGGCCGCCGGCGCCGATCCCGCTCGTCGAGAAGTGCCCCACGACGAGCGCCGCCGCCAGCGCCGGCACGACCGCCGCGGCGCCGGTCCACGCGCGGCGGCAGAGCGCGTAGAGCAGGAAGAACGGGATCGCGGCGAGCGCGAGGTGGACGTCGGAGAACGGGATCGACGCGAGCGCCGCCGCCGCGCCGGCGTACCACCAGGGCGACCCGCGCCGCCCGCGCTCGAGCGCCCACAGCGACAGCGGCAGCAACGCCGAGATCGGCCCGCGCAGGTGGCCTGCGCTCTGGGCGACCCGGTACGGCTCCAGCGCGAAGACGAGCCCGCCGAGCGCCGACGCCGCGACCGGGAGGGAGAGCTCGCGCAGCCAGAGGTAGGCGAACCCTCCCGCGGCGAGGTAGCTCAGCAGCAGGAACAGGTTCCACGCGCGCACGTGGCCGAAGAGCGCGTCGAGCGGCCAGAACGGGAGGCCGAACGGCCAGCCGCCGAAGTTCCAGCGCGGCGGGCTCTCGGGCCGGAACGTGTACGGGTCGCGCCAGGGCGCCGCGCCGCGCGAGAGCTGGTGCCCGACGAGCCAGAGGTGGTATTCGGCCTGCAGGTGGTCGCCGGCCGCGGCCTCGCCGGGCACGATCGTCCCGCGCGCGAGGAAGCGCGAGCCGAAGTGGTCGAGCTGCGGCGCCATCGCCAGCAACCCTGCGCCGAGGTAGAGCGCGACGAGGAGGGCTACAAGGCCCGGGCGGCCGAGAGCAGCTCGTCGAAGTCCGGCACCTCTGCCGCCTCGTACCGCCATGCGCCGCGGACCGTACCGTCCCGGTCGATCAGGAAGGCCGTCCGCTCGGCCACGTCCTCGAAGCCGCGGAACGTGTGGGCGACGCCGAACGCGCGCACCGCCTGGGCGTTCCAGTCCGACAGGAGCGGGAAGTTGAGGTCGAGCGCCTGCATCCAGGCGATGTGCGTCCAGGGCGAGTCGCGCGAGATGCCCATCGCGTGCACGCCGGCCGCTTCGAACTCCGCGCTCCTGTCACGCAGGAGCTCCAGCTCGTCCGTTCAGGTCGACGACCAGTCGAAGAGGTAGAAGAGGAGCAGGAGCGGCTGCTCGGCCGCGAGGTGGCGCAGCGAGACCTCCTCGCGCGGCGCCATCCACGCGCGGACGTCCGGGATCCGTTCCCCTACCTGCAGCACCCGGCGAGCTTACGGCACGAGCGCGACGTCCCTCGCCGACGACGCGACCCGCTCGCTCAGGGTGCGGCGGCCGCCGCGGACGACGGTGAGGACGCCGTCGCTCAGCGACGACGACGCGACGAGGCCGTGGTCGATCGCGAGGTTGAAGGAGCCGGGGCTCGTGTGGACGAGTCGCACGAGCCGTCTGCGCCGCCAGTCGAAGACGCGCAGCGTCGCGGCGTTCCCGCTGGTGACGTACGCGAAGCGTCCCCACGGCGACACGGCGTAGGCGTCGTCGAAGCGGACGTGCGCCGGCGGCGGCCCGGCGTAGAGCGTCGCCACGGGTTGCAGGCTCCGGGTGGCGAAGACGCGGAGGTACGGCCGGTCGTCGTAGGTGACCCAGATGAAGCGGCCGTCGGGCGTGAAGGCGAGGTCGTGCGCCAGTCCCCGGGCGCTGAAGTCGCCTTCGAGCCGCGGGCGGAACGGGTTGCGCGTGTCGACGACGGCGATCGCCCGCGCCCGTTCGCCGAGCGCGATCAGGAGCCGTTGCTGGTCGGGGCTGAACGCGAGGTGGTGCGCGCCGTGGCCGACGAAGAGCCTGCGCACGGTGCGGCCGACGATCACAGCCAGCTGCCCGCGCGCGTCGTCGGTGACGTAGAGGTAGTCGCCGCCGGGCGCGAAGGCCGCGATGTGCGGCGAGGCGAAGCCGCGGATCACGCGCTGCACCTTCAGCGTCCGCGGGTCGAGCAGCGTGACCGCGCCCGCGCGCGTGCTCACGACCGCGGCCTGGCCTGCGTACGCCTCGACGTTCTGCGGGTCGGCGGGCACTGCGAGGCGGCGGAGGACGCGGCCGGTGACGGTGTCGACGACGAGCAGCCGGTTCTGGGTCTCGGCGGTCACGAGCGCCAGGGGGTGGCCGGGCCGACCGGCGCCCGCCGCGCCGGGCAGCAGCAGGAGCGGGAGGACGAGCAGCAGCGCGCGCTTCACGCCGTCCTTACGGCCGCGGCGCCGGCTGGAGTCCCTGCGCGAGCTCGAGCACGGCCCTGACGTTGCGCCGGGCGGTGCCGGTCGAGATGCGTCCGGCCGGGAACTCGACGACGAACGCCGGCGAGCGCGGGAAGTGCCGCCGCTGCCAGCGTGTCGCAGCGCCGGGCGGCGCGGGCAGCCTGCGGTAGGGCAGGCCGCTCAGGCGGGCGTAGCGCTTCAGCACGGACACGTGCGGGTCGGAGCCGTAGACGACGTCGAGCGGCTGGTGGTACCAGATCGTCAACGCCGGCTTCACGTGCTTCACGAACGCGAGCATGGCGCGCGTCTCCGGCTCCGACAGCGGGTGCGGGCCCGAGTAGTAGCCGTCCCAGGGCACGCCGTTGCGAGCCCAGCTGGTCGGCCAGTTGCGGTTCAGGTCGACGCCGTGCGCGTTCTGCCGCGTGCCCGTGGCGAGGCCGTCCGGGTTGACCGTCGGCACGAGCCAGAGGTGGACGTGCGGCGGCAGCGGGATCCGCCGCAGCTGCGCGATCACGGCCAGGCCGGCCGGCTCGGTCCCGTGGATCACGCCGACGACGAGCGTCACTGGCGCCGAGCGGTCGCCGCGCTCGTAGGCCACGATCGCGCGGCCGCGCACGGAGTGGCCCAGGACCAGCCGCCTCGCCGTCACACTTCCGTCACCGTGTCTGACACCGGCGGATTGCCCGACGAGCAGGCCTTTCGTCTCCGTCGTCACACTTCCGTCACCGTGTCTGACACCGGGCTTCGCGCGCTGCGCAGGCGGCGCGGCGGCCGCGGCGGAGACGGCGACGAGAGCGGCGACGACCAGCCCGCGCAGCATCGGGCTCACGCTACCGCCGGCGGCTCGGCTCTCGCCTGCTCCCACTCCGACCGGAGCAGCGCGTACTCGACGTCGCCGGCCTCCTCGCCCTCGATGTAGTCGGGCCAGGGCTGGTGGAAGATCCGGACGAAGCGCAGTCCCGCCTTCTCCAGCACGCGCCTCGAGGCCACGTGCACAACCATCGTGAAGGCGACGACGCGCTCGGCGCCGAGCTCGGCGAACGCCTTGTCGATCAGGGCGCGCGAGCCCTCGGTCGCGTACCCCCGGCCCCGGGCCGAGCGGCACAGCCGGTAGCCGAGCTCGACCTCGCCCGGGGACGGCGCTCCCGCGGGCGGCCGCAGGTGGAACCAGCCCACGAATCGTTCGCTCGACCTCTCGACCGCGGCCCAGAAGCCGTAGCCGGG